>NZ_JBAKHX010000002.1:0-211877 GCF_036906915.1 Micromonospora sp. CPCC 206061
CGGCATCGAACCTAGCGGATCACGAACCCCCGGGCCCGATCACCACCCCTATAGAAGCGTCGACGCGGGATGTCGCGAAGGGGCGTGAATGGACGCGAAGGGGAGCGAAAGCGCGCGAAGTGGTGCGCACTCGGCGGGTCGTGCGCCGACGGGCGACGCCGCAAGTCGTGTGGCCGGGGGTGGGTGACGGGACCCGCCAATGTGGACGGGCGTCGATCATGGAGACGCAAGAAAAGCCGGAGACAAAACAGACGAACGGCAAACTTCGCCACTACCGCATAAAGCGTTTCCTATCTCCTCTGCGGTCTCCTCACAAAACCGGAAAACCGAACTTTTCTCAAGTGTTGTCCCTGGTCAGGGCGTTCTTCGGGGTGTCAGAAGTGAGCCGTGACTTAATTCGAAACTAAGGGCGTGGTCAGCCGTTCAGCCAGGATTTTGCGTACTGTGGTGCCAAGCGGGGGATGAGTGTGTGTCTAGCAGCCCAGATGTGGCACGATCAGGGGAACCCTCATCACTGATGTCACATGTGGTTACCCCCGACAGGAGCGTTCGATGCGTACAGGCAGACTGGGCCGTCTTGCCGGCTTGGTCCTGGCTCTGGCCGCGGTGGTCGTCGTCTCCACCGTGGGCTCCTCCGGCGGGTTCACGACCATGGACTGGGACTGGTCTGCTGTGTGGACAGTGCCGGGCGTTGATGGTGGTTCCGGAGCGGGAGCCGGCAGCATCTTTGGACTCTGACGCATGGCCAAACGGCAGCGCGTCGGGCGCCGTTCGGCGAGCCAGGCCTGGCTGATCACCGGGCCGCTGATCTTGCTCGCGGTCATCTGGGCTACGGCCATCGGGCTTGGCGATGAGCAGCGGTTGGGTGCGTGGATCGACGCGGTCCTGATCCTCGGCGTCTTCGTGGCGGCTGAGGTCGCGGTCTTCCACTTCGTGGTTCGCCGCCAGGGCTACACGATCACGATCAACGAGATTCCCCTGACGCTGGCGCTGTTCTTCCTGCCCACGTTCATGGTGGTGCTGGTCTTCACGGTCGGTGCGATCATCACGCAGTTGCGGCGGCGTAGTTCGCCGGTGAAGGCGTCGTTCAACATCGCGAAGACCGCAGCCGCGACGTCGCTTGCGGGGTTGGTGCTGCTGGCGTTCCCACCTATGGAGGGCGTCGGGCCCGGCACATGGGGCATCCTGTTCGCGGCGGTCAGCACCAGCACGCTGGTCACGCTGGCCGCGGTGGCTGGTGTGCACACCCTGGTGCAGGGACCGCAGGCGGGTATCGAGGTTCTCCGCACCGCGGGGATCGGCTTGATCACTGCGGCGATCAACGTCGTTATCGGCCTCACCATCGTGATCGTCCTGTCGGTGACGCCGTGGGGCGTGCTGCTGCTGTTCGCGCTCGCCGCCGTGCTGGTGCTGGTGTACCGGTCGTACGCGCAGTTCCTGCGCCAGCACCGGATGCTGTCCGACCTGTACGACCTCACTCGTGCGATCAGCGAGGCGCCGCGCGGCGGATCGCTCGCCGATGCGCTGCTCGGCCGCGTGCGGGCCATGATGCAGGCCGAGTACGCGACGCTGTGGCTGCCGGCGCAGGGCCGGCACCCGGAGGTGCTGCTTTCCGCGCGCGTGGATGACTCCGGTCTCCTGGACATCGCGCCGACGCCCGTCGAGGTGCGCGCCCGGGTACGGGAGGATGGCGGCCAGACGGTCGCGCTCGGTGCCCGGCTCGGTGGTGACGAGGCGCTACGGCAGGCGCTCCGCGAGGCCCGGGTCAAAGATGTCATCGTCACGCCGCTGCGCTCCGGCCGGGCGGTCGTGGGCACTCTCGAGGTGGTCAACCGGATGGGCGACCTCGGCCACTTCACGGAGGGCGACGTCCGGATTCTGGAGACGATCGCAGCTCATACGGGCGTCGCGGTGGAAAACTCGCGGCTCGTCGACCGGTTGCGTTATGACGCCTACCACGACGGCCTCACTACCCTCGCCAACCGTCGCCGCATCACCGAGGCGCTGGAAGAGTCGGTCGCGGTGCGGGCTCCCGGCGAAGTGGTCGCGGTGCTGCTCTTCGACATCGACCGGCTGCGCGACGTCAACGAGTCGCTGGGGCACGCCGCCGGTGACAAGCTGCTCGCCGAGGTGGCCAGCCGGCTGCGGCGGCACGCGCCGGCGGCGGCGCTGGTGGGCCGCGTCGGTGGCGACGAGTTCGTGGTCAACCTGCGGGCGGAGAGCGGCGAGGCGGCCACCGAGCTGGCCATCCAGCTTCGCGAGCAGATCCGCGATCCCATGGTGTTCGGCGCGCTGACGCTCGACGTCGACATGGCCATCGGTGTCGCCGTACATCCTGATCATGGAAGCGACCCCGCGACGCTGCTGCAGCGTGCGGACGTCGCCGCGACGTCCGCCAAATCCATGCCCGGCGGTGTCCAGCTTTTCAGCGCGGGCCTGGAGTCGCGGTCGGTGCGCCGCCTGGAGCTGGCCGGCGACCTGCGCCGGGCGCTCGACAACGACGAGCTGGAGGTGTACTTCCAGCCGAAGGTGCTGCTGACCGACCGCCGCCTGGTGGGTGTCGAGTGCCTCGCCCGGTGGGAGCACCCGGCGCACGGCGCGGTGGCGCCGGAAGACTTCGTCGCGGTCGCGGAGCACACCGGACAGCTCGGCCGGCTCACCGAGGCGGTGCTCAAGGAGGGGCTGCGGCGCTGCCGAGACTGGGCCGACGCCGACCGCCCGCTCTCCGTCGCGGTCAACCTTTCCCCTCGTACCCTCATCGACCCGGGCTTCCCAGCGAGGGTGGAGGCCCTCCTGGGCGAGTACGGGGTGGCACCCGAGCAGGTCACCTTCGAGATCAAGGAAGACAGTGTGGTCGGGCCGACCGACCGCCCGATGCCGACCCTGCGCCGGCTGCGCGACCTGGGTGTACGGCTGTCCGTCGACGACTTCGGCACCGGGTACTCGTCGCTGTCCTACCTGCGCCGCCTGCCGGTGCACGAGGTGAAGATCGACCGGACCTTCGTACAGGGGATGGCGACCGACCCCGGCGACCTTGCGATCGTGCGTGCTGTGGTGGCGCTGTCGCTTCAGTTCGGGCTGACCGTGGTGGCCGAGGGCGTCGAGAGCGAGCTCACGCTGGAGCTGCTCAAGGAGATGGGTTGCGAGGTCGGGCAGGGCTTCCTTTTCAGCCGCCCGCTGCCGTACGAGCGACTCGAGGCGTGGTTCGGTGCGCGTACCGAATCGGAGCCCACACCCCTCGGTGAGGTACGTCGCCTGCGGGCCGTGACGTAAGGCTCGACACGCTCTATCCGATTTCGTGTCGCGGAGGCCGCCGTGTACTCTTACCCCTGCGCACGCGCCCCCTTAGCTCAGTCGGCAGAGCGTCTCCATGGTAAGGAGAAGGTCTACGGTTCGATTCCGTAAGGGGGCTCTGCGGGTCATCTTGGACCCAACGCGGCGGTGTAGCTCAGATGGCAGAGCAAGCGGCTCATAATCGCTGTGTCGCCGGTTCAAGTCCGGCCACCGCTACGCACGAGACGGGCGCCGGTTGGCGCCCACTTTGCGTGTCCGGGTACTCTCGTACGCCGGTAGTAGTCCGTTAGCGAGGAAGGCACTCCGCCGTGGCCAAGGCGACCGACGTCCGTCCCAAGATCACTATGGCGTGTGTGGAGTGCAAGGAGCGCAACTACATCACGCGTAAGAACCGTCGCAACGACCCGGACCGCATCGAGCTGAAGAAGTTCTGCCCGCGTTGCGGCAAGCACACCGCCCACCGCGAGACTCGATAGGTTGAAAGGGCCTGCTGCCGGTAAGTTCGGCGGCATGCCCTTGGACCCGTCCTTCATCGGTCGCAGCTATCCGCCGACCGCTTCCTATCAGGTCGGCCGCGAGAAGATCCGTGAGTTCGCGACGGCCATCGGTGCCGACGACGCCTTGCACCACGATCCCGAGGCCGCGCGCACGGCGGGCTATGCCGACGTCGTCGCGCCGCCTACCTTCGCTGTCGTGATCACGATGGCGGCAAACCGCCAGATCGTCGAAGACCCGGACCTTGGCGTCGACTACAGCCGCGTGGTGCACGGCGACCAGCGCTTCCAGTACACCCGGCCGATCGTCGCCGGTGACGAGCTGATCTCCACCAACACGATCGAGGAGATCCGGTCGCGGGGCGGGCACGACTTCCTGACCATGCGCACCGACGTGGCGTCGGCCTCCGGCGAGCCGGTGGTCACCGCCTGGTCCAAGATCGTCGTACGCGGGGAGGGCTGACATGGAGCTGCCGGTACAGACATTCCGGGTGACCCGCGCCGACCTGGTCCGGTACGCCGGCGCCTCGGGCGACTTCAACCCGATCCACTGGAGCGAGCGGTTCGCCACCAAGGTGGGCCTTCCGGGCGTGATCGCGCACGGGATGTACACGATGGCCCTGGTCGGCCGTGCCGTGACCGCTTGGGCGGGGTCCGCAGACGCGGTTGTCGACTTCAACGTGCGGTTCAGCCGGCCGGTACCCGTGCCGGACGACGACGAGGGCACCGAGCTGGAGGTCCGCGGCGTGGTCAAAGGCGAGACCGGGGCGGGGCTGACGCAGATCGATGTCACCGCGACCTGCCGCGGCGAAAAAGTGCTGTCCCAGGCCAGAGCGTTGGTGCGTCGACCCGCCTAACCCAGGTTGGGAAACTCAGGCGTCTACCCGTACACTGGTCCGCCGTGGGGTAGTAACCCCTGCCCGAGCGTGCCTCGGGCGGGCAACTGCCCCCACAGGGGTGTGGCGCAATTGGCAGCGCAGCGGTCTCCAAAACCGCAGGTTGCAGGTTCGAGTCCTGTCGCCCCTGCGCCTAAGGCCTGACCGGCCCCGGGGTTGGTCCCGCCGGCTGTAGCTGGTCGTGGTCCTTCCTTAGCCGGTGGGTCGACGCCGCAGTTCCAAACGACCCACGGAGGGCGAAGTGGCCGACAGAAATCGGCGCGACGACGACGATGCCGTCGACGACCTCGACGAGTCCTTCGACGACGCCGTTGACGATGACGCCGACGACGACGATGACGCCGACGAGCCGGTATCGCGTGGCGGCACCGCCACTCGGGCGCGCCCCAAGGCGGAGCCGACCGACAAGCCGAAGGCCAAGAAAGACGTCGCCCGGGTCGGAATTTTCGGGCGGCTGGTGCGGTTCATCCGCGAGGTCGTGGCAGAGCTGCGTAAGGTCATCTGGCCGACCCGCAAGGAGCTGCTGACCTACACCGCGGTCGTGGTCGTGTTCGTCGCTTTCATGCTGGCGATCGTGGCCGGGCTGGATTACGGGTTCGCCAAGGGCGTGCTGTTCGTCTTCGGTAACCAGGAATAACAACACGGAAGTGAGCGAGCGTGCCTGAGTACGACGAGACCGCTGGAACCGCCGACGAGCAGTCCTCGGTGGCGACCGCCGCCGATGACCGCGTCGTCGCCGACAGCGAGCCGGAGTACGCGCCGGTCGCCGAGCCGGAGGGCGACTTCGACCCGGTCGCTGAGCTGCGGCAGAAGCTGCGTTACGCACCGGGCGACTGGTACGTGGTGCACTCGTACGCCGGCTACGAGAACAAGGTCAAGACCAACCTCGAGACCCGTATCACGAGCCTTGACATGGAGGACTACATCTTCCAGGTCGAGGTGCCGACCCGCGAAGAGGTCGAGGTCAAGAACGGCAAGCGCCTCCAGGTGCAAAACAAGGTCTTCCCGGGCTACATCCTGGTCCGCATGGAGCTGACGCCGGAGTCGTACTCCTGTGTGCGGAACACTCCGGGCGTCACCGGGTTCGTCGGTGCGACCGACCGGGCCGACCGCCCGGCGCCGCTGTCGCTCGACGAGGTGCTGAAGTGGCTGGCGCCCGCGGTCGAGACCGAGCAGAAGAAGGCCAAGCCGGAGATCAAGGTCCTCGACTTCGAGGTGGGCGACTCGGTGACCGTCACCGACGGCGCGTTCGCGTCGCTGCCCGCGACGATCAGCGAGATCAACGCCGACCAGCAGAAGCTCAAGGTGCTGGTGTCGATCTTCGGTCGCGAGACGCCGGTCGAGCTCAACTTCAACCAGGTCGCGAAGATCTAATCGGTCTGCGCTACGCTTGAACGTCGGCCTGCGGCCGCGCTTGACCGTGCGCGCCCGCGGCCGCCCGTTTGTGTGCTGGCCGTGCGGCCGGCACGTCACCACCACCGCCCAGGAAGAGACATGCCTCCGAAGAAGAAGCTCGTCAAGACGTTCACGCTTCAGCTCCCGGCGGGCCAGGCCACCCCGGCGCCGCCGGTCGGCCCGGCGCTGGGTCAGCACGGCGTCAACATCATGGAGTTCTGCAAGGCGTACAACGCCCAGACCGAGTCACAGCGCGGCGACATCGTCCCGGCCGAGATCAGCGTGTACGAGGACCGCTCGTTCACGTTCGTGCTGAAGACGCCCCCGGCCGCCCGCCTGCTGATCAAGGCTGCCGGCGTGCCGAAGGGCTCCGGCGTCCCGCACACCGACAAGGTCGGCTCGGTCACCCGCGCCCAGCTGCGCGAGATCGCCGAGAAGAAGATGGCGGACCTCAACGCCAACGACCTCGACCAGGCCGAGAAGATCATCGCCGGCACCGCCCGGTCGATGGGCATCACCGTCAAGGACTGAATAGCCCGTACGTGGGAGGGCCGCGCACCGGCCCGCCAATGACCACAGGAGAAACAAGCAATGCAGCGCAGCAAGAGCTATCGCAAGGCTCTCGAGCAGATCGACCGCACCAAGCTCTACACCCCGGTTGAGGCGATCAAGCTCGCCAAGGAGACGTCGCCTGTCAAGTTCGACGCCACGGTCGAGGTCGCGATGCGCCTCGGCGTCGACCCTCGCAAGGCTGACCAGATGGTCCGCGGCACGGTCAACCTGCCGCACGGCACCGGTAAGACCGCCCGCGTGATCGTCTTCGCGGCGGGTGCGAAGGCCGAGGAGGCCGCGGCCGCCGGAGCCGACGAGGTCGGCACCGACGAGTTGGTCGCCCGCATTCAAGAGGGCTGGCTGGAGTTCGACGCGGCGATCGCCACGCCGGACCAGATGGCCAAGATCGGTCGGATCGCGCGGATCCTGGGCCCGCGCGGTCTCATGCCGAACCCGAAGACCGGCACGGTCACGATGGACGTCACCAAGGCGGTGACCGAGATCAAGGGCGGCAAGATCACCTTCCGAGTGGACAAGCACTCCAACCTGCACCTGATCATCGGCAAGGCGTCGTTCGCGGAGGAGAAGCTCCTCGAGAACTACGCCGCGGCGCTCGACGAGGTGCTGCGGGTCAAGCCGTCCGCGGCCAAGGGCAAGTACCTGCGGAAGGTCACGGTCGCCACGACGATGGGGCCCGGTGTGCCGATCGACCCCAACGTGACCCGCAACCTCACCGAGGCCGAGAGCTAATTTGGATCGCCCTGGGTGGCCAAGCTAGACTTGGCCACCCAGATACACCCGAAGACCGCTGGTCACCGTGCCCCGGCACGGTCGAAGGTCCCGCCTCGACGGGCGACCCGCGCAGGGAAGTACAGGATCAGCGTGACTATGTCTCGCCCCGTGCGCCCCTGCGCCGGGGCGTTTCTCGTTGCAGGGCCTTGTGCGTACCAGCAAGGAGCAACGAGAGGAGGGACATGGCGGACAAGCCGGTTCGGGCCGACAAGGCCACGGCCGTCGCCGAGCTCACCGACCGCTTCCGCAACGCGGACGCGACCGTGCTGACCGAGTACCGCGGCCTCACGGTCGCGCAGCTCACCAAGCTGCGGCGGACCCTGGGTCAGACCGCGACGTACTCGGTGGCGAAGAACACCCTGGCCAAGCGGGCTGCGGTAGAGGCGGGGATCAGCGGACTCGACGAGCTGTTCACCGGTCCTACCGCGCTCACCTTCGTCTCCGGCGATGTCGTGGAAGCGGCGAAGGGCCTGCGCGAATTCGCGAAGGCCAACCCGCATCTGGTCATCAAGGGCGGCGTTTTCGAGGGCAAGGCGATCTCGGCCGCCGAGGTCAACAAGCTCGCCGACCTCGAGTCCCGTGAGGTGCTGCTGGCCAAGCTGGCCGGCGCCATGAAGGCGAACCTGAGCAAGGCCGCGGCCCTGTTCCAGGCTCCGCTGACCAAGACCGCTCGTCTGGCGGCTGCCCTGCAGGAAAAGCGCGAACAGGAAGAAGCGGCCGCCTGACGCGGCTCTTCGATCAAGACAACTAGGAAAGGACGCCAGACATCATGGCGAAGCTCAGCACCGAAGAGCTGCTCGACGCGTTCAAGGGGATGACGCTGATCGAGCTCTCGGAGTTCGTGAAGCAGTTCGAGGACACCTTCGACGTCAAGGCCGCCGCGCCGGTGGCCGTGGCCGCCGCTGCGCCGGGTGCCGCTGCCGCGCCGGTCGAGGAGGAGAAGGACGAGTTCGACGTCATCCTCGAGGCCGACGGTGGCAAGAAGATCCAGGTCATCAAGGTCGTGCGCGAGCTGACCGGCCTGGGCCTGAAGGAGGCCAAGGACGTGGTCGAGGCCGCGCCGAAGGCCATCCTGGAGAAGGTCAACAAGGAGAACGCCGAAAAGGCGAAGGCCAAGCTCGAGGGCGAAGGCGCCAAGGTCACCCTCAAGTAACCCGAAACCGGAACACAGGTCGGGCGCCGTCGTTGGTCGCCACGGCTCCTAGTAGTTCCGATGGGTCAGAACAACGCGAAAGGCGCCGTCCGGACAGGACGGCGCCTTTTTCGTATGGCGACACGCCGGGGACACGCCGGGCAAAATGCCTGATCAGCCGCAAGGATGGTGACGTGGCGCCGATCACGGCAGTCCGACCCGCGGCAGAACTCTTGACGCAGCGTTTGCTGGCAGGCACGCTGACATCAGCAAGTCTTTCCGCACTTGCAGCCACCGGTCGGACGGCAGCGCTTGAGATCGCAAGATCGCAACGCGGTCGGCGTCTGGCCGGCACACGCGGTTAGCGCCGCGTTCTGAGCGGCCCGGAGGCACCGCAGAGGTGTTGATGGGCGCGTTCCGCGACGCGCTGCCGTAAGGTGGGCTGGGTGGGTGGACAGCGGTTAGCCGCTCGGCTACACTGCTAGTTTGCGCTGCCTTCCGACTTCAGCCCTGCCCGGAATGTCCGAAACTGGCCTTCTGGATCGGGTCCAGTCGGGGTGCGCGCGCAACGGCCGTTTTGCAGCACCGGTCCTCGGAAGGACGCATCTTGGCAGCTTCCCGCCCTGCGAAGACCAGTCGTACGTCGAGCGCTTTCGCGCCCCGCCGAGTTTCATTCGGCAGGATCACTGAACATCTCGAGGTCCCCAACCTCCTCGCCATCCAGACCGAGTCGTTTGACTGGCTGGTCGGCAACGAGGCCTGGCAGGGCCGGTCGGCTGACGACCCGCACGCCCGTTCTGGTCTCGCGGAAATTCTCGAAGAGATTAGTCCCATTGAGGACTTCTCGGGCACTATGTCCCTTTCCTTCTCCGCCCCCCGCTTCGACGAGGTCAAGGCCTCGATCGAGGAGTGTAAAGAGAAGGATCTGACCTACTGCGCGCCGCTGTTCGTGACCGCGGAGTTCACCAACAACACCACTGGCGAGATCAAGAGCCAGACGGTGTTCATGGGTGACTTCCCGATGATGACGCCCAAGGGCACCTTCATCATCAACGGCACCGAGCGCGTCGTGGTCAGCCAACTCGTCCGGTCTCCGGGCGTCTACTTCGACAAGCAGCCGGACAAGACGTCCGACCGCGACCTCTCCAGCGTCAAGGTCATCCCGAGCCGGGGTGCCTGGCTGGAGTTCGACATCGACAAGCGCGACACTGTCGGCGTCCGCATCGACCGTAAGCGCCGCCAGGCCGTCACGGTCCTACTCAAGGCCATCGGTTGGACCGCCGAGCAGATCCGCGAGCGGTTCGGCTGGTCCGAGCTCATGATGACCACCCTGGAGAAGGACCACATCGCCGGCGTCGACGAGGCGTTGTTGGACATCTACCGCAAGCTGCGGCCGGGTGAGCCGCCGACGCGGGAGAACGCCCAGACCCTGCTCGACAACCTCTTCTTCAACCCGAAGCGGTATGACGTCGCCAAGGTCGGTCGGTACAAGTTCAACAAGAAGCTCGAGGTCGATGTACCGATCACCAAGGGCGTCCTCACCGTCGAAGACATCGTGGCGACGGTCGAGTACCTCTGCCGGCTGCACGCCGGCGAGGAGGGGTACGAGGCCGACGACATCGACCACTTCGGCAACCGCCGCCTGCGCACCGTCGGCGAGCTGATCCAGAACCAGGTTCGGGTCGGTCTCTCCCGTATGGAGCGGGTCGTCCGCGAGCGGATGACCACCCAGGACGTCGAGGCGATCACGCCGCAGACCCTGATCAACATCCGCCCGGTGGTGGCGGCGATCAAGGAGTTCTTCGGCACCTCGCAGCTGTCGCAGTTCATGGACCAGACCAACCCCCTGGCGGGCCTGACCCACCGCCGGCGCCTCTCGGCGCTGGGCCCCGGTGGTCTGTCCCGTGAGCGGGCCGGCTTCGAGGTCCGTGACGTGCACCCGTCCCACTACGGCCGGATGTGCCCGATCGAGACGCCGGAAGGCCCCAACATCGGCCTGATTGGCGCGCTCTCCACCTTCGGGCGCGTCAACCCGTTCGGTTTCATCGAAACGCCGTACCGGAAGGTCGAGAACGGCCGGGTCACCGACCAGATCGACTACCTGACGGCGGACGAAGAGGACCGGTTCGTCAAGGCCCAGGCCAACGCGCCGTTGAAGTCCGACGGCACCTTCGCCGAAGACCGGGTGCTGGTCCGCCGGAAGGGCGGCGAGGTCGACTACGTCGTGCCGTCCGCGGTCGACTACATGGACGTCTCGCCGCGCCAGATGGTGTCGGTCGCGACCGCCATGATCCCGTTCCTGGAGCACGACGACGCCAACCGGGCGCTGATGGGCGCCAACATGCAGCGCCAGGCGGTGCCGCTGGTCAAGGCCGAGGCGCCGCTGGTCGGCACGGGCATGGAGTACCGGGCAGCGGTCGACGCCGGTGACGTGGTGGTCGCCGAGGTCGGTGGCGTGGTCGAAGACCTGTGCGCCGACTACGTGACGGTGCACCAGGATGACGGTCACCGCCGCACCTACCTGCTGCACAAGTTCCGCCGCTCCAACGCGGGCTCGTGCGTCAACCAGAAACCGGTGGTCTTCGAGGGCGACCGCGTCGAGGCAGGCCAGGTGATCGCCGACGGTCCGTGCACCGACGAGGGCGAGATGGCGCTCGGGCGCAACCTGCTCGTGGCGTTCATGTCCTGGGAGGGGCACAACTACGAGGACGCGATCATCCTGTCGCAGCGCCTGGTGCAGCAGGACGTGCTCACCTCGATCCACATCGAGGAGCACGAGGTCGACGCCCGCGACACCAAGCTGGGCCCGGAAGAGATCACCCGTGACATCCCGAACGTCAGCGAGGAAATGCTCGCTGACCTCGACGAGCGCGGCATCATCCGGATCGGCGCCGAGGTCGTCCCCGGCGACATCCTGGTCGGCAAGGTCACGCC
This sequence comes from Micromonospora sp. CPCC 206061, assembly GCF_036906915.1. Taxonomy (NCBI): domain Bacteria; kingdom Bacillati; phylum Actinomycetota; class Actinomycetes; order Micromonosporales; family Micromonosporaceae; genus Micromonospora; species Micromonospora sp. CPCC 206061. Next base: position 11,490 of record NZ_JBAKHX010000002.1, read on the forward strand.
CAAGGGCGAGACGGAGCTGACCCCGGAGGAGCGGCTGCTGCGGGCGATCTTCGGTGAGAAGGCGCGCGAGGTGCGTGACACCTCGCTGAAGGTGCCGCACGGCGAGACCGGCACGGTCATCGGCGTCCGCACCTTCTCCCGCGAGGACGGCGACGAGCTGCCCCCGGGCGTCAACGAGCTGGTCCGGGTCTACGTGGCCCAGAAGCGCAAGATCCAGGACGGTGACAAGCTCGCGGGCCGCCACGGCAACAAGGGCGTCATCTCCAAGATCCTGCCGGTCGAGGACATGCCGTTCCTGGAGGACGGCACGCCGGTCGACATCGTGCTCAACCCGCTCGGTGTGCCGAGCCGGATGAACATCGGCCAGGTCCTCGAGACCCACCTCGGCTGGATCGCCCAGACCGGTTGGAAGGTCGACGGCGACGACACCGACTGGAAGCGCGCTCTGGCCTCCATCGGTGCCAGCGAGTCCGAGCCGGGCACCAACGTCGCGACGCCGGTGTTCGACGGTGTGAAGGAAGCCGAGATCTCGGGTCTGCTCGCCAGCTCGCTGCCCAACCGGGACGGCGTGCAGCTCGTCGGAGGTTCGGGCAAGGCCCGGCTGTTCGACGGGCGCTCCGGCGAGCCGTTGCCCGACCCGATCGCGGTCGGCTACCTGTACATCCTCAAACTGAACCACCTGGTCGACGACAAGATCCACGCTCGGTCGACCGGCCCGTACTCGATGATCACGCAGCAGCCGCTGGGTGGTAAGGCGCAGTTCGGTGGCCAGCGGTTCGGTGAGATGGAGTGCTGGGCCATGCAGGCCTACGGCGCCGCGTACGCCCTCCAGGAGCTGCTGACGATCAAGTCCGACGACGTCCTCGGCCGGGTGAAGGTGTACGAGGCGATCGTCAAGGGCGAAAACATCCCTGAACCGGGCATCCCGGAGTCGTTCAAGGTGCTGCTCAAGGAGCTGCAGTCGCTGTGCCTCAACGTAGAGGTGCTGTCTAGCGACGGCGTTGCCCTGGAGATGCGCGAGACCGACGACGAGGTCTTCCGGGCCGCGGAGGAACTCGGCATCGACCTGTCCCGGCGTGAGCCGAGCAGCGTCGAGGAAGTCTGAACCGTGGTGCCGGGGCGGGCAACCGCTCCGGCACCTCGACAAGGCCTAGAACCCACCCTGCAACACGAAATACGAGGGATAGGACCAAGTGCTCGACGTCAACTTCTTCGACGAGTTGCGCATCGGCCTGGCCACCGCTGACGATATCCGCCAGTGGTCGCACGGCGAGGTCAAGAAGCCCGAGACGATCAACTACCGCACGCTCAAGCCGGAAAAGGACGGGCTCTTCTGCGAGAAGATCTTCGGTCCTCAACGGGACTGGGAGTGCTACTGCGGTAAGTACAAGCGGGTCCGCTTCAAGGGCATCATCTGTGAGCGCTGCGGCGTCGAGGTGACCCGCTCCAAGGTGCGGCGTGAGCGGATGGGCCACATCGAGCTGGCCGCCCCGGTCACCCATATCTGGTACTTCAAGGGCGTCCCCAGCCGGCTCGGCTACCTGCTCGACCTGGCTCCGAAGGACCTCGAAAAGATCATCTACTTCGCGTCGTACGTGGTCACCGGTGTGGACACCGAGGCCCGGCACCGCGACATGTCGACGATCGAAAACGAGCTCCTGGCCGAGAAGCGGCAGTCGGAAAACAGCCGCGACTCGGAGATCGAGAAGCGGGCCGCCAAGCTCGAGGCCGACCTGGCCGAGCTGGAGGCAGAGGGCGCCAAGGCCGACGTGCGGCGCAAGGTCAAGGAGGCTGGCGAGCGCGAGATGCGCCAGATCCGTGACCGGGCGCAGCGCGAGATCGACCGGCTCGACGAGGTGCTTGACACGTTCCGCAAGCTCGATGCGAAGCAGCTGGTCACCGACGAGCTGCTGTACCGCGAGCTGCGTGACCGGTTCGGCGAGTACTTCAAGGGCGCCATGGGTGCCGAGGCGATCAAGGCCCTGCTGGAAAACATGGACCTGGACGCCGAGGCCGACAACCTTCGCGAGATCATCCGGTCCGGCAAGGGCCAGCGGAAGATCCGGGCGCTCAAGCGGCTCAAGGTCGTCGCGGCGTTCCTGAACACCCGCAACTCGCCGCTCGGCATGGTGCTCGACTGCGTACCGGTGATCCCGCCGGACCTGCGTCCGATGGTGCAGCTCGACGGTGGCCGCTTCGCGACCTCCGACCTCAACGACCTGTACCGCCGCGTGATCAACCGGAACAACCGCCTCAAGCGGCTGATCGACCTCGGCGCGCCCGAGATCATCGTCAACAACGAGAAGCGGATGCTGCAGGAGGCCGTCGACGCGCTGTTCGACAACGGTCGCCGCGGCCGTCCGGTCACCGGTCCGGGTAACCGCCCGCTCAAGTCGCTGTCCGACATGCTCAAGGGCAAGCAGGGCCGGTTCCGCCAGAACCTGCTGGGCAAGCGCGTCGATTACTCCGGCCGTTCGGTCATCGTGGTCGGCCCGCAGCTCAAGCTGCACCAGTGCGGCCTGCCCAAGCAGATGGCGCTGGAGTTGTTCAAGCCGTTCGTGATGAAGCGCCTGGTCGATCTCAACCACGCGCAGAACATCAAGTCGGCGAAGCGCATGGTCGAGCGCCAGCGGCCGGTCGTGTGGGACGTCCTGGAAGAGGTCATCGGGGAGCACCCGGTGCTGCTCAACCGGGCGCCGACCCTGCACCGACTCGGCATCCAGGCGTTCGAGCCGCAGCTGGTCGAGGGCAAGGCGATCCAGATCCACCCGCTGGTCTGCACCGCCTTCAACGCCGACTTCGACGGTGACCAGATGGCGGTGCACGTGCCGCTGTCCGCTGAGGCGCAGGCCGAGGCGCGGATCCTGATGTTGTCGTCGAACAACATCCTCAAGCCGGCCGACGGCAAGCCGGTCACCATGCCCACGCAGGACATGGTCATCGGGCTGTACTACCTGACCCACCTCATGCCGGAAGGCAAGGGCAAGGGCCGGGAGTTCAGCTCCGACGCCGAGGCGCGGATGGCGTTCGACAACGGCGAGTTGCAGCTGGGAACGCCTATCCGGATCCGGCTGCGGGGTGTGGTCGATGTCGACAACGGCGTTGGCGGTGCCCAGTGGACCGCGCCGGAGGGCTGGACCCCCGGGGAGCCGCTGATCGTCGAGACCACGATGGGACGGGTGCTCTTCAACGAGACCCTGCCCCAGGGCTACCGCTACGTGAACTACGAGATCCGCAAGAGCCAGCTCTCGGCGATCGTCAACGACCTCGCGGAGCGGTTCCCGAAGGTGGCGCTGGCGGCGACGCTCGACGCGCTCAAGGAGGCCGGCTTCCACTGGGCGACCTGGTCCGGCGTGACCATCGGCATGGAAGACGTCATCGCTCCGGCGCGCAAGCCCGAGATCATGGAGCGGTACGAGAAGGAAGCCGAGCGGATCGACAAGCAGTACCAGCGGGGTCTGATGACCGCCGAGGAGCGCCGCGGCGAGCTCATCGAGATCTGGACCAAGGCGACCAACGAGGTATCCAAGGAGATGGAGACCTCGCTGCCGCAGGAGAACCCACTGTGGGTCATGATCAACTCCGGCGCGCGCGGTAACCTGCTCCAGCTCCGCCAGATCGCGGCTATCCGTGGCCTGGTGGCCAACCCCAAGGGTGAGATCATCCCGCGGCCGATCAAGTCGAGCTACCGCGAGGGCCTGTCGGTGGTGGAGTACTTCATCTCCACGCACGGTGCCCGCAAGGGTCTAGCCGACACCGCCCTGCGTACCGCCGACTCGGGTTACCTGACCCGGCGTCTGGTCGACGTGTCGCAGGACGTGATCATCCGCGAGGAAGACTGCGGCACCGACCGCGCCATCACCATGGCGGTCGGCCAGGTCATCAACGGTGATCTCACGGTGCACGAGCACGCCGAGACCGGCGTGCACGCCCGCACCCTGGCCGACGACATCAAGGGCGCCGACGGCGCCGTCGTGGCCGAGCGCGGCAACGACCTCAACTCGATCCTCGTCGACCGGTTGGTCGCCGCGGGTGTCGAGAACGTCCGGGTACGCAGCGTGCTCACCTGCGAGTCGAAGCTGGGCGTCTGCGCGGCCTGCTACGGCCGGTCGCTGCCGACCGGCAAGACGGTCGACGTCGGTGAGGCGGTCGGCATCATCGCCGCCCAGTCCATCGGCGAGCCCGGTACGCAGCTGACGATGCGTACGTTCCACACCGGTGGTGTCGCCGGTGAGGACATCACGCAGGGTCTGCCGCGTGTGCAGGAGATCTTCGAGGCTCGGGTTCCCAAGGGCAAGGCGCCGATCGCCGACACCCCGGGGCGCGTCCGGATCGAAGACGGCGAGCGCTCGCGGAAGATCATCGTGGTGCCCGACGACGGCAGCGACGAGATCGTGCACGACAAGATCTCGAAGCGGGTCCGGCTGCGGGTGCACGACGGCGACCACGTCGAGGTCGGCGAGAAGCTCACCGAGGGCACCATCGACCCTCACGAGCTGCTGCGCATCCTCGGTCCGCGCGCGGTCCAGGTCCACCTTACCCAGGAGGTCCAGGAGGTCTACCGCTCGCAGGGCGTACTGATCCACGACAAGCACATCGAGATCATCATTCGGCAGATGCTGAAGCGCGTCACGGTGATCGACTCGGGCTCCACCGAGTTCCTGCCGGGCGTCCTGGTCGACCGGGCGGTCTTCGAGTCGGAAAACCGCCGGCTCGTGGCCGAGGGCGGCGAGCCCGCCGCCGGTCGTCCGGTGCTCATGGGTATCACCAAGGCGTCGCTGGCGACCGACTCCTGGCTCTCGGCGGCCTCCTTCCAGGAGACCACCCGGGTGCTGACCGACGCGGCGATCAACGCGCGCAGCGACTCGCTGATCGGTCTCAAGGAGAACGTCATCATCGGCAAGCTCATCCCGGCCGGTACGGGCATCAGCAAGTACCGCAACATCCGGGTCGAGCCCACCGAGGAGGCCAAGGCCAAGGTGTACTCGATGACCGGGTACCCGGAGACCGACTACGGTTTCGGGCCGGCCAGTGGCCAGGCTGTGCCGCTGGACGACTTCGACTTCGGGTCGTACCGGTAAGTCTGTTGGTCGAAGAGGCGCCCCGCACTGGACAGTGCGGGGCGCCTCGCCCTTTGTAGGCTGGAGGCGTGGTTACGTCGCCGGCACTGCGCCATCCGATGGATCCGGAGCCGGTGCGCTCCACCAAAGCCGGCACCGTGTTCGCGCTCGGCCTGATCGCGTTGCTCACGGGCCCGATGGTCGGCGGTGTGGTGCCCGCCAGCATCGCGCTCGTCCTGTCCGCCCAGGCGCGCCGTGAGGCGTACGCGTCGGGGGGTTATCTGACCGGCAGCGTGTGGCTGCGCCGCGGTGAGCGGCTGGCCTGGATCGGCATCGCGTTGGCCGCGACCACCGTGGTGGTCGCGCTGATCATCGGCGTGGTTGACTTCGCCGGCAGCCCGACCGGGCGCGACTTCAGCCCGACGGTCGACTAGGGGGACTGATGAGTACCGACGGAGCACCGCCGCCGGACGGGGCTCCAACCCCCACGGACCCGCCACCAGCGTCCTCACCCATGCCCGCGCCGCCGTCGTCGCCGGGGTCGTCGCCCGTGCCGGCTTGGTCGACGGACTCGCCCTGGTCGGTGGGGGCGGTCCCGTCCCCCGCGCCGCATGCTGCCCCGACCGCGGGCTGGTCCGGGCCTCAGGCGGTTGCTCCGGCGCCGGTGGGGGCGCCGCCCCGTGCCGTTCCGCCGCCTCCGCGCGAGGCATGGTCCAGGCCCCGCCGGGTCGAGGCCATGCCGGGCACCAGCTTCGCTCTGGTACATCTCGACGTGCCGCCGGTCACGTCCGGCCTGGCGGTCGGCGCGCTGGTGGCCGGCATCGCGTCCGTCCTGGTCTCGTTCATCGTGGGCTGCTTCGGCCTGCTCGGCGCTCAGGACGGCTGGGGCGTCTGGGTCGGGGGAGCGTTCGCTCTGGTGGCCGGCGTGACGGGCGGCGCGGGTGTCCTGCTCGGCTGGCTGGGGATGCGCCAGATCCGGCGAGCCGTCTCTCCGCCGGCCATCCGCTTCACCGGCCGTGGCATCGCTATCTCCGGAATCGCGTGCGGCGCCACCGGCCTCGGCCTGACCGTCGTGGGCCTGGCGTTGGCCTCGCTGATCCAGGTGACCGCGTAGGCGGGCCCGGCCCGGCGGGTGCGAATGGGGGCGGGGTACACTTATCAACTGGAGTCGTCCGCCGACGGGTGGGATGGGGAAGAGGGAGTCCTCCGTTTTGACCTGTGCGCTCACGGTGGGTACTCTTTCCCCTCGTGCCCGGGCTTGCCCGGGCAATCCGTGCGTGCGCCCTTAGACAGGGTCGCCGCACGACAACGAGACAGCCCGGTTCACGCGTCAGCGTGCGCCGGAACCGTGTGCCGGACGACACGCCCGACCGCGGGTGCCGGAGAAGCCCGCGAGGGCGGGCCCCGGAGCAAAACAGAAGGCACACAAAAAGAAGCAAGGGAGCGGAGAGAACCCGGTGCCCACGATCCAGCAGCTGGTCCGCAAGGGCCGACAGGCGAAGACGAGCAAGACCAAGACGCCAGCGCTGAAGGGGAGCCCTCAGCGGCGCGGCGTGTGCACGCGCGTGTACACCACCACCCCGAAGAAGCCGAACTCCGCGCTGCGCAAGGTCGCTCGTGTGAAGCTCAGCAGCCAGATCGAGGTGACGGCGTACATTCCGGGCGTCGGCCACAACCTCCAGGAGCACTCGATCGTGCTCGTCCGCGGTGGCCGGGTGAAGGACCTCCCCGGCGTGCGGTACAAGATCGTTCGTGGTTCGCTGGACACACAGGGTGTCCGCAACCGCAAGCAGGCCCGCAGTCGCTACGGCGCGAAGAAGGAGAAGAGCTGACATGCCGCGTAAAGGCCCCGCTCCGCGCCGGCCGCTGGTTGCGGACCCGGTGTTCAACTCCCCGCTGGTCACGCAGCTGATCAACAAGATCCTGATGCGTGGCAAGCGCCAGCTCGCCGAGCGCATCGTCTACGGCGCGCTCGAGGGCTGCCGTGAGAAGACCGGCACCGACCCGGTCGTGACGCTGAAGCGTGCGATGGACAACGTCAAGCCCACCCTTGAGGTACGCAGCCGCCGTGTCGGTGGCGCGACCTACCAGGTGCCGGTCGAGGTGCGTCCCCCCCGGGCGACCACGCTGGGCCTGCGTTGGCTGGTGACGTACTCCAAGGCGCGTCGCGAGAAGACCATGGTCGAGCGCCTGCAGAACGAGCTGCTCGACGCGAGCAACGGCCTCGGTGCCGCCGTCAAGCGGCGCGAAGACACCCACAAGATGGCGGAGTCCAACAAGGCCTTCGCTCACTACCGCTGGTAATCGCAGCGGTCACCGACGAGACGACGAAGTAGGGATTATCGTGGCTGCCGCCGACAACGCGCTTGCCAAGGTTCGCAACATCGGCATCATGGCGCACATCGACGCCGGTAAGACGACCACGACCGAACGGATCCTGTTCTACACCGGCATCACGTACAAGATCGGTGAAGTCCACGAGGGCGCGGCCGTCATGGACTGGATGGAGCAGGAGCAGGAGCGGGGCATCACCATCACTTCCGCCGCCACCAAGTGCGAGTGGAAGGACCACACCATCCAGATCATCGACACGCCGGGGCACGTCGACTTCACCGTTGAGGTCGAGCGTTCGCTGCGTGTCCTGGACGGCGCGGTGGCGGTGTACGACGGTGTCGCCGGCGTGGAGCCGCAGACCGAAAACGTCTGGCGCCAGGCCGACAAGTACCACGTCCCGCGGATGTGTTTCGTCAACAAGCTCGACCGCACGGGCGCGGACTTCTTCCGTTGCGTGCAGATGATGATCGACCGGCTCAACGCCACGCCGCTGGTGCTCCAGATCCCGATCGGGCTCGAGGGCGACCACATCGGCGTCGTCGACCTGATCGGCATGCGCGCGCTCACCTGGCGTGGTGAGACGATGAAGGGCGAGGACTACGCGATCGAAGAGGTCCCGGCAGACCTCGCCGACCAGGCCGCCGAGTGGCGCGAGAAGCTGATCGAGACGCTCGCGGACGTCGACGACACCGTGATGGAGAAGTACCTCGACGGTGTGGATCTCTCTGCCGAGGACATCAAGGCGGGCATCCGGCGGGCGACCATCGCCAGCAAGGCCAACCCGGTCCTGTGTGGCTCCGCGTTCAAGAACAAGGGCGTGCAGCCCATGCTCGACGCGGTGGTCGACTTCCTGCCTTCGCCGCTCGACATCCCGGCGATCGAGGGCACCGCGACGGACGGCGAGACACCGCTGCAGCGGAAGCCGTCGGTGAGCGAGCCGTTCGCCGCGCTGGCCTTCAAGATCCAGACGGACAAGCACCTCGGCAAGCTGACCTACGTCCGGGTGTACTCCGGCACGCTGGAGTCCGGTTCCCAGGTGATCAACTCCACCAAGGACCGCAAGGAGCGCATCGGCAAGATCTACCAGATGCACGCCAACAAGCGCGAGGAGCGCTCGACGGCGCAGGCTGGTGACATCATCGCCGTGCAGGGTCTGAAGCAGACCACCACCGGTGACACGCTGTGCGACCCGGCCAACGCGGTGATCCTGGAGTCGATGACCTTCCCCGAGCCGGTCATCCAGGTGGCGATCGAGCCGAAGACCAAGGCCGACCAGGAGAAGCTGGGCACCGCGATTCAGCGTCTCGCCGAGGAAGACCCGACGTTCCGCGTCGCCAATGACGAAGAGACCGGCCAGACCGTGATCTCCGGCATGGGCGAGCTGCACCTCGACATCCTCGTCGACCGCATGCGTCGCGAGTTCAACGTCGAGGCCAACATCGGCAAGCCGCAGGTCGCGTACCGCGAGACCATCCGCCGCAAGGTGGAGAAGGTCGAGTACACGCACAAGAAGCAGACCGGCGGTTCCGGCCAGTACGCGAGCGTCATCATCAGCCTCGAGCCGCTGCCGCTCGACAACGACGCCCCCACGTACGAGTTCCAGAACTCGGTCACCGGTGGTCGCATCCCCAAGGAGTTCATCCCGTCGGTGGACGCCGGTGCCCAGGACGCCATGCAGTACGGCATCCTCGCCGGTTACCCGCTGGTCGGCGTGAAGCTGACCTTGGTGGACGGCAAGTACCACGAGGTTGACTCGTCCGAGATGGCGTTCAAGATCGCCGGTTCGATGGTGCTCAAGGAAGCGGCCCGCAGGGCCGACCCGGCACTTCTCGAGCCGATGATGGCCGTTGAGGTCACCACTCCTGAGGAGAACATGGGTGACGTCATCGGCGACCTCAACTCCCGCCGGGGCATTATCCAGGCGATGGAGGAGCGCGGGGGTGCCCGCGTCGTCCGCGCCCTGGTCCCCCTGTCGGAGATGTTCGGCTACGTCGGCGACCTGCGGTCGAAGACCCAGGGCCGGGCGAGCTACAGCATGCAGTTCGACTCCTACGCCGAGGTTCCTCAGAACGTCGCGAAGGAAATCATCGCGAAGGCAACAGGCGAGTAGGAACTGCGCTAGACCGGGCCTGATGGCCGCAAAGTTGCAAGACCAAGCGTACGAACCAAGAAGTCCACAGGAGGACACCAGTGGCGAAGGCGAAGTTCGAGCGGACTAAGCCGCACGTCAACATCGGCACCATTGGTCACATCGACCACGGTAAGACGACGCTGACCGCGGCCATCACCAAGGTCCTGCACGACAAGATGCCCGACCTGAACCCCTACACGCCGTTCGACGAGATCGACAAGGCGCCGGAGGAGAAGGCTCGCGGCATCACGATCTCGATCGCTCACGTCGAGTACCAGACCGAGGCGCGCCACTACGCGCACGTCGACTGTCCTGGGCACGCCGACTACATCAAGAACATGATCACCGGTGCCGCGCAGATGGACGGCGCGATCCTGGTGGTCGCGGCGACCGACGGCCCGATGCCGCAGACCAAGGAGCACGTGCTCCTGGCCCGCCAGGTCGGCGTTCCTTACATCGTCGTGGCGCTCAACAAGAGCGACATGGTCGAGGACGAGGAGCTGCTCGAGCTGGTCGAGCTGGAGGTCCGCGAGCTGCTGAGCACGTACGAGTTCCCGGGCGACGACGTCCCGGTCGTGCGCGTTTCGGCGCTGAGGGCCCTCGAGGGTGACGCCGAGTGGACCGAGAAGCTCATGGAGCTGATGAGCGCGGTCGACACGGCGATCCCGCAGCCCGAGCGTGAGACCGAGAAGCCGTTCCTCATGCCGATCGAGGACGTCTTCACGATCACCGGTCGTGGCACTGTGGTGACCGGTCGCGCCGAGCGCGGCATCCTCAAGCCGAACGAGGAGGTCGAGATCGTCGGTATTCGCGAGAAGTCGATCAAGACCACCTGCACCGGTATCGAGATGTTCCGCAAGCTGCTCGACGAGGCTCGCGCTGGCGAGAACGTCGGTCTGCTCCTGCGTGGCGTCAAGCGCGAGGACGTCGAGCGCGGCATGGTGGTCGTCAAGCCGGGCACCACGACCCCGCACACGGAGTTCGAGGCGACGGTCTACATCCTCTCCAAGGAGGAGGGTGGCCGGCACACCCCGTTCTTCCAGAACTACCGGCCGCAGTTCTACTTCCGCACCACCGACGTCACCGGTGTCGTCACGCTGCCCGAGGGCACCGAGATGGTCATGCCTGGCGACAACACCTCGATGACCGTGAAGCTGATCCAGCCCATCGCTATGGACCTGGGTCTGAAGTTCGCGATCCGCGAGGGTGGCCGCACCGTCGGCGCCGGTCAGGTAACCAAGATCATCAAGTGAGCTGGGTAACCCGATTGGACCTGCTGTACGCGAGTACGGCATACTAGTCAGGTTGCGCTTTGCGCGGGGTGGTCGGCTGCCCGTAGCAGCCGACCACCTTCGCGGGTGGCCGGGGGTGTGTTGATACGCCCGGTACCTCGAACCCCGCACCAACCAGATCGCCCCGTTCGCAGGGGCGGAGCCTGGCCAAGGGGCGCGACACGCCCGACCGCGGGGGTCGGACAAGGGGTTGCGAAACCCCGCACCACAGCGGCATCGAGAGAAGGAAACAGAAGCCACCATGGCGGGACAGAAGATCCGCATCCGGCTCAAGGCCTACGACCACGAGGTCGTCGACTCTTCGGCGCGCAAGATCGTGGAGACGGTGACTCGTACCGGTGCTCAGGTCGCGGGCCCGGTGCCGCTGCCAACGGAGATCAACCGTTTCTGCGTGATCCGTTCGCCGCACAAGTACAAGGACTCGCGCGAGCACTTCGAGATGCGCACGCACAAGCGTCTGATCGACATCATCGACCCGACCCCCAAGACGGTCGACTCGCTCATGCGTCTCGACCTGCCGGCTGGCGTCGACATCGAGATCAAGCTGTAGGGACTGCGAACTCATGGACAGGCAAGTGAAGGGCATCCTGGGCGCCAAGCTCGGCATGACCCAGGTCTGGGACAACGGCCGCGTCGTCCCCGTGACCGTGGTTCAGGCCGGCCCGTGTGTCGTGACCCAGGTCCGTACCCCCGACAAGGACGGCTACTCGGCGGTCCAGCTCGCGTTCGGCACGATCGACCCCCGCAAGGTGAACAAGCCGGAGACCGGCCACTTCGCCAAGTCGGGCGCCGCGCCGCGCCGGCACCTCGTCGAGCTGCGCACGACCGACGCGAGCGAGTACGAGCTGGGGCAGGAGGTCACCGTCGAGACGTTCGAGCCCGGCGCGCTGATCGACGTCACCGGCAAGACCAAGGGCAAGGGCTTCGCGGGTGTGATGAAGCGGCACGGCTTCCACGGCCTGCGCGCGAGCCACGGTGTCGAGCGCAAGCACCGCTCGCCCGGCTCGATCGGCGCCTGCGCGACCCCTGGCCGCGTCTTCAAGGGTGTCCGGATGGCTGGCCGCATGGGCGGCGTCCGGTACACGGTGCAGAACCTGACCGTGCAGCGGGTCGAGGCTGACGACAACCTGCTGCTGATCAAGGGCGCGATCCCGGGCCCGAAGGGCGCGCTCGTGTTCGTGCGCACCTCGGCCAAGGCGCCCACGAAGGGTGGTGCGGCGAAGTGACCACGGTTGGCGTTCTGACCCCCGAGGGCACCACGGCCGGCTCCGTCGAGCTGCCGGGCGACATCTTCGACGTGCAGGCGAACATCCCGCTGATGCACCAGGTCGTCGTCGCCCAGCTCGCGGCCGCGCGCCAGGGCACGCACAAGGTCAAGACCCGCGGTGAGGTCGCCGGTGGCGGCAAGAAGCCGTACAAGCAGAAGGGCACCGGCCGGGCTCGTCAGGGCTCGATCCGGGCGCCGCAGTTCGCCGGCGGTGGCGTCGTGCACGGTCCCGTGCCGCGCGACTACAGCCAGCGGACCCCCAAGAAGATGAAGGTGGCCGCCCTGCGTGGCGCGCTGTCCGACCGGGCCCGCGAGGGGCGGGTGCACGTGGTCCAGGCCTTCGTCGGCGGTGAGAAGCCGTCGACCAAGGAGGCGCTGAAGACCCTGCGCACCGCCACCGAGCGCAAGCGCGTCCTGGTCGTGCTGAGTGCGCAGGACGAGCTGAACTGGCTCTCGCTGCGCAACCTCGCCGGCGACGGCGTGCACCTGATCGAAGCCGGCCAGCTCAACACGTACGACGTGCTGGTCGCCGACGACGTGGTCTTCACCAAGGACGCGCTGGACGAGTTCCTGGGCGACCGCGGCACGGCCAGCGAGGAGGCGGACAAGTGACCACCATCGCGGATCCGCGCGACATCATCGTCGCGCCGATCGTGTCGGAGAAGAGCTACAGCGTTCTCGACCAGAACTGGTACACGTTCCTGGTTCACCCGGACGCGAACAAGACCCAGATCAAGATCGCTATCCAGCAGATCTTCAACGTCCGGGTCCTGACGGTCAACACCGCCAATCGCGAGGGCAAGCGCAAGCGCACCCGCACCGGGTGGGGCAAGCGTAAGGACACCAAGCGGGCGCTGGTAAAGCTGGCTGACGGTGACCGCATCGAGGCCTTCGGCGGCCCGGTCAGCTAAGGGGTTGTCTAAAAATGCCGATTCGTAAGTACAAGCCGACGACGCCGGGCCGCCGTGGCTCCAGCGTCGCCGACTTCGCCGAGATCACCCGGTCCACGCCGGAGAAGTCGCTCCTGGCTCCGTTGCCGAAGAAGGGCGGCCGCAACGCCCACGGCAAGATCACTACGCGGCACCAGGGCGGCGGTCACAAGCGGCAGTACCGCCTGATCGACTTCAAGCGGGTCGACAAGGACGGCGTGCCGGCGAAGGTCGCGCACATCGAGTACGACCCCAACCGCACCGCCCGCATCGCACTGCTGCACTACGCCGACGGCGAGAAGCGCTACATCATCGCGCCGAAGGACATCAAGCAGGGCGACCGGATCGAGTCCGGCCCGGGCGCCGACATCAAGCCGGGTAACAACCTGCCGCTGCGCAACATCCCGGTAGGTACCCAGATCCACTGCGTGGAGCTGCGTCCCGGTGGCGGCGCCAAGATGGCCCGCTCGGCTGGCGTCGGCATCCAGTTGCTCGGCCGCGAGGGCGCGTACGCCACGCTGCGGATGCCCTCGGGCGAGATCCGCCGTGTCGACGTGCGCTGCCGCGCGACCGTCGGCGAGATCGGCAACGCCGACCAGTCAAACATCAACTGGGGCAAGGCCGGCCGGATGCGGTGGAAGGGCAAGCGCCCGACCGTCCGCGGTGTCGCCATGAACCCGGTCGACCACCCGCACGGTGGCGGTGAGGGCAAGACCTCCGGTGGTCGCCATCCGGTGAACCCGCAGGGCAAGCCCGAGGGCCGCACCCGCCGCAAGGGCCAGCCGAGCGACCGGCTGATCGTCCGCCGTCGTTACGCCAACCGGAAGCGGGGTTAACCCATGCCGCGCAGTCTCAAGAAGGGCCCGTTCATCGACGACCACCTGCTCAAGAAGGTGGAAGTCCAGAACGAGAAGGGCTCCAAGAACGTCATCAAGACCTGGTCTCGGCGTTCGACGATCATCCCCGAGATGCTCGGGCACACGATCGCCGTCCACGACGGCCGCAAGCACGTCCCGGTGTTCGTCACCGAGTCGATGGTCGGGCACAAGCTCGGCGAGTTCGCGCTGACCCGCACGTTCAAGGGTCACGAGAAGGACGACCGCAAGAGCCGCAGGCGCTGAGCGGGCAAACGGATTAAGGATCAAGGGGTTTACAGCGATGCCAGTTAAGGGCGACGCTCCGGTGCTCCCGGGCGCGCGGGCGGTAGCACGCCACGTGCGTATTTCGCCGACCAAGGCGCGCCGTGTGGTCAACCTCGTCCGCGGTCTGCCCGCGCAGGAGGCGCTCACCGTGCTGAAGTTCGCGCCGCAGGCCGCGAGCGAGCAGGTCTACAAGGTGCTTGCCAGCGCGATCGCGAACGCCGAGAACAACGAGCGGCTGGACCCCGACGCGCTGCTCGTCAGCGAGGCGTACGTGGACGAGGGTCCGACGCTCAAGCGGTTCCAGCCGCGGGCGCAGGGTCGCGCGTACCGGATCCGCAAGCGCACCTGCCACATCACGATCGCGGTCGAAGCGGTCGCGGTGGCGGCGCCGGCGCGCAAGGCAACCAAAAAGGCGGCGAAGCCGGCGGAGAGCGACACGGCGGTCGAGGAGACGAAGCCGGCCGAGACGACGAAGGCCGAGAGCGCCGAGGAAGGGACCGAGTAATGGGTCAGAAGGTTCACCCGCACGGGTTCCGGCTCGGCATCTCGACCGACTGGAAGTCCCGCTGGTTCGCGGACAAGCTCTACAAGGACTACATCGGCGAGGATGTCAAGATCCGCCGGATGATGTCCAAGGGCCTGGAGCGCGCCGGCATCTCCAAGGTAGACATCGAGCGCACCCGTGATCGGGTCCGCGTCGACATTCACACCGCCCGGCCGGGCATCGTCATCGGCCGTAAGGGTGCGGAGGCCGACCGGATCCGCGGCGAGCTGGAGAAGCTCACCGGCAAGCAGGTGCAGCTCAACATCCTCGAGGTGAAGAGCCCAGAGTCGGACGCGCAGCTCGTCGCGCAGGGCGTGGCGGAGCAGTTGTCCAGCCGGGTCAGCTTCCGCCGGGCGATGCGCAAGGCGATGCAGTCGGCGATGAAGAACCCGATCTGCAAGGGCATCCGCGTGCAGGTCTCCGGCCGCCTCGGCGGCGCGGAGATGAGCCGCACGGAGTTCTACCGCGAGGGTCGGGTCCCGCTGCACACCCTGCGGGCCAACATCGAGTACGGCTTCTTCGAGGCACGCACCACCTTCGGCCGGATCGGCGTGAAGGTCTGGATCTACAAGGGCGACGCCGTGCCGGGCCGCGAGGCTCCCGCCGAGGCGGGTCCGCCGCGTCCGCGCCGTGACCGTGGCGACCGTCCCGAGCGTCCGCGCCGTGGCCGTTCCGGTTCGTCGGGTACGACCGCTGGTGGCACCGAGGCGGGTCGTGCCGCGGCTGCCGCCACCGCGGCAGCCGCCGAGCAGACCGCGCCCGCCGCGGAGGCCGCGCCGAGCGCGGCGCCGAGTGAGCAGCAGGAGGGCTGACACATGCTGATGCCGCGTAAGCCCCCGAAGGGCTTCCGCAAGCCGCACCACCCGTCGCGTTCGGGTGCGAGCAAGGGCGGCAACCGGGTGGTCTTCGGCGAGTTTGGTATCCAGGCTCTGGAGCCCGCCTACGTGACGAACCGGCAGATCGAGTCGGCGCGTATCGCGATGACCCGTCACATCAAGCGTGGTGGCAAGGTCTGGATCACGGTCTTCCCGGACCAGGCCCTGACCAAGAAGCCGGCCGAAACCCGGATGGGTTCCGGTAAGGGTTCGCCCGAGTGGTGGGTCGCCAACGTCAAGCCGGGGCGGGTGCTCTTCGAGATGTCCTTCCCGAACGAGGCGATCGCGCGAGAGGCGATGCGCCGCGCGATCCACAAGCTTCCGATGAAGTGCCGCATCGTGACGCGCGAAGTGGGTGAAGTCTGATGGCAGCGGGCACCAAGGCCGCCGAGCTGCGCGAGCTCCCAGACGAGGAGCTCGTGGCACAGCTGCGGGAGGCCAAGGCGGAGCTGTTCAACCTCCGGGTGCAGAACGCGACCGGTCAGCTCGACAACAACCGCCGGCTGCAGGTCATCCGTCGGGAGATCGCCCGGATTTACACGATCATGCGTGAGCGTGAGCTGGGGCTCTCGGTCGCGCCGACTGAGGTGACTGCGTCATGAGCGAAAACACTGTGCAGCGCAACCAGCGCAAGGTCCGTGAGGGCCTCGTCGTGAGCGACAAGATGGACAAGACCGTGGTCGTCGAGGTCGAAGACCGGGTCAAGCACCCGCTGTACGGCAAGGTCATCCGTCGTACCAGCAAGCTGAAGGTGCACGATGAGCAGAACGCGTGCGGCATCGGCGACCGCGTGCTGCTGATGGAGACCCGTCCGCTGTCCGCTACGAAGCGGTGGCGGGTCGTGGAGATCCTCGAGAAGGCAAAGTAGCGAAGGCCACCGGTCGTCCGGCGGAGAGCCGGACCTCACGTTCCGCCAAGCTCCCTGGGAGAACTGGCAGACATAGGAGTTTGACGTGATTCAACAGGAGTCGCGACTGCGCGTCGCCGACAACACGGGTGCTCGGGAAATCCTGTGCATCCGGGTTCTCGGTGGCTCGGGTCGGCGCTACGCCGGCATCGGTGACGTCATCGTGGCCACGGTCAAGGACGCGATCCCCGGCGCGGGTGTCAAGAAGGGCGACGTTGTCAAAGCCGTCGTCGTGCGCACCGCCAAGGAGAAGCGGCGGCCCGACGGGTCGTACATCCGCTTCGACGAGAACGCTGCCGTGATCATCAAGGACGGCGGCGACCCCCGCGGTACCCGTATCTTCGGCCCGGTCGGGCGCGAGCTGCGGGACAAGCGGTTCATGAAGATCATCTCGTTGGCACCGGAGGTGCTCTAACCGTGAAGGTTAAGAAGGGCGACACGGTCGAGGTCATCGCCGGCAAGGACAAGGGTGCCCGGGGCAAGGTCATCGCGGCCTACCCGCGGCAGGACAAGGTCATCGTCGAGGGCGTGAACCGCGTCAAGAAGCACACCCGCATCCGCACCACCCAGCGCGGTGCGAAGACCGGTGGCATCGTCACCCAGGAGGCCGCCATCCACGTCTCGAACGTGGCGGTCGTGGACTCCGACGGCAAGCCGACCCGCATCGGCTTCCGGGTTGACGAGAACGGCCAGAAGGTCCGCATCTCGCGTCGTACCGGTAAGGACCTGTGATGACCTCCGCGACCGATTCCACAACTTCGGCAACGAAAGCCATCCCGCGGCTCAAGGAGCGGTACCGCAGCGAGATCGTGGCGCAGTTGAAGGAGCAGTACAACTACGCCAACCCGATGCAGGTTCCCGGCCTGGTCAAGATCGTCGTCAACATGGGTGTCGGCGAGGCCGCTCGTGACGCCAAGCTGATCGACGGCGCGGTCCGCGACCTCGCCACGATCACCGGCCAGAAGCCGCTGGTGCGTCGGGCCAAGAAGTCGATCGCGCAGTTCAAGCTGCGCGAGGGCATGCCGATCGGTGCCAAGGTGACCCTGCGCGGCGACCGGATGTGGGAGTTCCTGGACCGGCTGCTGTCGATCGCGCTCCCGCGTATCCGCGACTTCCGCGGCCTCGACGCCCGCAAGCTCGACGGCAACGGCAACTACACGTTCGGTCTGACCGAGCAGTCGGTGTTCCACGAGATCGACCAGGACCGGATCGATCGTGTCCGGGGCATGGACATCACGGTGGTCACCACGGCCACGACTGATGACGAGGGCCGGGCGCTGCTCAAGCTCCTGGGCTTCCCGTTCAAGGAGAACTGAGTTAATGGCGAAGAAGGCGCTGATCCTGAAAGCGGCCGCGAAGCCGAAGTTCTCGGTGCGCGCATACACCCGGTGCCAGCGTTGCGGGCGTCCGAAGGCGGTTTACCGCAAGTTCGGTCTCTGCCGGGTCTGCATCCGGGAGATGGCTCACCGCGGTGAGCTGCCAGGCGTTTCCAAGGCATCTTGGTAGAACTTCTCTTCGCCGTAGGCCCGGCGGGGCTGGGAACCGCGGCGAGAAAGGCTGATTCACACCCATGACGATGACTGACCCGATCGCAGACATGCTCACGCGTCTGCGCAACGCCAACCAGGCGTACCACGACCGGGTGACGATGCCCTACTCGAAGATCAAGGCGAACATCGCCGAGGTCCTCAAGGCCGAGGGTTACATCGCCGCCTGGTCCGTCGAGGAGCCCGAGGAGGGTGTCGTCGGCAAGCGACTGAACGTCGAGTTGAAGTACGGCCAGAGCCGCGAGCGCAGCCTCGCCGGCATCCGCCGCGTGTCCAAGCCCGGCCTGCGCGTGTACGCGAAGTCGCCGGAGCTGCCGCGTGTTCTCGGCGGCCTGGGCGTGGCGATCATCTCGACGTCTCAGGGACTGCTCACCGACCGGCAGGCCCGCAAGCGAGGGGTGGGCGGGGAAGTCCTCGCCTACGTCTGGTGAGGAAGATCTACCATGTCGCGAATCGGACGTAAGTCGATCCCGGTCCCTGCGGGCGTCGACGTCACCATTGACGGCCAGACCGTCAAGGTCAAGGGCCCCAAGGGCGAGCTCTCGCACACCGTCGCCGAGCCGATCTCGGTCGAGCGCGGCGACGACGGCCAGCTGAACGTCATCCGGCCGAACGACGAGCGCAAGGCCAAGGAACTGCACGGCCTCTCCCGCACCCTGGTCGCCAACATGATCCTTGGCGTGACCGAGGGATACCGGAAGAGCCTGGAGATCGCTGGCACCGGTTACCGGGTGACCGCCAAGGGCAAGGACCTCGAGTTCGCCCTCGGCTTCTCGCACCCGGTGCTGGTCGAGGCGCCGGACGGCATCACCTTTACGGTGGAGCGGCCGACCCTCTTCCACGTGGCCGGCATCGACAAGCAGCAGGTCGGCGAGGTCGCCGCCAACATCCGGAAGATCCGCCCGCCGGAGCCCTACAAGGGCAAGGGCGTCAAGTACCAGGGCGAGGTCATCCGCCGCAAGGCCGGAAAGGCAGGTAAGAAGTGAGCGCGACTCTGCTCAAGCGCCGCCGCGGTGTCGCCGCGCAGCGCGCCATCGGGCGGGCGCGTCGGCACTTCCGCGTCCGCAAGAACGTGCTCGGCTCGCCCGAGCGGCCGCGTCTCGTGGTCACGCGTTCGTTGCGGCACATCACTGCTCAGGTCGTCGACGACACCAAGGGGCACACCCTGGCGTCCGCCTCGACTCTGGACGCGTCCATCCGTAGCGCCGATGGCGACAAGAGCGCGCTCGCCGGCAAGGTGGGTGCGTTGCTCGCCGAGCGGGCCAAGGCCGCGGGCATCTCCCAGGTCGTCTTCGACCGCGGTGGCAACAAGTACGCGGGGCGCATCGCCGCTCTCGCGGACGCCGCCCGCGAAGCCGGACTCGAGTTTTAGGAAGGAAAACCAATGCCAGGTCAACAGCGCCGCGGCGGCGGGTCCGGTAACACCGAAGGTGGCGGCCGTCGCGAAGGTCGCGGTCGGGGTCGTGACGGGGGTAACTCTCCCGTCGAGAAGACCCCGCACCTCGAGCGTGTAGTCACCATCAACCGGGTTGCCAAGGTCGTCAAGGGTGGCCGCCGGTTCAGCTTCACCGCGCTTGTCGTGGTGGGCGACGGCGACGGCACGGTCGGCGTCGGCTACGGCAAGGCCAAGGAGGTGCCGGCCGCGATCGCCAAGGGCGTCGAGGAGGCCAAGAAGCACTTCTTCAAGGTGCCCCGCATCGCCGCCACGATTCCGCACCCCGTGCAGGGCGAAGACGCCGCCGGTGTGGTCCTGCTCAAGCCGGCCTCCGCCGGTACCGGTGTCATCGCCGGTGGGCCGGTGCGTGCCGTGCTGGAGTGCGCGGGCATCCACGACGTGCTCTCCAAGAGCCTCGGCTCGTCCAACCCGATCAACATCGTGCACGCCACGGTCCGGGCCCTGAAGAGCCTGGAGGCGCCCGAGGCGGTCGCCGCCCGTCGTGGCCTGCCGGTCGAAGACGTCGCGCCCGCAGCGATGCTGGCGGCGCGTGCGGGGGTGGGGGCGTAATGGCACGCCTTAAGGTCACCCAGGTCCGGTCCAACATCGGCTCCAAGCGCAACCAGCGGGACTCGCTGCGGTCGCTCGGGCTGAAGCGGATCAACGACGTGGTGGTCAAGGAGGACCGTCCCGAAATCCGGGGCATGATCTTCGCGGTGAACCACCTCGTGAAGGTCGAGGAGGTCGAGTAATGACGATCATCAAGGTCCACCACCTCCGGCCCGCCCCGGGCTCCAAGACCGACAAGACCCGTGTGGGTCGCGGTGAGGGCTCCAAGGGCAAGACGGCCGGTCGCGGTACGAAGGGCTCGAAGGCCCGGAAGAACATCTCGGCGGCGTTCGAGGGTGGGCAGATGCCGATCCACATGCGCCTGCCGAAGCTGAAGGGCTTCAAGAACAAGAACAAGGTCGTGTTCCAGGTAGTGAACCTGGACCGGCTGGCCGAGCTGTTCCCGCAGGGCGGCGAGGTCGGACCGATCGAGCTGGTGCAGGCGGGCGCGGTCCGCAAGGGCCAGCCGGTCAAGGTACTCGGCACGGGCGACCTGGGTGGCGTCACGCTCCAGGTGTCGGCGCACGCGTTCAGCGCGTCGGCCAAGGAGAAGATCACTGCCGCAGGTGGCGCGGTCACCGAGCTGTAGCGAGAGAGTGCGGACGTGGCGCCCGATCAGTTGCCTGGCGACTGACGGGCGCCGCGCCCTACTATCTGGTGTTTCGTCCCGTTAATATAGTGATCGGTGTATGTCCCCGGGCGCATCTGCCCGAACTCACACCGTACTGTTAGAGTCCGTTCCCAGTATGGATGTCGGGCGTCCGCCCGGTTCCAAACCCGCCCCGCCACCTGAGGCGGCCGCCTCGCGCAGGAGGAAGAAGTTGCTCTCCGCGTTTCTCAGTGCGTTCCGCACGCCTGACCTGCGCAAGAAGCTGCTGTTCACGATAGGCATCGTGGCCATCTATCGGCTTGGCGCGACATTGCCGAGTCCGGGTGTCTCGTACGGCAACGCGCAGAAGTGCATCGAGGCCATGGAGACCGGCACTCCCGGCGTCTTCACCCTCCTCAACCTCTTCTCCGGCGGCGCGCTGCTGTCGCTGTCGGTCTTCGCGCTGGGCATCATGCCCTACATCACCGCGTCGATCATCCTTCAGCTGCTCACCGTCGTGATTCCGCGACTGGAGCAGCTCCGCAAGGAGGGCCAGTCCGGCCAGGCGAAGATCACCCAGTACACCCGGTACCTGACGCTGGGTCTTGCGATCCTCCAGTCGTCCGCCTTCGTGGCGCTGGCGCGCTCCGGTCAGCTCTTCAACAACCGGTGCCAGGAGTGGCCGCTCATCCCCGAGGGCACCGGGCTGCCCATGTGGATCACGCTCGTGACGCTGGTCATCACGATGACCGCCGGCACCGGTGTCGTGATGTGGCTGGGCGAGCTGATCACCGACCGCGGCGTCGGCAACGGCATGTCCGTCCTCATCTTCACCTCGATCGCCGCCCGGCTTCCTTCCGAGGGTTGGTCGATCAAGGAGAGCCAGGGTTGGGGCGCCTTCTTCCTGGTCATCGCGCTCGTGCTCGTGGTCATCACCGCGGTCGTCTTCATCGAGCAGGCGCAGCGGCGCATCCCCGTGCAGTATGCGAAGCGCATGATCGGCCGGCGCATGTACGGCGGCACCTCGACGTACATCCCGCTCAAGGTCAACCAGGCGGGTGTCATCCCGGTCATCTTCGCGTCGTCACTGCTGTACCTGCCGCAGCTCGCGCTCCAGTTCGGCGACCCGAACGACCTCAACAACTTCGAGGCGTGGGTGCAGAACCACCTGGCCAACCCGGCCGACTGGGTCTACATCGTCGTCTACTTCTTCCTGATCATCTTCTTCACGTACTTCTACGTCTCGATCACGTTCAACCCGACCGAGGTCGCGGAGAACATGAAGAAGTACGGCGGCTTCGTGCCGGGCATCCGCCCTGGTAAGCCGACCGCCGAGTACCTCGACTTCATCCTGAGCCGCATCACCCTTCCTGGCTCCCTGTATCTGGGCCTGATCTCCGTCCTGCCGAACTTCTTCTTCATCTGGCTCGACAGCAGCGCCTACGTGAACTTCCCGTTCGGTGGCACCGCCGTGCTGATCATGGTGGGCGTCGGCCTGGAGACCGTGAAGCAGATCGAGAGCCAGCTCATGCAGCGGAACTACGAAGGGTTCTTGCGGTAGATGAGGTTGGTATTGGTCGGTCCTCCCGGGGCGGGCAAGGGAACCCAGGCCGAGTTCATCGCCGCACACCTGGCCGTGCCCAAGATTTCGACGGGAGACATCTTCCGATCGAACGTCTCACAGGGCACGCCGCTGGGTGTGGAGGCACGGCGATACATGGACGCCGGTCAGCTCGTCCCGGACGAGGTGACGATCAACATGGTGCGCGACCGCCTGGCCGAGCCGGACGCCGCCGACGGCTTCCTGCTCGACGGCTTTCCGCGCACCACACCGCAGGCGGTAGCGCTCGACAAGCTGCTGGCTGACCTCGGCACCGCGCTCGACCTGGTAATGGAGTTGGTCGTCGACGACGACGAGGTGATCCGGCGGCTGTCGGGCCGGCGCACCTGTCGTGGCTGCGGCAAGATCTGGCACGTCGAGTTCGACGCCACCACGCACGAAGACGTCTGCGACAGGTGCGGCGGGCAGCTCTTCCAGCGCGACGACGACAAGCCGGAGACGATCGCGAACCGGCTCGTCGAGTACACGCAGAAGACCTCGCCGCTGGTCGACTACTACGGCGCGCAGGGCAAGCTGGTCGGCATCGACGCGACCGGTCCGGTCGAAGACGTCACGGTGCGAGCGATCGACGCCCTGCGCTCCTACGGCGGCTAGCCTCACTGCTATGCGTCGCCACCAACTCGCCATTCAGCTCAAGACGCCGGCTCAGATCGAAAAGATGCGCGCCGCCGGCCTCGTCGTCGCGGCCGCGCTGGCCAGGATGCGCGACGCGGTGGCGCCCGGCGTGTCGACGGCGGAGCTTGACGCGATCGCCGAGTCGGTGATCCGGGAGGCGGGGGCGGTGCCCTCGTTCAAGGGGTACCACGGCTTTCCCGCCTCGATCTGCTCGTCCGTCAACGAGCAGATCGTGCACGCGATCCCGTCGACGAAGCAGGTCCTGCGCGACGGAGACATCATCTCGATCGACTGCGGGGCCGTACTGGACGGCTGGCACGGCGACGCCGCGGTCACGGTTCCGGTCGGTGAAGTGCGGCCCGAGCTGCTGCGCATGGCGCAGGTGGCGGAGGATGCGATGTGGGCGGGCATCGCCGCCGCGGCACGAGGTGCGGCCTCCGGGCGCGGCCGCCTGACCGACATCTCGTACGCCGTGGAGTCCGCGGTGCGGCGCGGTGGCCGGTACGGGATCGTCGACGGGTACGGCGGCCACGGTATCGGCACCGAGATGCACCAGGATCCGCACGTGCTCAACCACGGCCGCCCGGGGCGGGGGCCGCGCCTGGTGCCCGGGCTGGCGCTGGCGATCGAGCCGATGATCACGATCGGCTCGCCGCGCACGGTCGAGCTGGACGACGGCTGGACCGTGGTTACCCGCGACGGCTCCGTGGCCGTGCATGTCGAGCACTCGATGGCGATCCTCGAAGACGGCGTGTGGGTGTTGACCGCCGAAGACGGTGGCCGCAACCGTCTCGGCAACCTGGTCAGCTCGCTGGCTGCCGTCGGTTGACGAGTGAGGCATTCTCGTATGTATGGGAGTGCCGGACGGGATGCGCGCGGGGGACGCCGATCGGCAGGCGGTGGCGGACAAGCTGCGCGGCGCGCTCGACGAGGGCCGGCTCGATCTGCACGAGTACGACGAGCGCCTCCAGCAGGCGTACGCGGCCAAGACGTACGGCGAGCTGGATCGCCTGCTCGCTGACCTGCCCGGGCCGGTGCCGGGGGAGCGGGCCCAGGTGGTGCCGGTGCAGCCGCCCGAGGTGTACGCGGGGGCCACCCGGCGGTGGCTCGCCGAGACCTGGGATGGGTACTTCGGCGTCGTGGCGGTGTGCGTTGTGATCTGGGCGGTCATCAGCGCCATGGCCGGCGACGTGGTGTATTTCTGGCCCGGTTGGGTGGCCGGGCCGTGGGGGGCCGTGCTCCTCGTCACCACGGTGGCCGGGCTGGCCAACGGGGAGCCCCGCAAGTGGGCCGCCAAGCAGGCCCGCAAGAAGACGGCGAAGATCGAGAAGAGGGCCCGTAAGCAGGGCGAACGCCGGCGTGAGGCGACCGAGGACGCCGACTGAGGTCTCGGTTTGCTGTCAATACGTGAACGGGCGTACACTGGCTGATCGGCGCGCAGCGTCCACTCCGGCGTGCCCACCTGCGCTCTTGTGGGTAGCCGGAGCCGCGGCTGGCGCGGGTCTCTCAAACCCGTGAAAAGACGTTGCGAGCCTGTCCGAAGAACCCGACGTCAGGACAGCGGAGGACATGCCCAAAAAAGACGGGGCCATCGAGATCGAGGGCCGAGTGATCGAGCCACTCCCGAACGCCATGTTCCGGGTGGAGCTCGCCAACGGCCACAAGGTACTGGCTCACATCAGCGGCAAGATGCGGCAGCACTACATCCGCATCCTGCCCGAGGACAGGGTCGTCGTCGAGCTCTCGCCGTACGACCTGACTCGTGGGCGGATCGTCTACCGCTACAAGTAGTCGGGTTCAACCACTTCAGTCCGGCGCCGCGACGCGTCGCGGTCACGGGCGTGGACGAAGTAAAGGCAAACCGTGAAGGTCAAGCCGAGCGTCAAGAAGATCTGCAACAAGTGCCGGGTTATCCGCCGGCACGGCCGGGTCATGGTCATTTGCGTTGACCCGCGCCACAAGCAGCGCCAGGGCTGACGCACCTAACTGCAAATGCTCGCCCCAGCCGCTTCAGCGGTCCACCCCCGGTCGGAGGCCGGGGCCTCACCAGGGCAGGTGAGGGTGGGGCGGGTCCAGACCTCCGTGAGATACCTGAGGAGTACGCCCGCACATGGCACGTCTAGTCGGCGTCGACCTCCCCCGCGAAAAGCGGATGGAGATCGCGCTCACCTACATCTTCGGGGTCGGTCGCACCCGCGCCAGCGAGACGCTGGCCGCCACCGGCATCAGCCCCGACAAGCGCGCCAAGGACCTCACGGACGACGAGATCGTTCAGCTCCGTGACTACATCGACGCCAACTACAAGGTCGAAGGCGACCTGCGCCGCGAGGTCGCCGCGGACATCCGCCGCAAGGTCGAAATCGGCTGCTACGAGGGCATTCGGCACCGCCGGGGCCTGCCCGTGCGCGGCCAGCGGACGCGCACCAACGCCCGCACCCGCAAGGGCCCGAAGCGGACCGTCGCCGGCAAGAAGAAGCCCGGCAAGAAGTAAGACAAACCGGAATTCGGGTCGGGTGCCGTCGTGGTCATCCACGGCTCCTAACCGGTCCGGAGAGTTACATAGGAGCGCAGTTAACTTATGCCACCGAAGGCTCGTGCCGGGGCCGCCAAGAAGGTCCGGCGCAAGGAACGCAAGAATGTCGCGCACGGTCAGGCGCACATCAAGAGCACCTTCAACAACACCATCGTCTCGATCACGGACCCGACCGGTGCGGTGATCTCCTGGGCGTCCGCCGGTCAGGTGGGCTTCAAGGGCTCCCGCAAGTCGACGCCGTTCGCCGCGCAGCTGGCCGCCGAGGCAGCTGCCCGCCGCGCCATGGAGCACGGCATGCGCAAGGTCGACGTGTTCGTCAAGGGCCCCGGCTCCGGCCGGGAGACCGCGATCCGTTCGTTGCAGGCCGTCGGCCTGGAGGTCGGGCAGATCGCCGACGTCACGCCGCAGCCGCACAACGGGTGCCGTCCGCCGAAGCGGCGCCGGGTCTGAGGGAGAACGAGAGATGGCTCGCTACACAGGTGCTGACTGCCGCCGTTGCCGGCGGGAGAAGATGAAGCTGTTCCTCAAGGGCAGCAAGTGCGACGGTCCGAAGTGCCCGTTCGAGTCCCGGCCGTTCCCGCCCGGGCAGCACGGCCGCGGCCGCACGAAGGAGTCGGAGTACCTGCTCCAGCTCCGTGAGAAGCAGAAGGCCCGCCGCGTGTACGGCGTGCTGGAGAAGCAGTTCCGCGGGTACTACGAGGAGGCCGTTTCCAAGCCGGGCAAGACCGGTGAGGTGCTGCTGCAGATCCTCGAGTCGCGGCTCGACAACGTGGTCTACCGCGCCGGCTTCGCCAAGTCTCGCGACATGGCTCGCCAGCTCGTCAAGCACGGCCACTTCCTGGTTAACGGCAAGAAGGTCGACATCCCCTCGTTCCGGGTCACCGAGCACGACATCGTCGACGTGCGCCCGAAGTCGAAGGAGATGACCCCGTTCATCGTGGCGCAGGCCGAGGCCGGCTCGAAGACGGTGCCGGCGTGGCTGGAGGCGATCCCCAGCCAGATGAAGATCCTCGTGCACACCCTCCCGGCCCGGCAGGTCATCGACACGCAGGTCCAGGAGCAGCTAATCGTCGAGCTCTACTCCAAGTAGGTTTTGATCGCCCTGTAGTGGCCCCGGCGGCGCCGTGCGCCTAGCCAGGAGCCACTACAGGGCGCCAAAACTGAGAAGGTGGCCGTCAAATAGTGGGCGGCCCCGGCAGAAAGAGAAAACACAGTGCTCATCACCCAACGGCCGAGCCTCTCCGAGGAGTCGATCAGCGAGACCCGTTCGCGGTTCACCATCGAGCCGCTCGAGCCGGGTTTCGGTTACACGCTTGGCAACTCGCTCCGGCGTACCCTGCTCAGCTCAATCCCCGGCGCGGCTGTCACCAGCATCAAGATCGATGGTGTGCTGCACGAGTTCACCACGATCCCCGGGGTCAAGGAAGACGTCGTCGAGCTGGTCATGAACGTCAAGGAGCTGTGCGTCAGCTCCGAGCACGACGAGCCGGTCAGCATGTACCTGCGCAAGCAGGGCCCGGGCGACGTGACCGCCGGTGACATCCAGCCCCCGGCCGGCGTGTCCGTGCAAAACGCCGACCTCAAGCTCGCGACCCTCAACGGCAAGGGCCGGCTCGACATGGAGCTGACCGTCGAGCGGGGCCGCGGCTACGTCACCGCCGCCCAGAACAAGCAGGCCGGCGCCGAGATCGGCCGCATCCCGGTCGACTCGATCTACTCGCCGGTGCTCAAGGTGACCTACCGCGTCGAGGCGACCCGTGTGGAGCAGCGCACCGACTTCGACCGGCTGATCATCGATGTCGAGACCAAGGCGTCGATCGGCCCGCGTACCGCCCTGGCCTCGGCCGGCTCTACCCTGGTCGAGCTCTTCGGCCTGGCCCGCGAGCTCGACGAGACCGCCGAGGGCATCGACATCGGCCCGTCGCCGCAGGACGCGCAGCTCGCTGCCGACCTGGCGCTGCCGATCGAGGAGCTGGACCTCACCGTCCGGTCATACAACTGCCTCAAGCGCGAGGGCATCAACACTGTCGGTGAGCTCATCGGGCGCACCGAGGCCGACCTCCTCGATATAAGGAACTTCGGTCAGAAGTCCATCGACGAGGTCAAGATGAAGCTCGCCGGGATGGGTCTGGGTCTGAAGGACTCGGCTCCCAACTTCGACCCGGCGCACGTCGTGGACTCCTTCGGCGAGGTGGACTACGACTCCGACGACTACCGCGAGACCGAGCAGCTCTAGCGGGTCCCTGAAATAACGAGGAGCACCAACGATGCCCACGCCCACCAAGGGCCCCCGCCTCGGCGGCAGCCCCGCGCACGAGCGGCTGATGCTGGCCAACCTGGCCACCTCGCTGTTCCGGCACGGCAAGATCACTACCACCGAGACCAAGGCCAAGCGGCTCCGCCCGCTCGCCGAGCAGCTCATCACCAAGGCCAAGCGCGGTGACCTGCACGCCCGGCGCCGGGTCCTGACCGTGGTCAAGGACAAGGACGTGGTCTACGAGCTGTTCGACCAGATCGCGCCGCGGTACGCCAACCGCAACGGCGGCTACACCCGGATCGTGAAGACCGGTCCGCGCAAGGGTGACGCCGCGCCGATGGCGATCATCGAGCTGGTCGAGGAGCTGGTCGTCGCCGCGCCGCCGGCCAAGAAGACTGCCGCGAAGAAGGCCGCCAAGAAGGCCGCGCAGCAGGACAAGGTCGAGGCGCTCGCTCCCGACGAGGATGAGCCGAAGCCGACGTCCGTCGAGGCCGACGCCGACGACCAGGACGCCGAGCCGCCGGTGTCGGCGTCCGGTGACAAGGACGCCGACGGCCCTGGCACCAAGGCCGAGGGCGCGTAAGACGGTCCGACATCAAGGCGCCCCTCGTCCTCGTGACGAGGGGCGCCTTGCTTGTGAGGGAGGGCGAGTGACTCGGGTACGGCTGGACGTCGCGTACGACGGCACGGACTTTTCCGGCTGGGCGGCGCAGCCGGGGCGCCGCACTGTCGCCGGTGTGCTCGCCGAGGCGCTGGGCGTGCTCGTCGGCCCGGAGCAGGTGATCGGCCTGACCGTCGCCGGGCGCACTGACGCGGGCGTGCACGCCACCGGCCAGGTGTGCCACGTCGACCTGCCATCGCACGCGCTGGAGCTGGGTCTGGTACGCCGGCTGGCCGCGCTGCTGCCCCCCGACGTCCGAGCGCGGGCCGTGACCGAGGTGCCGCCGGAGTTCGACGCCCGGTTCTCGGCGACGTTTCGCCGGTACGAGTACCGGGTCACCGACGCCCCGTACGGCGCCGACCCGCTGCGCCGGCACGACACGCTCGCCTGGCCGCGCCCGCTCGACCTGGACGCGCTCGACAGGGCGGCCGCCGGCCTGCTGGGTGAGCATGACTTCGCGGCGTACTGCAAACGCAAGGAACACGCCACGACGATCCGGGCGATCAGCCGGCTCGACTGGCGGCGTGAGCCGGACGGCGTACTGGTCGCGACCGTGCAGGCCGACGCGTTCTGCCAGGCGATGGTGCGCAGCCTGATGGGCGGGCTGCTGGCTGTGGGCGACGGGCGCCGGCCGGTGGACTGGCCTGCCGGGCTGCTCGACCGCCGGGAGCGCGCCAACGAGGTCATGGTCGTACCCGCACACGGCCTGACCCTGGTCGAGGTCGGATACCCGGACACGGCGACGGAGTACGCCGAGCGCGCCGACCTGACACGGCGGCTACGAGCCTGACAGGGGTGCGGTGGCGCGCCTCTCGATCACGGTGCCGCGTAGGTGGGTCTCCAGCATGTCCGTGAGGATCGGCCCGACGCGCTGGTCGCCGTCCGCGATCGGCTTGCGGTCGGCGCGAGCGATCACGCAGTACACCAGGTAGTGCCCGCGTACGTGCCAGCCGACCTGTGCCGAGGAGAGCGCGATGGCCTCGGTGCCGCGACCGGCGAGCAGGCCGTTGAAGCGTCCCTGCCCGGCTTCGACCATCGGCTTGATCGTCTCCCGCGCCCACTCCGCGCCTTCGACATCGGAGAGGTTGAAGACGCCCGCCGTGACCAGGTACCGGTCGTCCGACGAGCGCAGCGTGCCGCGTACCACCTGGGTACAGCCGAGTTCGTGCAGCAATCGGGCGACGCGCCCTGCCGCGGCGCCGCGGCAGTCCTTGCTGGCGCTGGTGCGCAGTACCCGGTACGGCGGCTGGGTGGGGTCGATGGCCAGTTCCTCGCTGGGAAAGACCTCGGCGGCGGAGAGCGGCTCCGGGTCGGCGTCCCGCGAGCCGATGTCGCGCGGCACCGCCGTGGGTGGTGCCGCGTCGGAGGCGATCGCGTCGTGGCCTTGACGCTCGTCGGCCACGATGAAGAACGAGCTCAGGCCGCACACCGACAGCAGGGCGACCACGCCGAGGCAGCTGATGACGGCCTGCCACACCTGGCGGGGCGGTCGGCGGGCGCGCCGGCGCGGTTTCCAGTCGGGGGGCGGCGTGGGCGTCGAGCACTGTCGTGGACGCCGGCCGCGAGCAACGATGGCGCTGCCGTGCCGGCCCCGCGCGCGCGTTCGGGACAGGGTGCGGGCGTGCCGCGGCGGGGGTGGCCACCCGCCGGGACCAGCGCTGGACCCGAACACCATGGAACTCAGGGTAACTGGACTAAATACCCTAGATAACTTCTTTTACAACAGAACCCTAAAAGACGGACAAATACTGAAGGCGGCTCACGTGTGAGAATGCGAAACCGGAATTCAGGTCGGGCGCCGTCGGAGGTGGCCACGGCTCCCAGCAGAATCCGCTGTACGCCGAAGAGAGAATGTGAGCAACCGTGAGCCACTACTTCAGCGCCGAGCCGGAGGCCAGCACACAGCGCCGCGACATCGCGTTCACGATCGCCGGACGCGAGTTCTCGCTGGTGACCACCGGGGGCGTGTTCTCCGCCGACCGGCTCGACCCGGGTACCGCGGTACTGCTGCGCAAGGCCGACCTGCCCGGGGCCGACGCCGCCGGTCCCTTCCTCGACCTGGGATGTGGCTACGGCCCGATCGCGTCGGTTCTCGCGACGGTCGCCCCCCGCGCCACGGTGTACGCGGTCGACGTCAACGCTCGCGCCCGCGAACTCGCCGCGGAGAACGCCGCGCGCACCGGCGCCGCCGGCCGCATCCGGGTCGCGGCGCCCGACGAGGTACCGGACGAGGTGCGGTTCGCGCAGATCTGGAGCAACCCACCCATCCGGGTCGGCAAGACCGAGCTGCACGCCATGCTCGACCGGTGGCTGCCCCGGCTCGCGCCCGGCGGCATCGCCTGGCTGGTGGTGGCCCGGCACCTCGGCGGCGACTCCCTCCAGAAGTGGATCACCGAACGTGGCTGGCCGGTCGCCCGGCAGGCCAGCCAGAAGGGCTACCGCGTACTGAAAGTCGGATGACCGCGGGCGCCGCGTCGGGCAGGATGCCCCCGTGGGGTACGTGGACGTCGCGAATGTCGGGCATGCGCTGCCGGACGGCAGGCAGCTGTTCGCCGACGTGTCGTTCCGCGTCGGCGAGGGCGCGAAGGTGGCCCTGATCGGACCCAATGGCGCCGGTAAGACGACGCTGCTGCGGATGGTGGCTGGCGACCTGCCCGTGCCCGTCGGCGGCATCGCGCGGGCCGGCGGGCTGGGCGTGATGCGGCAGTTCATCGGCATGATCGGCGACCAGACCACGCTCCAGCAGCTGGCCATGTCGCTTGCGCCGCCGCGGCTGCGAGAGGTGGGCGGGCGGCTCACCGCCGCCGAGGCGGCGCTGCACCAGAGCCCCGATTCCGAGCGCGTCCAGATCGGATATGCCAACGCGCTGGCCGCCTGGGGTGAAGCCGGCGGATACGACGCGGAGATCCTCTTCGACACCGTGTCCACCCTCGTGCTCGCGAAACCGTGGGACGCCACCCGTGACCGGCCGGTACGCACGCTGTCCGGCGGCCAGCAGAAGCGGTTCGCGCTCGAACTGCTGCTCCGCGGCCCCGACGAGGTACTGCTGCTCGACGAGCCCGACAACTTCCTCGACGTGCCCGGCAAGCGCTGGCTGGAGGAGCGGCTGCGCGAGTCGGCGAAATCCGTGCTGTACGTCTCGCACGACCGCGAGCTGCTCGCCCAGACCGCCGACCGGGTGGTCACCGTCGAGGGCGGCAGCGCGTGGGTGCACCCGGGAGGGTTCGCGTCGTGGCATGAGGCCCGGGTCGCCCGGCACGAGCGGCTGGAGCAGTCGCGCCGCCGCTGGGACGAGGAGCACCAGAAGCTGCGCGAACTCATGCTGATGTACAAGCAGAAGGCCGCCTACAACGACGGCATGGCGTCGCGGTACCAGGCGGCGCAGACCCGGCTCCGCAAGTTCGAGGAGGCCGGGCCGCCGCCGTTGCCGCCCCGCGAGCAGGACATCCGCATGAAACTGCGCGGTGGGCGTACCGGTAAGCGGGCCGTGATGTGCGAGCAGCTCGAGCTCGACGGCCTCACCTACCCCTTCGACCTGGAGATCTGGTACGGCGACCGGGTGGCGGTCCTCGGCGCGAACGGCACCGGAAAGTCGCACTTCCTCCGGCTCATCGAAGCACCGTCCTCTGTGGTCCACTCCGGGGTGGCCCGGCTCGGTGCGAGAGTCCGTCCCGGCCACTTCTCGCAAACGCACGATCATCCTGAGCTGCTCGACAAGACGCTCGTGGAGGTGCTGTGGCGCGGCGACGACCACCGCGCCGGCATGGATCGGCACGGCGCGATGAAGTCGCTCAACCGGTATGACCTGGCGGGACAGGGCGACCAGAAGTTCGGCACGCTGTCGGGCGGGCAGCAGGCGCGCTTCCTGGTGCTCCTGCTGGAGCTCTCCGGCGCGACGCTGCTGCTGCTCGACGAGCCGACCGACAACCTCGACCTGGCGTCCGCCGAGGCGCTGGAGGAGGGGCTGAAGGCGTTCGAGGGCACCGTCATCGCGGTCACGCACGACCGGTGGTTCTGTCGCTCCTTCGACCGGTACGTGGTGTTTCAGAACGACGGCGAGGTCAAGGAGAGCGCCGAGCCCGCCTGGGATTGAACCTTTCCGGACGCGCATCCGAACTACAGGTATGCGTCGCTGGGTGCGGGCCCTGCTCGTAGGGGTGTTTCTCGCCCTCGTCATGCCCGCGACCCCGGCCAACGCCCACGCCGCGCTGGTCACGACCACTCCCACCCAGGGCGCGGTGATCGGCTCCTCGCCCACCGAGGTGCGGCTCACCTTCAACGAACCGGTCGGCATCATCCCCGGCAAGACCCAGGTGATCGCCCCCAACGGCAAGCGGATCAACGAGGGCGACCCGGTGGCGTCCAACGGCACCCTCACGATCGCCATCCGCAAGGCGGACCGGCCGCTCGGCACGTATCTGGTGAGCTATCGGGTGATCTCGGCGGACGGGCACCCGCTGGCCGGCGGCTTCATGTTCTCCGTGGGGGCGCCCTCGCAGTCGGCGCCCGAAGCGCCCGGCGACGACAAGGCCGTGACGGTGCTGCTCGGCGTCGCGAAATACCTCGGGTACGTAGGCCTGACGTTGGTGGTCGGCCCGATCCTCATGCTGGCCGTGCTGTGGCCACGCCGGCTGTCCACGCGAGGCCCGCTCCGGCTGGTCCGGATCGGACTGGCGACGCTGGCGGTGACGACGCTGGCGTCGCTGTGGCTCCAGGTGCCGTACCTGTCCGGCGCCGGCCCGTTCGAGGTGTCCGGAGTCGAGCTGCGCCAGGTGCTGGCAAGCACGGTCGGGCTGGCTCTGGTGGTCCGCTTGGCGGTGATCGCGGCGGTGTGGCTGCTGGTCCGTGCCCGTCCCGGGCGACGTCGTGGTCTTCTTCTCGGCGCGCTCGGCGCCGGCGCCCTGCTGACCTGGCCGCTCGCCGGCCACCCGGCCGCCTCGCCAATCCCGCCCGTCTCCGCGCTCGCCGACGTCCTGCACCTCGCCGCGATGTCTGTCTGGCTCGGCGGCCTGGTGGTGCTCGTCGGCTTCCTACTGCGCCGCGCCGACCCGCGCGAGCTGCACGTCATCCTGCCCGTGTGGTCGCGGTGGGCCGCGGTCGCGATCCTCTGGCTCGTCGGCGGCGGCGCCGTACAGGCCCTGATCGAGCTGGGTGGGCTCGGTGCGCTCACCGACACCGACTATGGCCGGCTCGTACTGCTCAAGGTCGGCCTCCTCGGCGTGATCCTCGGCGTCGCCTACTTCTCCCGCCGGCTCGTGCTGCGGCGCGGTGCGCCGGGACGGCTGCGCCGGCTGGTCGGCGCCGAGCTCGGCATGACCGCGATCGTGCTGGCGGCCAGCTCACTCCTGGTGCAGACCACGCCCGGCCGCTCGGCGAACGTGGAGGCGGCGGCGGTGGCTGAGGCGCGCGGCTTCTCGACGACGCTGAGCAGCCAGGTCTTCTCCGTGCAGTTCGAGATCTTTCCGGTGCAGGTCGGCGAGAACAACACACTGCACGCGTTCGTCTACACGCCCGAGGGAAAGCCGGTCGACGTGGCGGAGTGGAAGGTCAGCACGGCCCTGCCCGAGAAGGGCGTCGAACCGTTCGACAACCCGATCGCGACGATCCGCGGTAACCAGGGGATCGGTGCGGTGACGTTTCCGTTCCCCGGCGAATGGCAGCTCACCTTGACCATCCGCGTATCCGACATCGACCAGGCCACGGTAAAGACCACAGTCCCCGTCCCCTGACCTGTCGCGGTCCTGGCGGGAGCACTTCGGCCCGGTGCCCGCGATCGTCCGCTGAATCGAGTGGCGCAGATCCCCTTTACGGGGGCGTGACGCGGCCCTTACTGTGAGGGCAGGAGTGACCCACGGGAGCCCGGTGCACCGGGCTGAGAGGGGGGCATGCAGCCCCCGACCGTCGAACCTGATCCGGGTAATGCCGGCGCAGGGAGGAGTGCCGCATGCCGTTCCCTCGGCTCCACCTCATCACCGATTCGCTCGCGGTCGCGCGGGCGGCCATCGACGCCGCGGGGCCCGAGCTGGCCGTACAGGTGCGGGTCGAAGACGACGTCGACGACCGGGCCGCGTACGAGCTGGCCGCAAAGGCCGTCGAGCTGTGTGCCGGTGCCGGAGCGTTATGCCTGGTCAATGACCGGTTGCATGTCGGGCTCGCGGTCGGGGCCGGTGGCGGGCACGTGGGCGCGCTCGACCTGCCGGTCGACGCGGCCCGCCGGGTGCTCGGGCCGGGCGCCGTGCTCGGCGCGACGGCCCGCGATCCTGACGCGGCGAGGCAGGCGGTCGCCGCTGGGGCCACGTATCTGGGCGTCGGGCCCGCGTATGCGACGTCCACAAAGGACGGGCTGCCGCCGCCGATCGGTCCGGCAGGAGTCGCCGCCGTGGCCGCCGCCGTCGACGTACCCGTCATAGCGATCGCCGGAGTCACCGCCGCCCGGGTACCCGAACTCCGCGAAAGCGGCGCGTACGGCGTCGCGGTGATCGGCGCGATCGGCCGCGCACCCGACCCCACCGCCGCAACGATCGAGCTGCTGAAAGCCCTCTCGTGACACCCGATGTGGAGGTCGTGGGCGCAGGCCCGATCGGCCTCGCCATCGCGTGGCGGTGTACGCAGCGCGGCCTGACCGTGCGGGTCGTCGACGACGGCCAGCCGGGTGCCGCGCACGCCGCCGCCGGGATGCTTTCGCCGGTCGCCGAGGCGTACTTCGGTGAAGAGGCGCTCACCGGGCTGCTCGTGGAGTCGGCGAAACGGTGGCCCGCGTTCGCCGCCGAGCTGGGCGACGTGGGGTATCGCGACGACGGCACCCTGGTAGTCGCGCTGACCGGCGACGACCTGGCCGAGGCGGAGCGCCTGCGCGCATACCAGGCGGGGCTCGGCCTGCCCATCGACCGGCTGCGCCCCAGCGAGCTGCGGGATCGCGAGCCACGCCTCTCGCCGCGGGTCCGCGGCGGCGCCTTCGCCGCCGGCGATCACCAGGTCGACCCGCGCAAGCTGGTGCCCGCCCTACGCCGCGCCGCTATCGCGGCGGGCGTGACCATCGCCGCCGAGCGTGGGCTCGCTCGGGTCACGGTCATCGCCGCAGGGTGCGGGTCCGCGGCGCTCGCTGGGGTGCCGGTCCGGGCGGTCAAGGGCCAGATCCTCCGGCTCCGCGCGCCCGATCACGGTCCGCCGGGCTTCCGGCACGTGATCAGGGGGTACGCGGACAGCCGCCACGTCTATCTCGTGCCGCGTGC
Organism: Micromonospora sp. CPCC 206061; assembly: GCF_036906915.1. Taxonomy (NCBI): domain Bacteria; kingdom Bacillati; phylum Actinomycetota; class Actinomycetes; order Micromonosporales; family Micromonosporaceae; genus Micromonospora; species Micromonospora sp. CPCC 206061. Next base: position 47,070 of record NZ_JBAKHX010000002.1, read on the forward strand.
CGAAGGGGAGGTCGTGGTCGGTGCGACCGTCGAGGAGCGCACGGACTCGGCGGTGACCGCTGGTGCGGTGCTCGACCTGCTGCGCGCCGCGGCCGACCTGGTGCCGGACATCGCCGAGTACCACCTGGTGGAGGCGCTCGCCGGGCACCGGCCGGGTACCCCGGACAACGCGCCGATCCTCGGACCGCTCGACGGCCGGCCCGGCGTCGTGGTGGCCACCGGTCACCACCGCCACGGGATCGTCCTGACCCCGATCACCGCTGACCTGATCGCCGACCTGGTCGAAAAGGGCGTGCCCGACCCGATGTTGGCGCCGTTCACCCCAGCGAGGTTCACATGAACGTTGTGCTCAACGGCACCGCACACGTCCTGCCCGACGGGGCGACCGTGGCCGAGGCGGTCGCCGTCGCCACCGACCGTACGAGGGGTGTCGCCGTCGCCGTCAACGGCGAGGTGGTACCGCGTACCGGCTGGCCCGGCGCGGTGCTGCGCGACGGCGACCAGATCGAGGTCCTGACCGCCGCCCAGGGAGGTTGACCATGTCGTTGACGATCGCGGGTGAGTCGTTCGGATCGCGCCTGATCCTCGGCACCGGCGGGGCGTCATCGCTCGCCGCGCTGGAAGAGGCGATCACAGCGAGCGGGACAGAACTGGTGACGGTGGCCCTGCGCCGGATCGACACGGCGGCCACGATGGGCGGCGGCCTCCTCGACCTGCTCGGCCGCTGCGGGGTACGGCTGCTGCCGAACACCGCCGGCTGTTACACCGCCACCGAGGCGGTCAAGGTGGCGCACCTGGCGCGCGACGCGTTCGAGACGTCCTGGGTCAAGCTCGAGGTGATCGGTGACGAGCGGACGCTCCTGCCAGACGGTGTCGAGCTGATCCGCGCCGCCGAAGAGCTGGTCTCGGATGGGTTCACCGTGCTGCCGTACACCACGGACGACCCGATCCTGGCGCGCCGGCTGGCCGATGTCGGCTGCGCCGCGGTCATGCCGGCGGGCGCGCCGATCGGATCCGGGCTCGGCATCACCAACCCGCACCACATCACGCTGATCAGGCAGAGCGTCGAGGTGCCGGTGATCCTCGACGCCGGGATCGGCACGGCTTCCGACGCCGCGCTGGCGATGGAGCTGGGCTGCGACGGCGTACTGCTCGCCAGCGCGGTCACCCGCGCGGCCGACCCGGGGCGCATGGCGGCGGCGATGCGGCACGCGGTCGAGGCGGGCTGGCTGGCGGCGGGCGCCGGCCGCATCCCGAGACGCTTCCACGCATTGGCGTCCACGCCCGACGAAGGGCGGCCGGACCTGTGAGGGGCGTTGTCGTCCTGACAGATCGGCGGCAGGCGACGCGGCCGCTGGTGCCCCTTGTCGAGTCGGCAGTGGAAGGCGGTGCGCGGTACGTCGTACTCAGGGAAAAAGATCTGCCGCGTGAGGAGCGTGCGGCGCTGGCGGCGGCGCTGCGGTCTGTGCTCGCGCCGATCGGAGGCCGGCTCGTCGTCGCGGGCCCGGACCCGCTCGGCGGCGATGCCGTGCACCTGACGTCCGGCGGCCCGTACCCGCCGCCCGAGCTGGCGCTGGTGGGCCGCTCCTGCCACGACGCGGCGGAGTTGGAGCGGCTGACCACCGAGCACTACGCGATGGTGTCGCCGGTCTTCCCGACGGCATCGAAGCCCGGGTACGGCCCGCCGCTGGGCATCGGCGGCCTTGCGCGTCTGGTCGCGCGCAGCCCGGTGCCGGTGCTCGCGCTCGGCGGGGTGACGCCGCAGACCGCGCGGGACTGCATCGCCGCAGGTGCGGCGGGTGTGGCGGTCATGGGCACGGTCATGCGGGCGGACGACCCCGCACACGTGGTCCGGGGCCTGGTGAGTGCGACGAAGTCCGTCGGACCTTTCGCCGCCCGGGGTGGGGTGAGGTCATGACACCACCGATCGCCCTCACGGTCGCCGGTTCCGACTCGGGCGCCGGGGCGGGCATCCAGGCCGACCTGAAGGTCTTCGCCGCGCTGCGGGTGTATGGCACGTGCGTGGTCACGGCGGTGACCGCGCAGAACACCCGCGGGGTGCACGACGTGTACCCGCTACCCGGGAACGTGGTGGGTGCCCAGCTCACCGCTGTCCTCGATGACCTGCCGCCGCTGGCGACCAAGACCGGGATGCTCGCGAGCGGGGAGGTGGCAGCCGCGGTAACGGCGAAGGCGCGCGCCGGGCTCCTGCCCAACCTGGTCGTCGACCCGGTGCTGGAGTCGTCGAGCGGGCGCCGGCTGGGCGTGGTGAGCGCCATCGAGCGGCTGCTGCCGTACGCGCTGGTGGCGACCCCCAACTGCGAAGAGGCGTCCGCGCTGGTCGGCTGGCCGGTCGCCACGCCCGCCGACATGGCCGGCGCGGCCGGGCAGCTCGCCTCGGGCGGGCCGAAGTTCGTGGTGGTGACCGGCGGTGACCTGGCCAGCGGCGACGAGGCGGTCGACGCGATGTGGACGGACGCGGGCGTGCGCTTCCTGCGGTACCCCCGCATCGCGACCCGCAACACTCACGGCACCGGCTGCACGTTCTCCGCCGCGATCGCCGCGCGGCTCGCGCTCGGCGACGCGGTGCCGCAGGCCGTGACGTTCGCGAAGCAGTACGTCGCCCGGGCGCTCGCAGACGCCCGGGAGTGGAAGTTGGGCAGCGGTACGGGTCCGCTCGACCACTTTGGTTTTGAAAATGATCGCTGTGGCTTGGAGGCATGATGGCAAGTCGTCGCAAGGTGTACGTATCCGGTAGCCGGCCGGACATCCAGGTGCCGTTCGCGGAGGTGGATCTGACGGGTGACAACCCGCCGGTCCGGCTGTACGACACCTCGGGACCCGGCTCCGACCCTTCGGTGGGGCTGCCGGCGCTCCGCGGACCCTGGATCGCTTCCCGGGGTGATGTGGCGCCGGCGCGGGGTGCGGGTACGCCATTGGCGGGTACCCGCCCGACGCAGTTGGCCTATGCGCGGGCCGGTGTGATCACGCCGGAGATGGAGTTCGTGGCGATCCGGGAAGGCGTGTCACCCTCACTCGTGCGCGATGAGATCGCCGCCGGCCGTGCCGTGCTGCCCGTCAACGTCAACCACCCCGAGAGCGAGCCGATGATCATCGGCAAGCGCTTCCTGGTGAAGGTCAACGCCAACATCGGCACGTCCGCGGTCAGCTCGTCGATCGCGGAGGAGGTCGAGAAGCTGACCTGGGCCACCAAGTGGGGCGCCGACACCGTGATGGACCTGTCCACCGGCAAGCGCATCCACGAGACCCGCGAGGCGATCATCCGGAACTCCGCCGTGCCCATCGGCACCGTGCCGATCTACCAGGCGCTGGAGAAGGTGGGCGGCGACCCGGTGAAGCTGTCCTGGGACGTGTACCGGGACACCATCATCGAACAGTGTGAGCAAGGCGTCGACTACATGACGGTGCACGCCGGGGTGCTGTTGCGGTACGTGCCGCTGGCCGTCGACCGGGTCACCGGCATCGTTTCGCGCGGCGGGTCCATCATGGCGGCGTGGTGCCTGGCCCACCACGAGGAGAACTTCCTCTACACGAACTTCGCTGAGCTTTGCGCACTGCTCGCGAAGTACGACGTGACGTTCTCGCTGGGTGATGGGCTGCGGCCGGGGTCGATCGCGGACGCCAACGACGAGGCTCAACTGGCGGAGCTGCGCACCCTTGGTGAGCTGACGAAGGTGGCGTGGGAGCACGACGTCCAGGTGATGATCGAGGGCCCCGGTCACGTGCCGATGCACAAGATCAAGGAGAACGTGGACCTCCAGCAGGAGTGGTGTCACGAGGCGCCGTTCTACACGCTCGGCCCACTGACCACGGACATCGCGCCCGCGTACGACCACATCACGTCCGCTATCGGCGCGGCGATCATCGGCATGTTCGGGACGGCGATGCTCTGCTACGTCACGCCGAAGGAGCACCTGGGCCTGCCGGACCGTGACGACGTCAAGGCCGGCGTTATCGCGTACAAGATCGCCGCACACGCCGCGGACCTGGCGAAGGGGCACCCGGGCGCGCAGGCGTGGGACGACGCGCTGTCGAAGGCGCGGTTCGAGTTCCGGTGGCAGGATCAGTTCAACCTGGCGCTCGACCCGGAGACCGCGCGGGCGTACCACGACGCGACGCTGCCGGCGGAGCCCGCGAAGACCGCGCACTTCTGCTCGATGTGCGGCCCGAAGTTCTGCTCCATGAAGATCACCCAGGAGCTCAAGGAGTACGCCGAGAGGGGCATGCAAACCAAGTCTGACGAATTCGTGGAGTCCGGCTCCCGCGTATATCTCCCGCTGGCGTAAGGCTAGGTGGGGTCGCGGTCGGCAAGGCCACTGACCCAGTCGACGTACTCCTCGTCGCGGCGTGGGATGGGCGCCGGCGCGGCGTCGCTGGCCGGTGCGGGCGTGTCGGTGCGTGGCTCGTCCGCCGGCTGGGCGGGCACCTCCACCGGCGGCGCGGACTTGCGGCGGCCGAACAGGCCGCGTCGCGGGCGCTTCTGGGTGGCTTGGTCAGGCTCTGCCGGGGCTGGCGTGAACTCCGGCCCCGGCATCTTGCCGCCCGCGGCCTGGCGGCCGGCGGAAAAGGCAGCCGCCGCCTCGGACGCGGTGGGGTTGCGGGCCGGGCCGCCCTGCTGCCAGCCCGCGAGCGGGGCTGCCACACCTGCCGCCCACTCGGGCGCAAGCGGCGGCCCGGAAGGTTGCCGGTCGGCGCCCTGGGCGGCGCCGGACTCCTGGCCCGTGTAGGGCGGGTTGGCGGCGGGCGGGCCGGGGGCCGCGAATGCCTCGGCGCGGGAACCGCGCCGGCCCCGCTTCCGTAGTGGGGCCTTGTCCGTGGGCTGGTCGGGCGAGTCCGGCGTGGCGACACCGCGCTCGTCGCCGCCTTGGTCGAGCGCTCCGAAGTCGCGAGCCCGGGTGTCGGGCGCGCCACCACGGGCCGCTGGATCCGGGGCGCCGGACGCTGGGCGATCGTGGGTGCTCTGGTCCGGCCGCGCGCGGTCCTGTGCGCCGCGGTCGGATCCGGCGGGGTCGCCGCCGGAGCGGTCCGTCGACGGGCGGTCCGGGGCGGAGTCGGGGGTGGCGTGGTCTGGACCGGCGTCGGGAGTCGGAGCGGGGTCGGCTGGGACCGGCCGGCGGATGGTGGTCGCGAGCATCGAGCCGAGCGCGCCGGCGGCGACAGCGACCAGGGCGCCCCAGTACGGCGCGGCCTGGTATTTGTCGGTGTCGGTGCCCGGCCCCGCGACCAGGTACGCGAGCGACAGCATCGCCGGGCCCACCACGCCGGCGGCGGCGAGCGTCCGGGACGGCCGGCCGAGCCAGCGGCCGAGGCCGGCCGTGATTGCGCCAGCGGCCAGCGCCAGCAGCGGCATGGTGATGACCCCGAGGCGCTGGGCCGTGCCGGTCGATAGAGTGGTCGGGTCGTAGACGCCGAGCCGCACCGCCGGCTGGGGGTCGCCCAGCGACTGCCCCATGGAGATCAGCCCGAGGAGCCAGGCGCCGGAGGTCACCACGACGACGTTCCAGAAGAGGGCGTCCTGGCTGAGCACCGCGATGGCCGCGAACAGGCCGGCGATCGTGCCGAGGCCGGCGGAGAGGCCGATGATCAGTACGGGGTCGCCGGTGGGCACGTCGGCCCCGCGCGCCGGCAGCATCGCCAGCGGCACGGCGGCCGCCGCGCCGACGCTCGCGGCGATCGAGTACAGGATCCGCGAACCCGTCCCGCCGTGGTACCCGTGCCGGACGGCGCGCCTGTTGCCGGCGACGGCGCCCACGACGGCGGCCACGATGGGGAACCACGTGACCCAGGCGAGCTGCGCCATCCACTGGTTTTCCTCAGCGGCGGTGAATGTGCGGTCGAGCCGCACGATCCCGAGACCGAACGCGACGCCGAGTTGACTCGTGCTGGCCAGCAGCCCGACGGCGAGCGCGGTGACCAGCACCCTGCCCCAGGTCCGAAGTGCCATGCCGGCACGTTACGTCGAGCGGGCCCTGTCCGCCAACACGCATCGATGCCGTTACCGAGAGAGACGGGTTAAAGTCCGGTGTGGGCCTGGATACGTCGGTGGTCATCGTCGGTGCCGGCCCGGCCGGTTTGACGCTGGCAAACCTTTTGCGGCGATCAGGTGTGAATTGCGTGGTTCTGGAGAAGCAGAGCCGATCCTATGTGGAGCGCCGCCAGCGGGCTGGCATCCTGGACTACCGCTCGGCGCGGATCTTCGAGGAGTGGGGCCTCGCGGAGCAGGTCCTCTCCGGCGCGCCACCCGACACCCGTATCGAGATCCGGGTCGACGGGGCCCCGCGCCACCTGGACGTGCCGAGCCTCGCGGGCGGGCGTCACAGCCGGCTGCTGCCGCAGCAGTTCGTCGTCCAGCGGCTGCTCGAGGCGTACGTGGATGGCGGCGGCGACATGCGCACCGACGCGAGCGACGTGGCACTGCACGGCATCGACGGCGACCGCCCGCAGGTCACGTACCGGGACGCGGCCGGCGAGGAGCAGCGGATCGAGTGCGACTACGTGGCCGGCTGCGACGGGCACCACGGGGTGACGCGACGCAGCGTGCCGGAGGAGGCGCTCACCACGTACACGTACGACCACGGCATCGGCTGGATCACCGTGCTGGCGGACGCGCCCGCACCCCGGTACCCGCTGTTCGCGGTGAGCGGGCACGGGTTCGCGGCACAGTTCCCGCGCGGACCGCGCGCCAGCCGGTACTACCTCCAGCGCCCGCCGGGCGACCCATTGACGAACTGGCCGGACGACCGGGTGTGGGAGCAGCTGCGGGCGCGGCTCGGTGACCCCGACCTGCCCGCCGGACCCGTCACCGAGAAGGCCCTGGTCGACATGCGCAGCTTCGTCGTCGACCCGATGTCGTACGGCCGGCTGTATCTCGTGGGCGACGCCGCCCACATCATCACGCCGATGGGCGGCAAGGGCATGAACCTGGCCCTGGCCGACGCCGAGGTGCTGGCGAGAGCGCTGGTGGCGGCGTTGAAGGACGACGACGGCGAAGAACTGCGGGCGTACTCCGCGACGTGCCTGCGGCGCACCTGGGACTACCAGGAGTTCTCCCGCTGGATGCAGGAGATGCTGCACGACGCCGGCGACGACAGCGTGACGGGCCCGTTCCGGCGAAAGCTGGCCCGGGCTCGGCTGGACCGTCTGTTCACGTCACCCACGGCGGCAACCGCCTTTGCCACGATGATGGCCGGTACGGACTGATTCGCGCGCCGAGTATCCCCGAGTAACGCAATTGCCATGATCAATGTATATGCCTTTTCGTCCAATTGATCGGCGCCTCGTCCATATGGATAGAGTCTGATGTGGACACAACGACGGTGGCGATTATAGGTGCGGGGCCGGCTGGCCTGACGCTTGCGAACCTGCTACAGCGGTCCGGAGTGGACTGTGTGGTGCTGGAGCGGCGCCGCAGGTCCTATATAGAGCACAGGCAGCGAGCGGGCGTCCTTGAGCACCGGGCGGTCCGGATGCTGGAGGAGTGGGGGCTGGGCGACCAGGTGCTGGCGGGCGTACCGGTCGATGGCCTGCTGGAGTTCCGGATAGACGGCGTGCCGCGGCATCTGGATGTGCCGGCGCTGGCCGGCGGGCGGCACAGCCGGCTGATGCCGCAACAGGTGCTCGTGCAACGGCTGATCATGGCGTTCGAGACCGGCGGCGGCGACCTGCGGACCGAAGCGGAAGGCGTGGCTCTGCACGGCCTCGACGAGGACAGGCCGGTGGTCAGGTACCACGATGCGGCCGGCATGGGCCGCGAGTTAGCGTGCGACTACGTGGCCGGCTGTGACGGCTTCCGAGGGCTGAGCCGGCGCAGCGTGCCCGAGGGCGCACTGACCACCTACGCGTACGACCACGGCGTCGGGTGGGTCACCGTGCTCGCCGACACGCCCGCGCCGCGGCGCCCGTTGCTGGCGGTCAGTGAACACGGGTTCGCGGCGCACTTTCCCCGCGGGCCGCACGCCAGCCGGTACTACCTGGAGTGCACACCCGGTGAAACGCCGGCAGCCTGGCCCGACGACCGCATCTGGAAGCAACTGCGGCTCCGGCTGGGCGACGACGATCTCCCCGTCGGGTCGGTCACCGCGACGTCCATGGTGGAGATGCGTAGCTACGTGGTCGACCCGATGTCGTACGGGAGGCTGTTTCTCGTCGGCGATGCGGCGCATGTCATCACGCCGATGGGCGGGAAGGGTATGAACCTGGCGCTCTCCGACGCGGAGACGCTGGCCATGGTGCTGCGCGCGGCAGTACGGGATGGTGACTGTTCGGCGCTGCGCACCTATTCGACCACCTGCCTGCGACGGACCTGGGACTATCAGGACTTCTCGCGGTGGATGATGGAGATGGTGCACGACGCCGGAGACGCTTCCCGGCACGGGCCGTTCCGTCGCGAGCTGGCCCGCGCGCGGCTGGCGCGGCTCTTCGAGTCCGCGGCGGCGGCCACCGCCTTCGCGGTGCTGCGAGCTGGCGTGGACTGACCCTGCCGCGACTACGAGGTGGGCGTCTTCACCCCGCGCGGGCGGTCCTGGTGGTGCGCCACCGGCGCTGCCGGCGGCCCGTCCGGGGTGAGCAGCAACTCGTGCAGCTCGGCGCTGACCTGCGCGACCTCTTCGAGGTGGGCGTTGTGGCCGAGCGAGCGCGGACGGGGGATGTTGACCTCGACGACCCGGCGCAGGCGACCCGGGCGCGCGCTGAGCACCACGACACGGTCGGCGAGCAGCACCGCCTCGTCGATCGAGTGCGTGACGAATACCGTCGTCGCGCCCAGCTCCATATGGATGCGCTGCAACTCGGCGGAGAGTTCCTGGCGGGTGAGCGCGTCGAGAGCGGAGAACGGCTCGTCCATCAGCATGACCTTGGGCTGCTGCATGAGCGCCCGGCAGAGCGCCACCCGCTGCTGCATCCCGCCGGAGAGCTCGTGCGGCTGTCGCTTGTGGAAGTCGGTCAGCCCGACGATGTCGAGCAGGCGCATCGCCCGCTCGCGCTGGCTGGCCTCGCGCCAGCCGAAGATCTCCGCTGGCAGCAGCACGTTGTCGAGCACCGACCGCCAGGGCAGCAGGGCCGGGCGCTGGAACATCATCGAGATGTCGCGCCGCGGCTTCGTGACGAGGGAATCGGCGACGGCGACCTCACCACCGGTCGGCGTGATGAGCCCGGCGATCAACCTGAGCAATGTGGACTTTCCACAACCGGACCGCCCAATCACCGCCACGAACTCGCCCTCGCGGACGGCTATGTTGATGTTTCGCAGCGCTTCTACGGTGCCCGAGCGACCCCGGAAGGTGTGCGACACGCCGGACAGTCGAATCATCGTGCTTCTCCCAATTCTGGGCCGCGTCGTCGGATGTCAGGTTAGCTGGCCGGGCTTGTGGAGGGTATCGCGCCGTAGTGGATCATCCAATGGTCGATTTCTGCCACATGACGCCTCGGGCACCTGTCCCGTTCCGATCATGATGATTCGCCCGCTATCGTGCCAACGTTACCGCGCTGGAGGTGTTTGGTGGGACGACTGGGCGTGGCCGGTGCCGCCGTCGCGGCGGCCCTGGCGCTGGCCACCGCCGGCTGCGGCGACACCGACGACGCCGACACCGGTAGGCCAGCGGCGGAGAAGGTCACGTACCTGACCGGAGCTGGCGTGCAGGGCCGCGAGGCATACGTGTACATGGCGATCGAGAAGGGCTACTTCGCGGCCGCAGGCTTCGACGTCGAGGTACGGCCGGGCAACGGCACCAACCAGAACCTCCAGCTCCTCCAGAGTGGACAGGCCGACTTCGCGGTCGTGGACATCACCGCGGCGCTCATCGAGTACGGCCGCGGCACCTTTACAGACTTCACCGTCGTGAGCGCGCTACACCAGCGCAACCTCTCGTGCATCGCGGCGATCGCGGGTAAGGGCATCGCGCAACCCCGCGACCTGGCCGGCAAGAAGATCGGCTACCTGCCGGGCGGCGTCGTCAAGGCGCTCTTCGACGCGTACGCCGGACGAGCCGGTCTCGACGCCGGCGCGATCGAGTGGGTCAACATGCCGGCGCAACAGATGCCGCAGAACCTGGCCGCGGGCACCATCGACGCTGCCACCCAGCTCGTGGTGGGCGCGCCAGCGATCGAGGCCGCCGCGAAGGGGCAGAAGGCCGTCGTGTTGCCGCTCAGCGACCATCTGCCTGACCTGTACGGCAACGGCATCGCGGTCGGCCGCGCGGCCGCCACGGACCGGCCCGACCGGGTCCGGCGGTTCAACGACGCGGTGCTCAAGGGGCTCGCAGACGTGATCGCCGACCCGGCTGAGGCGGGCCGGATCTACGCCAAGTACCAGAAGATCCAACCGCCCGCTGTGGCCGCCGCCGAGGTGCGGCTCATGGTGCCCTACGCGACCGGCGGCACGGCGCTCGGCGTGCTCGACGAGGCGCGGATGACCCGCAACGTCGAGCTGGTCCACAGTGCCGGTGCGATGCCGAAGGTGGTCGAGCCGGCCGACGTCGTCTCGTTCGACCTGGCACCGAAGGGCTGACATGCCGGACACCCGGGGCGGCCGGTGGTCGGCCGTCGCGGCGATTGGCCTGCCGGTGGGCGGCGCGGTCGCCACGGTGGGCCTGTGGTGGCTTGTCATCATCGCGTTCGGCATCGAGTCGTACGTGGCGCCCACCCCGCCCGAGGTGGCCGCTACGTTCGGCCGGATGCCGGGGTATCTGCTCGAGAACGCCTGGGTCACGCTGGTGGAGACGTTGCTGGGCTTCGCGATCACGATCGTGGCTGGTGTGCTGGTGGGTACCGTGCTGGCCGGTTCCCGACCGGTCGAGCGGGCGTTCATGCCTACCCTGGTCGCGCTCAACGCGGTGCCGAAGCTGGCCTTTGCGACGCTGCTCATCGTCTGGATGGGGTACGGGCGCGGACCCAAGGTCGTGATGGTGATCCTGATGTGCTTCTTCCCGATCGTGCTGGCCACCGCGACCGGCCTCACCCGCACGCCGGCCGAGCTGGTGGAGCTGGCGCGGGCGCTGTCCGCGTCCCGCTGGCAGGCGTTCGCGAAGATTCGCTTTCCGGCGGCGCTGCCGCAGGTTTTCATCGGACTGAAGGTGGCGATGCCGCTCGCCGTCATCGGCGCGCTCGTGGGTGAGCTGTTCGGGTCCACGGCCGGGCTTGGGTTCGTGATCCAGACCGCTGGCGCGGACACCGCACTCAGCTTCGCCGCGATCGTGCTGCTCGCGCTGATGAGCATGGTGCTGTTTTATGCGCTCGTCGCGGTCGAGCGGCTGCTGGTGCCCTGGGTACCGGAGACCACCGCATGACCCACAAAGCATGCTTTGAACACATCGGCGGGAATGAGTAGGATCTTCCGAGTGGGAAGCCCGAGCGTGACTTACTCATTCGACAATGACGACGCCGAGGCTGGCGATCGGCACAATTACCTCTCCACGGTGTGTGACGAGTTCACCTTCGCCCGACTGGCCACAGTGGGCAGCCTGGCCGGGCGGCGGTGCCTGGAGGTGGGTGCGGGCGGCGGGAGCGTGGCGCGGTGGCTGGCCGAGCGGGCCGGGCAGGTGCTCGCCACCGATATCAACCCCCGGCACGTGCCGGGGGATGCCGGATACGACGTGCTGCGGCACGACCTGGTCACCGATCCGGTGCCCGACCCGCCGTGGCACCTGATCCACGCCCGGATGGTGCTGCTGCACATCCCGGAGCGGCGCGAGATCCTGTCGAGGCTCGCGGCCGCGCTGACGCCGGGCGGAGCGCTGGTGATCGAGGACTGGGACACCTCGTTTGGCAAGCTGGTCCTGGATGCGCCGGACGCCGAGACAGCAGACCTGGTGAACGACTACCAGCGCACGATGATCCAGACCATCCTCCCGAGCCGCGGCAACGATCCCGGCTGGGCGACCGAGGTGGGTGCCGCCATGCGCGCGGCCGGTCTGGTCGATGTGGACACTGAGATCCACGCCCGCGCGTGGCGGGGTGGCACGGCCGGCGCGATGTTGATCGAGGTGAACACCCGTCAGCTCTGGGCGGACTTCTTGAACGCCGGTTGGAGCGAGGAGCGGCTGAACGCGCTGTGCCAGGCGGTCGCCGACCCACGGCTGGTGGTGCGCGGCCACTTCGCCTACTCCACGATCGGTTACCGGCCCGCCTGACCTTCACGATCAGGGCGTCCTTCCCGTCGTTCCAACGACCGGAGGGGCGCCCTGATCGCGTGTGGGGCTGTCAGCCGGCGATTTCGCGGGCCCACGGCAGGAGCAGACGCTCCGCCAGCACGGTGAGGTAGTACAGGCTGACGCTGATGGTCGCCAGCAGCACGATCGACGCGAACGCGAGTGCGGTATCGAGACTCGCGCCAGACAGTGCGATGACCGAGCCCAGGCCGCGGTCGGGATTCTGGATCTCCGCCACGACCGCGCCGATGACGGCCAAGGTGATGGCGACCTTGAGCCCGACGAAGATCTGCGGCAGGGCCCACGGCAGGCGGATCTTGACGTACGCCTGCCACCAGGACGAGGACAGCGCACGGCTCAGCTCGCCCAGGTCGGATGGGGTGGAGGTCAGGCCGGCCATGGAGGCCACCACGATGGGCAGGAAGCAGATGACGATGACCAGTGCGATCTTCGGGCCCCGGCCGAAGCCCAGCCACACCACGAGCAACGGCGCGAGGGCCACCTTCGGTATCGAGTTCAGCGCGACGAGCAGCGGCATCGTGGCCCGCTCGATGGTGCGGGACGCGGACAGGATCATGGCGACCGTGATCGCGCCCACGCACGCGGTGCCGTAGCCGATCATGATGGTGGTGAATGTGGCCCACGCCTGCTCCAGCAGGTAGCCGGGCTGATCGAGGAACGATTCGATGATTTCGGGTGGCGCCGGCAGGATGACGCTTTTGATATCGAAGAGAATCTTCGACAGCCACCACACGGCGACGAAGACCGTCACGCCGATCAGCGGCAGCACCGGTGCGGACGCGCGCGACCCCCAGGTGCGCTGGGTCTTCTCTTTCATGGTCGACTCTCTGTCTGGGGCTTGGTAGCGGTGCCGGGTGCCTAGGTAGAGCGCACCCGGCACCGGCGGGTCACGCCTTGACGATCAGGTCCGTGGCCACGAGATCTTCCGGCTTCACGCCCGCCTTGATCAGGTTCAGCGACTCCAGGAGTGCGATCGCACGGGCCGCCCGCTGGGTGTCGATGGAGCCGAGCGGCGCGCCGGAGGTCGGCTTCGTGTAGGGCGTCATCGAGACGATCTCACCCTTCGCCGCGGCCACGTTGGCCGCTGGCTGTGCCGTCTTGAGAATCTGCGCAGCCTCGTCGGGGTTGTCCAGCGTGTACTGCAGGGCCTTGAGCATCGCGTCCCGGAACCGCTTGACCAGCTCGGGCTTGTTCTTGGCGGTCTCGTTCGAGGTGAAGATGCCGTTGCCATACAGGTCGGTCAGGTAGTTGCCGTAGGGCAGGACGACCGCCTTCTTGCCGCCGGCCGCGTTCTCGATGCCCGTCTTGCCGATGAGGAAGGTGCTGAGCGCGTCCACCTGGTGCTGGGCCAGCAGGCCAGCGAGCTGCGTGGGCTGCGCGTCCTTCCAGGTCACCTTCTTCTCGTCGATGCCGGCCAGCTTGGCGTACGCGGGGAAGAGCAGCTGGTTCACGGAGGCGGTAGCGGCGGCGATCGTCTTGCCCTCCAGGTCTTTCGGCCCGGTGACGTTGTAGCCCTCCAGCGAGATGATCGAGACCAGCGTCTGCTGGTGGACCGCCAGGATGGTCTTCATCTCGGGCGCGGTTTCGAGCTTGCCCTCGGTGATGAACCCGCCCATCATGTCCAGGTTCACGAAGTCGGCCGCGCCGGCCTTGAGCGTCTTGATGTTTTCGCCGGTGGCCTTGCCGAGCTGGATGTCGACCTCGAGATTGGCTTCCTTGAAGTAACCCTTTTCCTTGGCTACCCAGGCGAACGCGTCCCGGCCAGCGGCGCCGAACGCGGTGACGTACGTGATCTTGTCTGGCGTGCCACTGGAGCCGGTGTCGGCGCCGGCGTCCGAGCCGGAATCGTCGCTGCAGCCGGCGGCGACGAGCAGGGCGGTGGCTAGCGCAGCCGTCGCCAGCGCGCGAGAGCGCCTGATCATTGTGTTTTCTCCTTAACCGGTGATCTGAGGGGGCGTTCAACGGTCTTACATATGGAGATATGTGACAGCGTCGGGTCTGTTGCCGGGGCCGATCCTAGTTGTCGCACGCGGCCCCCGGGTGCGGCGTCAGACCCGTAGCCGCCACCTGCCCGAGTTCGCCTCGAGCGCGACCAGAGCCTGCGGCATCAGCGCGGAGTGGTTGTCCGGCGTGATCCGAAGTGGACCGCTCAGGCCGTCGACCTTGATCGACTCCAGCGCGTCGCGCACCGCCTCGCGATCGGTGCCACCACTCTGGTTCATGGCATCCGCCAGCAGCTGGAGCGCGTCCGCGGCGAACGAGGCGGGTCCGAAGTAGCTGCCGTACCGCGACGTGTAGTCACCGAACCACTGCTTGCGTGCGGCCTTGGCGGGGTTGGTCGCGATGACGTCGTCGATCGCCATTGTCTGGGTGAAGACAAGCGTGGTGTTCTGCGGCGCCTGCTGCATGAACAGCTCCCCAGCGGCGGCCGCGTCGAAGTAGATGGGGCCGCGGTACCCGGCCGCCCGGGCAGCGGCCGCCACCCGCTGCGCCTGGTCGGCGAACGCCCAGACCACCAAGGAATCGGGATCGTCCTCCAGTGCTGTGCGCACGACCTGGCTGACGTCGGTGTCGGTGGTCTTGAACTGCCTTGTTGAGACGATCTTGGCAGTTTCGTCGCCGTCGAGCTCGCCGCGCATGGCGGCCTGACCGTCCTGCCCGTACGCGTCGTCGGTGGTCAGCACCGCGACCCGCTTGGCTCCGGTGTCGCGCAGCTCGCCGGCGATGAGCGCCGCGTCGTCGGCCGGGTTGGCGCCCACCTTGAATATGTACTGGCGTTCGTTCAGGGGGGTCGTCGCGGCGTTGACCGGCGCCAGCGAGATGGTCGGCACCTTGGCGTCGTTCGCTGTCTTGACCGCCGCGACGATGCAGTCGCCGCAGACGCCGGTGATGATCGCGGCGACGGCGGAGTTGCTGGTGAACTCGCTGATGTTCGAGGTGGACAGTGTCTTGTCGGAGCGGTTGTCGCGCACGTCGAGCTTTATACGACGCCCACCCAGCACGCCTGACACGTTGATCTGCTCGACCTTGAGACGCAGTGCGCGCTCGTAGGCTGTGCCCACAGCGGCCGCTGCACCGGACAGCTCCAGATCGGCGGCGATGAGAATGTCACCTTTGGACTCCGGCTCGCTTGCGGAGTCGCAGCCGGCTGCCGACGCCAGCAGGGCGGCGGACAACGCCGCCGCGAGGAGCGCGGAACGGGTGGGCCTCAACTCAGTCCTCCAGATGGCGGCCCGACAACAGGGCCCGCCTACAAGCGGCGATTGGTTAGCGGCATTGAACCGGAAGAACCTTGCCAATGGGGGACGCGGGGGTCAAGGGGGGCGGTACCTCAGCCGTGAGACTGCCATCCCGCATAGTGGACAGTCCTTGATCCTCAATGTCGTTACTCTGTATACACGGCCCGTCACGATGCGCTGTTTTGGCTGTTCGAGACCCCTCGATCTGATGTGACTGAGCGGTCATTAGGTCAGCTGCGACCGATTCCTGCCCGACTGAGGCTTCCCAAACAGGCTTTATATCTGATGAAATCGCCGCCGTGCCGCGTGCTGCGCTTCCCGGTGCACAAAAGTGGCGGCCGGGCGTGTGGAGCGCGGGAGACGACGACGGAGGCGATGTCGTGAGCACCGGACCTACGACCCTGCCCGCAAGCGGTGTGCAGGCCGGTGGCGGGCGTCGATTCCTGCCGCGCCTGCGCGACACCAAGATCAGAACCAAGCTGGGGCTGATCCTCGTCGTGCCGGTCATAGCTATCGTGGCACTGGCCGGGGTCCGGCTCGTCGACAGTGCGCAGCGTGCCGCCGACGCCAGCCTCATCCGATCCCTCACCAGGCTGTCGGCCGACGTTTCGGAGATAGCGCACGAGGCGCACAACGAGCGGATGGCGGCGGCCCGCTTCCTGACCAGCACCAACCCGGCCGGCGGCACGGCGGCGTTCACCCAGCAGACGCAGCGCACGGACGCGCTGGTCGCCGCCTACACCCGTGACCGGGCCGACCTCGGAGACGTGCCCGCCGCGGTCGAGGATCGGCTCGCGGACATCGACGACAAGCTGGGCGTGCTCGGTGCCATCCGGCAGGACGTGCTGTCCCGGGCGCAGCGCTCGCCGGCCGAGGCTGTGGTGCGGTACACCGGCATGATCGACTCCTTGGTCGAATACCCCCAGGTGGTTGGTCAGATCGCTGGCCAGGGCGAGCTGGCCGACAGGCTGCGCGCGGCGGCCGCGTTCGCCGATCTGAAGGCTGCCGTCGGCGACGAACAGGCGGTCACCTACGCGGCACTGGTGGGCGACGGCACCCTGGACCGCGAGCAGTACTCGGCCTTCGTCGCCACCCTGGCCAGCCAGCAGCAAGCCTTGGAAGAGTTCAACCTGACCGCCGACGCGGCGCAGCAGTCGATCGTCGGCGCGGCCGTCCGGGGCGACGCGGTCGACCTCTCCGACCGCGTGGCCAACCAGGTGGCCCAGTCGATCGGCGCCAACAGGGGTTCCCTCAACGCGGACGAGGCGTCCAGCGCCGTCGGCGCGATCACCAACCTCATGCGGTTCGCCGAGATCCGCCTGCAGGACCAGCTCGCCGCCGACGCCGATGTGCTGCGGGCCGACGTTGTCCGCCAGACCGTGATCGAGTCGATCGTGGTGCTCATCACGCTGATGCTGGCGATCACGCTCGCGGTCGTGTTGGTCCGCTCGCTGAACGGCTCGCTGCGTCGCCTGCGCGAAGGCGCCCTCGCCGTGGCCAACCGTGACCTGCCCGAGGCCGTCGCGAAGCTGCGCGACGTGCGCAGCCTCGGCGAAGGCGGCGCTGACGATGTGGTGCGGCAGGTCCGAGACGCGATTCGATTGCCCAACCGCGACGAGGTCGGCCAGGTGGCGCAGGCGTTCAACGTCGTACACAGGGAGGCGGTACGCATCGCGGCCGAGCAGGCCGCCCTGCGTACCAGCGTCTCCGCGATGTTCCTCAACCTGGCCCGCCGCAGTCAGGCGCTGGTCGACCGGATGATCGGCGAGCTCGACATGATCGAGCGCGGCGAGGAGGACCCCAAGCGGCTGGCCCAGCTCTTCCAGCTCGACCACCTCGCCACCCGAATGCGCCGCAACGACGAAAACCTGCTCGTCCTGGCCGGCGCCGACTCGACACCGCCACGCCGCGACGACGCGCTCCTGGTCGACGTGCTGCGGGCCGCCCAGTCCGAGGTCGAGCTGTACAACCGGATCGAGTTCGGCACGGTCGACGTCGACATCTCGGTGGCCGCGCACGCGGTCAACGACGTGGTGCGGCTCCTCGCCGAGTTGCTCGACAACGCCACCCGGTTCTCACCGCCCAACACCGTCGTGGTCGCCGACGCCCGGCGCATCCGCGACTACGTGCTGCTGCAGATCGAAGACCGCGGTCTCGGCCTCACCGAAGACCAGCTCGACGCGCTCAACCGCCGGTTGGCCCAGCCGCCCACCGTCGACGTGGCGGCTTTCCGGCTGATGGGCCTCGCCGTCGTGGGCCGGCTCGCGTCCCGGTACGGCATCCGGGTGGAGCTGCGCCCCAACGCCGAGGGCGGCACGGTCGCGCAGATCACCCTGCCGAGCGGCATCGTGGTACTGCCGAAGCCGCGCACCCGCGAGCAGGTGCTCTCCCGGCCGCGTTCGCCGCTCGCCGTCGAGCCGTCGCCGGCCAGTTCCGCGCCAGTGTCGGCGGGAGGCTGGCCGCAGCAGTCCGTCGTGTCCGCCCTGGGCGCGCGCACCTCCGCCGCGACCCTGTCCGACCCTTGGCCCGGCAGCGGCGCCCGTCCGGACTGGAACGACAACGCCGTACCCGTCAACGCGGCCGCGCAGACCAGCACCTACCCGACGCTCGGCGAATCGGCCGCGCAGGCGGGCCTTGGCAGCCCCACCGTGGCGTACCCGACCGTGTCGGGCCTGCCGCGCCGGGCGGGCGGTGCGACCGGCCAGCAGGAAACGATCATCCCGGCCACCGCGCACCCGATGACGCCAGCGATGCTGCCGCCCGCCGGTCTGCCTTCCGGGCCGGTCGCCGGGCCCGCGGCTGCCGCCGTGCGCGAAGATGCCGGCGAGGCGCCGATCTTCCGGGAGATGGAAGCGGTCTGGTTCCGCTCGCACGGGTCGGCGTCCACCGAGATCTTCAGCCGGCCACCGGGCGGCTTCGACCAGCCACCCGCTGCCGCCTCGCCCACCGCACCGCCGGCCACCCGGCCGACCGGGTTCGGTGCGGCCGCCCAGAGCGGCTCCGGCTCCGGGTTCGCACCGACGAATGGCGGGCAGGGCCAACCCCCGCGCCCGCCGGTGAGCCCGCCGGCCGCGTACAGCCCGCCTCCGGTGCCACCGGTCGCGCAGCCGGCGCCAGCGGCTGAGCCCGTAGTGCCGCGTCAGCGTCTCGGCACCGAAGACGGCTGGCGCACAGCTGCGGATGAGGGCTGGAAGCGGGCTGAGCGGGCCTCTCAGCCTCAACCGGCCGGCACCACTAGGTCCGGCCTACCCAAGCGGACTCCGCAGGCTCAGCTTGTGCCTGGCGGGGTGGAATCGAAGACCGGTCGGGAGAAGACCAGGCGGACCCCAGACGAGGTGCGCGGGCTGCTGTCGGCGTACCACCGGGGCGTGCAGCGCGGCCGTTCGGCCGGCAAGGCGCCCTCCTCGAACTCGACCAAGGAGACCAGCGGATGACCAGGCCGACGATGCAGGACATGAGTTGGCTGCTCAGCAACTTCGCCGACAGCGTCGCGGGGATCGCGCACGTCGTGGCGGTGTCGGCGGACGGCCTGCTCCTCGCGTCCTCGCGCGACCTGCCAACCGACCGGGCCGACCAGCTCGCCGCGATCACCTCCGGCGTGGTGAGCCTGACCGACGGAGCCTCCCGCATGTTCAGCGCCGGAGGCGTGCTCCAGACCGTCATCGAGATGGACAGCGGATACCTCTTCCTGATGTCCATCAGCGACGGTTCTTCCATGGCTGTGCTGGCGGCGCGGAGCTGCGACGTCGGCCAGGTCGGATACGAGATGGCGCTCCTGGTCGAACGGGTCGGTGCGGCGCTGTCGCCGGCTACCCGGGAGGCCGTGAGCCGCTAACGCCCACGTCTTTCGAAGGGAGGTGACCGCGTGATGGACCAGCCGCGCGAAGACCCGCGGGGCGCGTTGGTCCGGCCGTACGCGGTTACCCGTGGGCGTACCGAACCCCGCCAGGACATCGCCATCGAGGCGGTCCTGGTCGCATCCACGGCCGCCGTCCAGGAGTCCCGGTTCGCCGGCCACGACAAACACCGCATCGCCACCGTCTGCGAAAACCGCGCACAGTCGCTGGCGGAGATCGCGGCATACACCCGGCTGCCCTTGGGCGTGGCCCGGGTACTGGTCGCCGACATGGTGGCCGAGGGCCTGCTGACCCTGCACAGCGCCGCTCCGGTTGAAGCGTACGAGGAGCGGATGGAACTCCTTGAGAGGGTATTGAGTGGACTTCGCAGGCTATAACCCAGCGGAGCGACCTGGAAACCCAGCGGGTCAAGCCGGGGCGCGCCGCGGTCGAGGGATCACCTCCGCGAAGATCGTGGTCGCCGGCGGGTTCGGTGTGGGTAAGACGACGCTCGTCGGCGCGGTTTCCGAGATCACGCCGCTCACCACCGAAGCGGTGATGACGGCCGCTGGTGTCGGCATCGACGACCCGTCAAAGGTGCCCGGCAAGGAGACGACCACGGTCGCCATGGACTTCGGCCGCATCACCATGGCCGAAGACCTGATCCTGTACCTGTTCGGCACGCCCGGCCAGACCCGGTTCTGGTTCATGTGGGACGAGATCATCCGAGGTGCCGTGGGCGCCGCGGTGCTTGTCGACACCCGCCGGATCGCCGACGCCTTCGCGCCTCTGGACTACTTCGAGAACCGCCAGCTCCCGTACCTGGTGGCGCTGAACCACTTCGACGGCGCGCCCCGATACGAGCTGGACGAGGTGCGCGAGGCACTCGCGATCTCACCGCACGTGCCGCTGATGATGACCGACGCCCGCCACCGCGACCAGGTCAAGCAGGTGCTGGTCAGCGTTGTCGAGCACGCCATGATGATGCTGCGCGGCGAGCGCGGCAGGGGCGCTCCAGCGCCCGTGGGCTGACGTTGATGGCGGGCGCGCCAGCGCCCGCCCCACCCGCGTCCGGCTCAGTCGATTGGCAGGCGGTAGCCGCGCTTCACCACGGTCTGGACGACGCCCGGTGCGCCCAGACCCGCCCGGAGGCGGGCCACCGCCATCTCCACCGCGTGCTCGTCGGCGCCCCGCGGCAGCGTGCGCAGCAGGGCCGCCCGCGAGAGCACCCGCCCCGGCGTTGCGGCCAGCGCCCGCAGCACCGCCATCGGCGCCGGCGCCAGCGGCCGCAGCTCGCCGTCCACCACGGCGGCGTGGCCGCGCAGCGTCAACACGTGCCCGGCAACCTTGAGGTTCACCGCCCGCTGGGGCAGCTCGTCGACGATCGTGCGGACCAGCGCGCCGAGCCTGGCGCGGGTCGGCGCCACCACCGGCACCCCGTACCGGCGCAGCGGTGCCGCCGTGACCGGCCCGACGCAGGCGGCCAGCACGTCGGAGCGCAGCGCGTCGAGCACCGCGTCACTGCCCGGGCCGGCGGCCCGCAGCAGCGCACCCACCGCGGGCGCCGACGTAAACGTGACCGCGTCGACGAGCCGGCCGGTGACCAGATCGACCAGGCGGTGCAGGGGAGCGGGGTCGGTCGGCGGCGCCCACCGGTACACGGGCACCTCGATCACGGTGGCCCCGGCGGCCTCCAGGGCGGCTGTGCACTCGGGCTGGCGCTCGCCGTGCAGCTGCATGGCGACCACCTGACCGGCGACGCCGCGCTGCTGGAGGTGCTCGATGACCTCGTCGCAGCTCTCTCCCGCCGGCGACCACTCGTCGTGCAGGCCGGCGGCTCTGATCGCGCCGCGCGCCTTGGGCCCGCGGGCCACGATGTAGGCGTCGGACAGCACCGACTTGAGCGGCTCCGCCAACCCCCAACCCTCGGCCGCCTCCAGCCAGCCGCGCATGCCGATGCCGGTGTTGGCCATCACCACGTCGGGCGGGGAGTCGAGGCAGGCGCGGGTCGCGGCTCGCAGCTCGGTGTCGTCGGCGAGCGGCACGATGCGCAGCGCCGGGGCCAGTACGACCCGGGCGCCGCGCCGCTCCAGCAGTGCGGCCAGCTCGTCGCGGCGCCGGTCGGCGGTCACTCCGACGGTGAAGCCGGAGAGTTCGTCTGACATCAGCGGGAGATCTCGATCATGTCATCACGTAGCCGGACGGCGTAGACGGGCACGGACACCCCGGGCTCGTCGAGGCACTCCCCGGTGCGCAGGTCGTACACCTGCTTGTGCAGCGGGGATGCGACGGTCGGCGCGTCGCCACGGGTGCCGACGATGCCGCGAGACATCACGTAGGCGCCAGCGATCGGGTCGCGGTTGCCGATGGCGTACAGGCTGCCGTCGAACGTGCGGAAGATGGCCACCTGCTCGCCGTCGACCAGGGCGGCGACGCCGCGCTCCGGATCCACCCGCGCGTACGGGCAGATCGCTGTCCACTGTTGCGTAAGGGTGTCCGTCATTGGCGTGCTCCCATGGTCGGAAGGCCGAGCGCCACGGGGCGGCGCTCTCCCAGAGCCGGGACCGGCTGCCCGCGCTCCACCTCGAAGGTGATCGAGGGGTCGGGGGTGTCCGGCGCGTTGACGAAGGACGTGAAGCGCCGGACCCGCTCGGGGTCTTCGATGGTGGCCCGCCATTCGTCCTCGTACGCGCCGACGTGCTGGGCCATCGCGGCGTCCAGCTCGTCGCAGACGCCGAGGGAGTCGTCGACGATGACCGCGCGCAGGTGGTCGAGGCCGCCCTCCAAGGCCTCGATCCACGCAGCGGTGCGCTGCAGCCGGTCGGCGGTGCGGATGTAGAACATCAGGAACCGGTCGATCAGCCGGACCAGTTCCTCAGTGGACAGATCGCTGGCGAACAGGTCGGCGTGGCGTGGGCGGAAGCCGCCGTTGCCGCCGACGTACAGGTTCCAGCCGTTGTCGGTGGCGATGATGCCGAAGTCCTTGCTGCGCGCCTCGGCGCACTCCCGGGCGCAGCCGGACACCGCCGACTTGAGCTTGTGTGGGGCGCGCAGCCCTCGGTACCGCAGCTCCAGCGCCACCGCCAGCCCGACCGAGTCCTGCACGCCGTAGCGGCACCAGGTGCTGCCGACGCACGACTTGACCGTGCGCAGCGCCTTGCCGTACGCGTGGCCCGACTCGAACCCGGCGTCGACCAGCCGGCGCCAGATCTGCGGCAGCTGCTCCACGCGCGCGCCGAACAGGTCGATCCGCTGGCCACCCGTGATCTTCGTGTACAGGTTGAAGTCGCGGGCTACCTCGCCGATGACGATCAGCTTCTCTGGCGTGATCTCGCCACCCGGGATGCGCGGCACCACCGAGTAGGTGCCGTCCTTCTGGATGTTGGCGAGGAAGTGGTCGTTGGTGTCCTGCAGCGCCGCCTGCTCGCCGTCCAGGATGTATCCGCTGCCGAGCGCCGCCAGGATCGACGCGACCGCCGGCTTGCAGATGTCGCAGCCCCGCCCGCGCCCGTGCTCGGTGACCAGCTGCGAGAACGTCCGGATGCCACGGATCCGCACGATCTCGAACAGCTCCTGCCGGCTGTGCTCGAAGTGCTCGCACAGCGCCTTCGACATCTGTACGCCGGAGACGGTCAGCAGCTGCTTGAGCATCGGTACGCAGGAGCCGCAGCTCGTGCCGGCGCGGGTGCAGGACTTGATCGCACCGACGTCGGTGCAGCCCTCGTGGATCGCGCCGATGATCTGGTCTTTGGTCACGGCGTTGCAGGAGCAGACCTGCGCGCTGCCCGGGAGGGCGGCGATGCCGACTCCGGTGCCGCCGCCCTCGGACTCGGGTGCGAGCAGCGCGAGCGGCGGGCCTGGCAGCGGACCGCCGACGCTGGCACGCAGCGTTGGGTAGGCCGTGGCGTCGCCGACGAGGACGCCGCCGAGCAGTGTCTGCGCGTCGTCGGAGAGCACGAGCTTCGCGTACACCCGGGTGGCGGGGTCGGTGAACGTCACGTCGAGGCAGCCCTCGGTGGTGCCGTGCGCGTCGCCGAAGGACGCCACGTCGACGCCGAGCAGCTTCAGCTTTGTCGACAGGTCGGCGCCGGGGAACGTCGCCTGCCCGCCGAGCAGCCGGTCGGCCACCACCTCGGCCATCGCGTACCCGGGTGCGACCAGGCCGTAGCAGAGACCTTCGACCGCGGCGCACTCGCCGATCGCGAAGATGCGGTCGTCGGACGTCTGGCACGTGCTGTCGACGAGGATGCCGCCCCGGTCACCCACCGCGATGCCGGCATCGCGCGCCACGTCGTCGCGCGGCCGGACGCCGGCGGCGACCACCACGATGTCCGCCTGGATCCACTCTCCATTGGAAAGAACAAGGCCGTGAACCGCAGCGCCACCTGTGGCGGCCGGGCGGCCGCCGGTGTCATTGCGGGGGCGGATCGCCGTGGTCGCGGCGCCGGTGTGCACCTTGACGTCCAGGTCTTCGACGTACCGCCGCAGCATCGCGCCGCCGGCCTCGTCGACCTGCACCGGCATCAGCCGCGGCGCGAACTCGATCACGTGCGTCGACAGGTCGAGCAGGCGCAGGGCGTTGGCCGCCTCAAGGCCGAGCAGACCGCCGCCGATCACGGCACCGGTGCGCTTGCCCTTGGCGAAGTCGCGGATCGCCTCCAGGTCGTCGAGCGTGCGGTATACGAAGACGCCGGACAGGTCCCTGCCGTCGATCGGAGGCACGAAAGGGTAGGAGCCAGTGGCGAGCACGAGGGCGTCGTACGGATACTCGCCGGCACCCGTCACAGCGACCCGCCGGTCGCGGTCGACGCTGACCACCGGCTCGCCGAGCCGCAGGTCGACCTCGTCGTCCGGCGTGTGCAGGCTCAGCTCCTCGGGGCTCACCCCGTCGAAGAACGCCGACAGCCGCACCCGGTCGTACGCGGGCCGGCCCTCCTCGGCGAGGACGGTGATCCGCCACTCGCTCGCGGTGTCGCGGGAGCGCACTGCCTCCACGAACCGCTGGCCGACCATGCCGTTGCCGACGACCACCAGGTTTTTCATGCGGCGACCTCCGTCGAGTCCACAGTGGAAAGCCATTCGACGATGCCCTCCACCGCGTCGCGGCACGTGCCGCAACCGGTGGTGGCCCTGGTCGCGGCGACCACGTCGTCGACGGACCTCGCACCGGCACGCCAGCAGCGCACCAGTGCTCCCTTGGTGACCGTGTTGCACTGGCAGACGGTGACCGCGTCGGGCATGAGCGCCGGCGACTCGGCCGTCGTCGCGGCGCCACCGCCGATGGCCCGGCCGAGGAGCAGGGCCCGCCGGTCGACCGGCACCGGGGTGCCGCGGTCGAAGAGCTGGATCACCGTGCCGACCGCCGGGTTGTCGCCGAGCATGATGGCACCGGTGAGCCGCTCGTCGACGATCGTCAGCTTCGCGTACGTGCCGCGGGCCGGGTCGGCGAAGCTCAGCTCCTCCGCCACGGCGCCGTCAGGTGCCGGGGCACCCATGGCGGCGAGGTCGATGCCCGCGGCCTTGAGCCGCGTGACCACCGGGAGCGGCCGGTACCGGGCAGCTGGGTCGTCGCCGCCCAGCACCCGGGCGACGATGCGCGCCTGTTCCCAAGCGGGCGCCACCAGCCCGCTGACCACGCCGTCGTGCTGCGCGCAGTCACCGATCGCCGAGATCGCCGGGTCGCTGGTGCGCATCCGGTCGTCAACCACGATGCCGCGCTCGACGGTGAGGCCGGCGGTGCGGGCAATCTCGGTCTCGGGACGCACTCCACAGGCCACCACCAGCAGGTCGGCGGTCAGCTCGCGGCCGCCGGCGAGGCCGAGCGTCACGCTGTTGGCATCGGCGGTTACGGACGACGCCATCGCGTCGAGGTGTGCGGTGATGCCGATGCCGGCGAGCGTCCGCACCAGTACGGAGCTGGCGCCGGGGTCGAGCTGGCGCTCCATCAGGTGCCCGACCGCGTGCACGACCTGCACGTCCAGGCCGCGGGCAGCCAGGCCGCGGGCAGCCTCGAGACCGAGCAGGCCACCACCGAGTACCAGGGCGGTGCGCGCACCGGCGGCGGTGGTGAGGATGCGCCGGCAGTCGTCGAGCGTGCGGAACACCGCCACCCGGTCCGGCAGGTCGGAGGTGTCCAGCCCGGCCAGCGGTGGCACGAGCGCGCGGCTGCCGGTGGCGAGCACCAGATGGTCGTACTCGATCTGCTCGCCGTCGGCGGTGGTGAGCTGGCGCGCGGCCCGGTCGATGGCGGTGACCGTCACTCCCGGGCGCAGGTCGATCCCGTGGCCGGCGGCCTCCGTGATCTCCACGTCGCGCTCGCCCACCTTGCCGGCGAGGACGCTGGACAACATGATCCGGTTGTAGGCCCGGTGCTGTTCCGCACCGAGCACTGTGATCTTCATGTCTGTGCCCCGGTCGCGGAGCTCAGCCGCGAGCCGCGACCCGGCCATGCCGTAGCCGACTATCACTACCTTCATGCCGCTTCCACCTTGACTGCGCACACCTTGAACTCCGGCATTCGAGACGTCGGGTCGAGGGCGTCGCTCGTCAGTGAGTTGGCCCGGGCCGCGCCGCCCCAGTGGAATGGCGCGAAAACTGTGTCCGGCCGGATCGTCTCGGTCAGGCGGGCCGGAGCCCGCATCTGACCGCGCCGGCTGGTGACCACCACCTCGTCGCCGTGCTCGACGCCGAGGCGGGCGGCCAGGTCGGGGTGCATCTCCACGAACGCGTTCGGCGCCGCCTTGCTCAGGGGTGCGATGCGCCGGGTCTGCGCCCCGGACTGGTACTGGGCCAGGACCCGGCCGGTCGTGAGGTAGAGCGGGTACTCCGCGTCGACCTCTTCGGCGGCGGGACGGTGCTCGACCGGCAGGAACCGTGCGAGGCCGTCCGGTGTGTGGAAGGTGTCGAGGAAGAGCCGCGGCGTACCCGGTCGGTCCACCGATGGGCACGGCCAGAACACGCCGTCCTCGGCGTCGACCCGCTCCCACGTCACGCCTGCGTAATCGGCCGTACCCCCGGCCGAAGCACGCCGCAGCTCCTCGAACACAGCGCGCGGTTCGGTGGTGAACCGTGCGCCGTTGCCGAGCCGGGAGGCCAGCTCGGCGATCACCGCCAGGTCCGTCCTCACCCCTGGCGGTGGCTCGCGGAGGGCGTGGCGCCGCAGCACCCGCCCTTCCAGGTTGGTCATCGTGCCGTCTTCCTCGGCCCACTGGGCGGTGGGAAACACCACGTCGGCCAGCGCCGCGGTCTCGGACAGCACGAAGTCGGAGACGACCAGCAGGTCGAGGCTCTTGATGCGCTCCTCGATGTGCGCTGCGCGCGGGGCCGACACGACCGGGTTCGAGCCGAAGACCAGCATCGCCTTGGGGCCGGCTGGCGTGCCCAGGGAGTCGAGCAGCTCGTACGCCGACGGGCCCGGGCCGGGCAGCTCGTCGGGGTCGACGCCCCACACCGCGGCCACGTGGGCGCGCGCCGCCGGGTCGTCGATCTTCCGGTACCCGGGCAGCTGGTCGGCCTTCTGCCCGTGCTCGCGCCCGCCCTGCCCGTTGCCCTGGCCGGTGAGGCAGCCGTACCCCGATCCCGGCCGTCCGGGCAGGCCGAGCGCGAGCGCCAGATTGATGTATGCGGTGACCGTGTCGACGCCCTTGGAGTGCTGCTCGGCGCCGCGCGCGGTCAGGATGATGGTCTTTCCACCGCCGGACAGCGCGTGGGCGGCGGCCTCCAGGTCGGCGACCGGCACGCCGGTCATCCGCTCGACCCGGGCCGGCCAGTAGCTCGCGACCGTGCGCCGCACGTCGGCGAACCCGGTGGTGCGGGCGGCGATGTAGTCCTTGTCGATCCAGCCCTCGCTCAGCACGATGTGCAGCAGCGCGTTGGCGAGTGCCAGGTCGGTGCCCGGCGTCGGCGCCAGGTGCAGGGTGGCCTGCCGCGCGGTAGCGGTGAGCCGGGGGTCGATGACGATCAGCCTGCCGCCGCGCTGCTTCTGCTCGGTGAGGTAGCGCGCGAACGGCGGCATCGTTTCGGCCACGTTGGCGCCGACGAGAAGCAGGGTGTCGGCCTCGCCGATGTCGCTGAGCGGAAAGGGGAGACCCCGGTCGACGCCGAACGCCTTCATGCCCGCCGCGGCCGCCGACGACATGCAGAACCGGCCGTTGTAGTCGATGTTCTTGGTGTGCAGGCCGACGCGGGCGAACTTGCCCAGCGCGTACGCCTTCTCGTTGGTGAGACCGCCGCCACCGAAGACCGCGACGGCGTCCCGGCCGTGCTCGTCCTGGATCCTCTTGATCGTGTCGGCGACCTTGTCGAGCGCCTCTTCCCAGCTTGCCGGCCTCAGGGCGTCGCCTTCTCGGATGAGTGGCGTCGTCAGGCGGGCGGGGTGGTCGAGCAGCTCGGCCGACGTCCAGCCCTTCTGGCACATGCCGCCCCGGTTGGTGGGGAACTCCCGGGCCAGGACCTCGGTCTTCCCTTCCGGGGTGGCTCGCAACGTCATGCCGCACTGCAGGGCGCAGTACGGACAATGCGTGGCGACCTCTCGGGTCGCCGTCACCGCCTCCGCACCGCCTGTCATGCCTCGAAGCGTGCCCAGCAGCGGTTTCACCGCCGCGTCCCGATTGTTTCGAGCCTGCTAAGAGAGGTTCACTAGCCCTCCCGGCAGACGGTCAGGTGGGATGACTGCTGGTCATACTCGCGGTACGCTTCAGCGCATGACCAAGAAGGTGACGCTCTCCTTCCCGGACGACACCATCGAAGAGGCCAAGAGGTTCGCCAAGCGCGAGGGCCTGTCCCTGTCCGCGTGGATGGACCAGGCCGCCCGGGAAAAGGCGCTGCGCGAGGTCTTCGCCGCGCACGCTGCCGCGCTCAACCGTGCCGGCTTCGACCTGGAGGCCGCCGCGCTCGCTGACGAGCGCGAGGTGGCGATGGTCGACGCGGCGATCTTCCGTGCTTCGTAGGGGCGAGATCTGGCGGGTGGAAGGCGCCCGCGAGCGGCTCGGCCTCGTGATCAGCTCAGACGTGTACAACAGCACCGACGTGCCGATCGTCCTGGTGGCGGAGGTCGTGGAAGCGGAACTGCTGCGCGACTCGCCGCTCGCCGTGCAGATGGGGCAGTACGTCGTGATGCCCGACCGGCTGTCGTCGCCGATGAAGAAGTGGTTCACCGAGTGCGTCGACTATGCCGACACCGACACCATGAACAGGGTCGCCCGAGCCTTGCGCATCATCCAGGACCTCTAGCCCACCCACACCGTCAAGGCGCCTCTCAAGTCGTTGGAGCGACTTGAGAGACGCCTTGGTCGTGGAGAAGGCGACTAGACCGTGGCGTGGGCCAGGCTAGGGACCTGAGCGACGAGGACGCGGCGCCGCATGTAGCACCACCAGGTGACGAAGAGGCAGACGGCGTACATCACGAAGAACCAGGAGAACGCGGTGCTGATCCCGCCGGTGGCGGTGTAGGAGTCGCTGATCGCCCGCGGCAGGTAGAAGCCACCAGCGGCGCCGACCGCCCCAGCGATGCCCAGGGTGGCCGCCGACTCCCGCTTGGCCGTGACCAGGTCCGGCGACTTCGCCGCGAAGATGGCCGGGATCATCCGGTACGTCGAGCCGTTGCCAGCCCCGGCGAATGCGAAGAGCAGCGCGAACGAGGCGAGGAACATCGGCAGGTTGTGCGCACCGACGGCGGTGATCACGCCGAAGGAGCCGAGGCCCATGAGGACGAAGCAGCCCGCGGTGACCCGGGCGCCGCCGACCTTGTCCGACAGCCAGCCGCCCACGGGTCGGGTCAGCGACCCGATCAGGGGGCCAGCGAACGCGAGCGTGATCGTGGCCGCGCCCAGGTGCGCCGTCGGCGCCTCCGGGAATTCCAGCTTCAGGACCAGTGGGAACACGGCCGAGTAGCCGAGGAACGAGCCGAACGTGCCGATGTATAGGAACGACATGACCCAGGTATGCAGCCGCTTGACGGTGGCGAACTGGGCCTTGAACGGCGTCTTGGTGACCGCCAGGTTGTTCATGAAGAAGTAAGCGCAGACCGCCGCGCCCAGGACCAGCGGCAGCCACATCAGCCCGCCGTAGACCAGCCCGCCAGCGATGACCACCGGGACGAACAGCTGCATGGTGCTGATACCGATGTTGCCGCCGGCCGCGTTGAGGCCGAGCGCGGCACCCTTTTTCTTCTCCGGATAGAAGAAGGAGATGTTTGTCATGGAAGAGGCGAAGTTGCCGCCGCCGAAGCCGGCCGTCGCGGCCAGCATCAGCACCACCCAGTACGGCGGCCGCGCGGTCACGGCCACGATGAGGCCCGTGATCGGGATGAGCAGCAGCAGGGCGCTGATCATGGTCCAGGTGCGCCCGCCGAGGCGGGTGACCGCGAAGGTGTACGGGATGCGCATCAGCGCGCCGATCAGGTTGGGCAGCGCGACCAGCCAGAACCGCTGGTCGACCGAGTACGGGAAGAGCGTCGCCGGCAGCGCGACGACGACAACGCTCCAGATCGTCCAGACCGAGAACCCGAGGTGTTCGGCGAAGATCGAGAAGATCAGGTTGCGGCGGGCCACCTTGCGGCCTGTCGCGGCCCAGAAGGTTTCGTCCTCTGGGTCCCAGTCGGTGATCCACCGGCCCTTCGCGGCCGGAGCAGCCGCGGCGCCAGCCACGGGCGGGGTCAGTGTCGTACTCATGACCGGCAAGTTATGGAGGCGACTTTGCGGCCGGGTTCCGCCGGATGTACCCGGGGTGTAAAACCCGGCCTACCAGCCCATCCATCAGGGTTGTGAGGAGGCCGTCAGGGCCCGCTTTGAGCCCGCTTTGACCCTGACGGCGGCGACCGGGTATTGTTGCCTGCTGTTGTGCTATGCCGTGAGCGCTGCCGTTGAACAAGCGGGCACATACAGCGGACCCAGCATGCGCCCCAAGACCCATGCGCCCCAAGACCGACGACGAGACAAGGTAAACCTGTGCGTACGTACAGCCCGAAGCCGGGTGAGATCGAGCGTCAGTGGCACGTCATCGACGCCGCTGACGTCGTCCTGGGACGTCTGGCGACCCACGCCGCCACGCTCCTGCGCGGCAAGCACAAGCCGACCTTCGCCCCGCACGTCGACACCGGCGACTTCGTGGTGATCGTTAACGCCGGCAAGGTGGCGCTGACCGGCAACAAGCGCGAGACCAAGGTCGCCTACCGGCACTCCGGCTACCCGGGCGGTCTGAAGCAGGTCGGTTACGACGAGCTGCTGGCCAAGCGCCCCGACCGGGCCATCGAGCTCGCCGTCCGCGGCATGCTCCCGCACAACCGGCTCGGCCGTAAGCTCATCAAGAAGCTGAAGGTGTACGCCGGCCCAGAGCACCCTCACGCGGCCCAGCAGCCGGTGCCGTTCGAGATCAAGCAGATCGCGCAGTGAGCGCGGGCGAAGGAAACAGCATGACCGACACCATCGTCCCGACCCCGCCGGCCGCCGAAGTCGCTCCGGTGGCGGTGACGCGCGTGCCGCGCGGTGACCGGCCGATCCAGACAGTGGGCCGCCGCAAGCAGGCCATCGTCCGGGTGCGCATCGTTGCGGGCACCGGCAAGGTGACCTGCAACGGCCGCGACCTCGAGGAGTACTTCCCGAGCAAGGTCCACCAGCAGCTCATCCGCGAGCCGCTGGCGACCGCCGAAAAGGCTGAGGCGTTCGACATCGTCGCCAACCTGCGTGGCGGCGGCATCACCGGCCAGGCCGGCGCGCTGCGGCTGGGCATCGCGCGGGCACTCTGCGCCAACGACGTCGACGACCGGCCGGCGCTGAAGAAGGCCGGCTTCCTCACCCGTGACCCGCGGGTCAAGGAAAGCAAGAAGTACGGCCTCAAGAAGGCCCGCAAGGCGCCGCAGTACTCCAAGCGCTGACGCGTTTGTACGCCTGATCGGACGGCCGGCCCGCCCCCATCCGGGGCCGCGGTGCCGGCCGTTTCGCTGCCGCCGTACTGGCGCTCCCCTGGAAGGCTTACGTGCATGGGTCGTCTCTTCGGCACCGACGGAGTACGTGGCCGGGCCAACGCTGAACTCACCCCCGAGCTCGCGCTGGCCATCGCGCTGGCCGCGGCGCGGACGCTCGCCGAGTCCGACCGCACCCACCCGCCGCTCGCGGTGGTCGGCCGCGACCCGCGGGCCAGTGGCGAGATGCTGGAGGCGGCCGTGGTGGCGGGGCTGGCCAGCGCCGGCGCCAACGTGGTACGCGTCGGCGTGCTGCCCACCCCGGGCGTGGCGTTCCTCACCGGCGAGGCCAAGGCCGACCTGGGGGTCATGCTCTCCGCTTCGCACAACCCGATGCCGGACAACGGCATCAAGCTCTTCGCCGCCGGTGGGCACAAGCTGCCCGACGACGTCGAGATGACGATCGAGGCGGCCGTGGAGAGCGGCGCTACCTGGGCCCGGCCGGTGGCTGGCGGCATCGGTCGCGTTCACGACCTGCTGGACGGCACAGACCACTACGTCCAGCACCTCGTCGGCACGGTCCCGCACCGGCTCGACGGCCTGAAGGTCGTGGTCGACTGCGCGAACGGGGCAGCCTCCGAGGTCGCGCCGGCCGCGTACGAGCAAGCCGGCGCCGAGGTCATCGCGATCCACGCCGAGCCCGACGGGCTCAACATCAACGACGGCTGCGGCTCGACCCACCTCGAGCCGCTGAAGGCCGCCGTCCGCGAGCACGGTGCCCATCTGGGTATCGCGCACGACGGCGACGCCGACCGGTGCCTGACCGTCACGGCGGACGGCAACGAGGTCGACGGCGACCAGATCATGGCGATCCTGGCGCTCGGGATGCGAGACGCGGGCACGCTGACCGCCGACACGCTGGTCGCGACCGTGATGAGCAACCTCGGGCTGCGCCTGGCGATGGCCGACGCCGGCATCCGGCTGGTCGAGACCAAGGTCGGCGACCGGTACGTGCTGGAGGAGCTGCGCGCGTCGGGGCTGGCGCTGGGCGGTGAGCAGAGCGGGCACGTCGTGATGCCGGCGTACGCCACGACCGGCGATGGCATCCTCACCGGCCTGCACCTGATGGCGCGGATGGCCGACACGGGCCGGTCGCTCGCCGACCTGGCGTCCGTGGTCACCAAGCTGCCGCAAGTACTGATCAACGTGCCGGTCGGCGACCGCGATGCCGGTGCCTCGGCGCCCGAGGTGCTGGCGGCGGCTGCCGAGGCCGATGCCCAGTTGGGTGCGACCGGCCGGGTGCTGCTCCGCCCGTCGGGCACCGAGCCGCTGGTGCGCGTGATGGTCGAGGCGGCGACCGTCGACACCGCCCGCGAGGTCGCCGAGCGCATCGCCGCCGTGGTCCGCACGGCATCACCAGCCGCCTAGGCCCTGAGACGGCGGACGGCTTCCTCGATGACCTCGGGACGCTTGCAGAAGGCGAACCGCACCAGGTGCTGGCCGGCCGCCGCGTTGTCGTAGAAGACCTCGGTGGGCACCGCCACCACGCCGCAGCGTTCGGGCAGCGTGCGGCAGAACGCCATGCCGTCCGTCCCGCCCAGCGGGGTGATGTCGGTGGTGACGAAGTAGGTGCCCTCGGACGGCAGGACGCCGAAGCCCGCGGCCGTCAGCCCGGCCATGAGCTGGTCGCGCCGCTGCTGGAGGCTCGCCCGGAACTGCTCGTAGTAGCTGTCTGGCAGGCCCAGCGCCACGGCGACGGCCGGCTGGAACGGTGCGCCGTTCACGTACGTGAGGAACTGCTTGACCCGCAGCGCGGCGGTCACCAGGTGCGCCGGGCCACTCGCCCAGCCGATCTTCCAACCAGTACAGGAGAAGGTCTTTCCGGCCGACGAGATGCGCAACGTGCGCTCGCGCATCCCGGGCAGCGATGCCAGCGGGGTGTGCGGCGCCGCGGCGTCCGTGAAGACCAGGTGCTCGTACACCTCGTCCGTGACCGCGTAGGCCCCGTGCTCCTGGCACAGCTGCGCGACGAGCGCGAGCTCGGCCGGTGTGAAGACCTTGCCGGTGGGGTTGTGCGGCGAGTTGAGCAGCACCAGCTTGGTGCGCGGGCCGAACGCCGCCCGCAGCGCGTCAGGGTCGAACTCGTACCGGCCATCGGCTCCCGGCCGGAGCGTGACCGGCTTGCGGACCGCGCCGGCGAGCGCGATCGAGGCGGCGTACGAGTCGTAGTACGGCTCGAAGCAGACCACCTCGTCGCCGGGCTCGCACAGGCCGAGGATGGCGGCGGCGATCGCCTCGGTGGCGCCGGCGGTGACCAGCACCTCGCCGTCCGGGTCGTACTCGAGCCCCCAGAACCGCCGCTGGTGAGCCGCGACAGCCGCGCGCAGCGCGGGGATGCCTGGTCCCGGGGGGTACTGGTTCTGGCCGCCGCGCAGCGCGTCGACGGCGGCGGCGAGCATCTCGGGTGGGCCGTCGGTGTCGGGGAAGCCCTGCCCCAGGTTGACCGCGCCGGTGCGCACCGCGAGGGCAGACATCTCCGCGAAGATCGTGGTGCCGAAGGGCCGCATCCGCTGCACCCCGACCTCGAAGGCCGTAGTCACCGAGCTAGCCTAAGCCCTCGCCCCGGCTCGGGCGGTTCGCCTACGCACGCTAGCCGGGGAGTACGAGCTTGGTGCAGGTCGCGGTGGCGAAGTTGCCGGAGGCGGACTTCTTGGCCACCTCCTTGCCGTCGATGGTGAGGCGGCAGTTGACGGTGCCGCTCGACCTGAGGCCGCGGGTCGCGGTGACGGTCGCCACGGCGGCGGTGTCTTCGAGGGTCAGCTCCAGCCGCCAGGGCAGCTCGGCGTCGGACTCCTGCACCACGGTCAGGCCATCTGCCTTCACGTAGACGATCGTGGCCGGGCCCTCGCCGGTGACCTCGTACACCACGTCTCGGCCACCGCCGCCGTCCGGCTCACTGGAGGGCGGCCCGCTGGGCCGCTCGCTGGGCCGCTCGGTGGGCCGCTCGGTGGGCGGCCGGCCCGCGTAGTCGGACGGTGTGGTGGTGGGGTCGTCCGGCTGGCCGGACTGGTCGACCAGCAGCACTCCGGCCACGCCGCTGCCTCCGCAGAGCAGGACCGCGAGCACGATCACGACGGCCAGCAGTGGGCCGTTCGAGCGTCTGGGCCGCGGCGGTTGCGGCGGCTCGTACATCGGTTGGGTGTAGGTCATCGGATGACACCGTCTTGCACCTTGGCCGGATTCGGCAAGTCGGGTGTCCGATTGTTCCCAGCTGTTCGCCAAACGCTCATGTCAGATGCGCGATAAGCCGCCTTTCGCGCAAGCGCGATGAGCGATTCTTCGCTACGCTGCGGAGCATGTGTGGAATCGTGGGCTACGTCGGCGGGCGGCCGGCGCTGGGCATCGTGTTGGAAGGGCTGCGACGGCTGGAATACCGCGGCTACGACTCGGCGGGCGTGGCGGTGGTGGCCGCCGACGAGCTGCTCACCGAGAAGCGGGCCGGCAAGCTCGCCATCCTGGAGAAGGCGCTGGCCGAGGGCGACATCGCCGGCATCGCCGAGGGCACCTCCGGCATCGGGCACACCCGGTGGGCAACCCACGGTGGTCCCACCGACCGTAACGCCCACCCGCATCTCGCCCGCGACAGCCGGGTGGCCGTGATCCACAACGGCATCATCGAAAACTTCGCGAAGCTACGCGCCCAGCTGGAGGCGGACGGGGTCGAGTTCACCAGCGAGACCGACACCGAGTGCGTGGCGCACCTGCTGGCTCGCGAGATGGTCACAGACGGCGCCCAGGGGCTCGCCGACGCCATGCGCCGCGTCTGCCGGCTGCTCGAGGGTGCGTTCACGCTGCTGGCCGTGTCGGCCGACGCGCCCGGCGCGGTGGTCGGCGCCCGGCGCAACTCGCCGCTCGTGGTCGGTCGCGGTGTGGGGGAGAACTTCCTCGCCAGCGACGTGTCCGCGTTCATCGAGCACACCCGCGAGGCGGTCGAGCTGGGCCAGGACCAGGTCGTGCTGATCACCGCGGACGGCATCGAGATCACCGACTTCGACGGCGAGCCGGCCACCGGGCGCGACTTCCACATCGACTGGGACGCCTCGGCCGCCGAAAAGGGCGGTTACGACTACTTCATGCTCAAGGAGATCGCCGAGCAGCCGCAGGCCCTCGCCGACACGCTGCTCGGGCGGCTCAAGGAGAACGGCGACATCGTCCTCGACGAGGTCCGCCTCAGCGACCAGGACCTGCGCGACGTCGACAAGATCTTCATCGTCGCCTGCGGCACCTCCTACCACTCGGGGATGGCCGCCAAGTACGCCATCGAGCACTGGACACGCATCCCGTGCGAGGTCGAGCTGGCGAGCGAGTTCCGGTACCGCGACCCGGTGCTCGACCGCTCGACGCTGGTCGTGGCGATCAGCCAGTCCGGCGAGACCATGGACACGCTGATGGCGCTGCGGCACGCCAAGGATCAGAAGGCTCGCGTGCTCGCCATCTGCAACACGAACGGGTCCACGATTCCGCGCGAGTCC
Source organism: Micromonospora sp. CPCC 206061 (assembly GCF_036906915.1). Taxonomy (NCBI): domain Bacteria; kingdom Bacillati; phylum Actinomycetota; class Actinomycetes; order Micromonosporales; family Micromonosporaceae; genus Micromonospora; species Micromonospora sp. CPCC 206061. The sequence continues at coordinate 82,761 of NZ_JBAKHX010000002.1, forward strand.
GACGCCGTGCTGTACACGCACGCCGGCCCGGAGATCGCGGTCGCCTCGACCAAGGCGTTCCTCACCCAGCTCGTCGCCTGCTACCTGGTCGGCCTGCACCTCGCCCAGGTGCGCGGCATCAAGTACGCCGACGAGGTCGCCGCGGTCGTCGAGCAGCTCCAGCGGATGCCGGGCAAGGTGCGCGAGGTACTGGAGACGATGGAGCCGGTGCGCGAGCTGGCCCGCTCGCTGGCCGACGCCAAGAGCGTGCTCTTCATCGGCCGGCACGTCGGGTATCCGGTCGCGCTCGAAGGCGCCCTCAAGCTCAAGGAGCTGGCGTACATGCACGCCGAGGGGTTCGCAGCCGGCGAGCTCAAGCACGGTCCGATCGCGTTGATCGACGAGGGCTGCCCGGTGGTGTGCGTGGTGCCGTCGCCGGCCGGGCGTGGCGTCCTGCACGACAAGATCGTGTCGAACATCCAGGAGGTGCGCGCCCGAGGCGCCCGCACCATCGTGATCGCCGAAGAGGGCGACACGGCGGTCGAGCCGTACGCGGATCACCTGGTTCGGGTGCCGCGCACGCCGACCCTGCTCGCGCCGCTGGTGACCACCGTGCCCCTGCAGGTCCTGGCCTGCGAGATCGCCGCGACCCGCGGCCACGACGTTGACCAGCCCCGCAACCTCGCCAAGAGCGTGACAGTGGAGTGAGTGAGCTGGCGCGGCGGCGTCTGGACTGAGGAGCGAAGCGACGAGGGAAGGCGTCGTCTTTGGCGCCGCGCGAGCGAACGCAACCACGGGCAGAGTGGAGTGAGTGAGCTGGCGCGGCGGCGTCTGGACTGAGGAGCGAAGCGACGAGGGAAGGCGTCGTCTTTGGCGCCGCGCGAGCGAACGCAACCACGGGCAGAGTGGAGTGAGTGAGCTGGCGCGGCGGCGTCTGGACTGAGGAGCGAAGCGACGAGGGAAGGCGTCGTCGCCGGCTGCGTCGCCGATAAGGTGAACGCGTGATCGTGGCTGTCGGCATCGACGTCGTCCTGGTCGACCGGTTCACGCACGCGCTCGCGCGCACACCCCTGCTCGCCGACCGCCTCTTCACCGAGGCCGAGCGATTCACGGCCTCGGGCAACCCGCGCTCGCCGGAGTCGCTCGCGGCCCGCTTCGCCGCAAAGGAAGCGGTGGCCAAGGCGCTCGGCGCGCCCAACGGGCTGCGCTGGCACGACTGCGAGATCGTCTCCGACCCCGACGGCCGGCCCTGGCTGACCGTCGGGGGCACGGTCGCCGCGGCGGCTGCCGAGCGTGGCGTCACCCGGTGGCATCTGTCCCTTTCCCACGACGGCGGGATCGCCTCGGCGATGGTGGTGGCGGAACGACTCCCGGAGGAGGCGCCATGAGGCAGGCGTGGCGGGTCAGCGACGTGCGGGCTGCCGAAGAGGCGCTGATGAAGACGGTGCCCGAGGGTTCGCTCATGCAGCGCGCCGCCGCCGGGCTCGCGCGCCGCTGCGCGCTCCTGCTTCGCGAGCGGGGTGGCGTGTACGGGGCACGCGTGCTGCTGCTGGTTGGCGCGGGCAACAACGGGGGCGATGCGCTGTACGCCGGTGCCCGCCTGGCTGAGCGGGGTGCGGCTGTCCGCGCGCTGCTGTTGGTGCCCGAGAAGGTACACCGCGCCGGTCTGGCCGCGCTCGAACGGTCAGGTGGCCGCGTGGTCGACGCGGTGCCGAACGACGTCGATCTCGCCGTGGACGGCATCGTGGGGTTGGGCGGTTCCGGTGGGCTGCGTGAGGGCGCCGCCGAGGTGGTCGAGGAGCTGCACGCGCGCCGCACGCTGATGGTCGCGGTCGACATCCCGAGCGGGGTCGAGGTCGACACCGGCGGGGTACGCGGTCCGGCGGTCCGCGCCGACGTGACCGTGACGTTCGGGTGCCTCAAGCCGGCGCTTGTCGTGGGCCCGGCGGCGGCGTACGCCGGTGAGGTGGAGCTGATCGACATCGGGCTGGGGCCGTGGCTGCGGGCGGACGCCGCGCTGGCGGTGCCCGATTGGGCCGACATCGACGCGTGGTGGCCGCGCCTGGGCGCCGCCTCGGAGAAGTACACCCGTGGCGTGGTGGGCATCGCGACCGGCTCCGCGACGTACCCGGGTGCGGCGGTGCTTTCGGTCGGCGGTGCGCTCGCCGGCCCGACCGGCATGGTCCGGTATGCCGGCAGCGCCGCCGGTCACGTGCTGCGGCAGCACCCGTCGGTGATCGCCACGAAGCGGGTCGCCGACGCTGGCCGGGTACAGGCGTGGGTCTGCGGCTCCGGCCTCGGCACCGACGAAGCCGCCGCCACCGAGCTGCGCACCGTGCTCGCGACCTCGCTCCCGGCGGTGCTGGACGCCGACGCCCTGACGCTGCTGGTGGACGGCTCGATGGCCGACCAGCTCCGCCGCCGCGATGCGCCGATCGTGGTGACCCCGCACGACCGGGAGTTCGCCCGGCTGGCCGGCGGCGAGCCGGGCTCGGACCGGGTCGGCGCGGCGCTGCGGCTGGCCTCCTGGATGAACGCGGTCGTGCTCCTCAAGGGCGACCGGACGGTAGTCGCCACCCCGGCCGGCGAGGCGTGGGCCAACCCGACCGGCACGCCGGCGCTGGCCACCGGCGGAACTGGTGACGTGCTGGCAGGGTTGCTCGGTTCGCTGCTCGCGGCCCGGCTGCCCGCTGAGCGAGCCGCGGTCGCGGCGGCGTACCTACATGGCCTCGCCGGCCGGGAAGCGGCCCGCCGCGGTCCAGTGACCGCGGCGGACGTCGCGGTGGCACTACGCGAGGTAGTGCCGCTCTCGTGGCGGTGACCCTTCGGGTCCTGATTTCCGGTTTCGTTCTACTTGCGGAGCGCGTACTCGGCGATCTCGCCAAAGTCGACGAAGACGCACGTCTCGTTGCCGACCACCTCGGCGTCGTGCCCTGGGTGGATCGCGACGACCTCTCCCGGTACCAGTTCCTGCTCGCTGCCGTCCGCCATGATCACTCGCATCCGGCCTTCGAGCACATACCCGAGGTGCGATACCTGGCACATGTCGCCGCCCACGATCGGCTTTACGTTTTGCGACCATTTCCAGCCCGGCTCGAAGTGCCCGCGCGCCACGGGCTTGCCGCCTACCGTGCAAATGTCGGCCCAGCCCTTGCCTTCGAAGTCGCGCGTCTCGTCCGGCTTGTCGAATGTCTTGACCTCGATGCTCTTCACCGCATCCACCCCCCACTCGCGCAGGCTGACCGGAGCCTCCCCTACCCGGTTCCCCCCTCGAGAACGTCTCGGTTTCTCAAGTGGACCGTAACCACCGGTTGCCTGGGCATGTCAAGGTCCTGTCACCACGCAGTTGCGGAGTGTGGCCGCTTGGCCGATGACAGACCTCTCAGGAGGAACTCGACGCGCTGCGGGGCCGCAACGGGGACATTTCCGTCTCCTTGGCCAGGTAGTGCGGACGGCGCTTGGCCTCGTAGTACAGCCGGCCGATGTATTCGCCGATGATCCCGAGGAGCATCATCTGGATGCCGCCCAGCCCGATGACGCTGACGATGATCGTCGTGTAGCCGGGCATGTCGATGCCGCGCACCATCGCGCTCACCACGACCCAGGTCATGTACGCCACGGCGAGCAGTGTCAGCGCCAGCCCGCCGTAGATCGCGAGGCGCAGGGGGCGGTTGTTGAACGACAGCAGGCCGTCGAGCGCGTAGTTGAAGAGCTTGCCGAAGGTCCATTTGCTGCGGCCGCCCTGGCGGGACTCGTTCGTGTAGGCGAACACGACCGTGTTGAAGCCGATCCACGAGTAGATTCCCTTGGAGAACCGGTTGTACTCCGGCAGTGACAGTATGGCGTCGACCGCTCGCCGGGAAAGCAGCCGGAAGTCGCCCGCGCCGTCGACGAGCTGCACGTCGACCAATCTGTTGACCATGCGGTAGAAGGCGCGCGAGGCGAGCGTGCGGAAGAACTGGTCGCCCCGCCGGTCGCGGCAGGCGATCACCTGGTCGTAGCCCTGCTCGTACAGCTCCATCATTCGCGGGAGCAGGTGCGGCGGGTGCTGGAGGTCGGCATCCATGATCACGATGGCGTCGCCGGTGGCGCGCTCCAGGCCGGCCAGCATGGCCGCTTCCTTGCCGAAATTTCGGCTGAGCGACGTGTACTTGACCGACGAGTCGCGCGTGGCGAGCTCGCGCAGGGCGGCTAATGTGCCGTCGTCGCTGCCGTCATCGACGAACACGATTTCGACATCCGCGGTCAACGATTGCACGGCGAGGGTCACCGCCGAGTGGAGGCGATCGACGCTCGCCTCTTCGTTGAAGCACGGCACCACGACAGACAGGCGCATTCTGAGATGTTACGTGGCCGGTCAGTACCCTGAAGAGCATGTGGCAGGCGGAAGTTCGCGTCGACCTCGACGCGGTTCGCGAAAACGTGACGCGGCTGCGCGCCGGCACCAGTGCCGAGCTGATGGCCGTCGTCAAGGGTGACGGGTACGGCCACGGGATGCTCCCGGTCGCCCGCGCCGCCCTGGACGCCGGTGCGACGTACCTCGGCGTGTGCACGCTCGACGAGGCGCTGACGCTGCGCCGCGCCGGGCTGACCGTGCCGGTCCTGGCCTGGCTGCTGGCGCCCGGGCTGCCGCTGCACGAGGGCGTCGCGGCCGACGTCGAGCTGAGCGCCGCGAGCCTCGACCAGCTCCGCGAGATGGTCGAGGCCGGGCGCCGCGCCGGGCGCCCGGCGCGCGTGCACCTCAAGCTCGACACCGGCCTCTCGCGCGGCGGCGCCACCGCCGCCGACTGGCCGGCGCTCGCCGAGGCCGCCGCGAAGGCCCAGGCCGACGGCGAGATCGAGGTCGTGGGCCTGTGGAGCCATTTCGCGTACGCGGACGCGCCCGGCCACCCCACCATCGACAAGCAGGTGGTCGCGTTCCGGGAGGGCGTGGCGGTCGCCGAGCGCCTCGGGATCACCCCCCGCTACCGGCACATCGCGAACTCCGCCGCCATCCTCACCCGCCCCGACGCCCACTTCGACCTGGTGCGAGCCGGCATCGCGATGTACGGCCTGTCGCCGGTGCCGGGCGAGCGCTATGGGCTGCGGCCGGCCATGACCGCGCGGGCACGGGTGATCCTGAGCAAGCGGGTGCCGGCCGGCGAAGGCGTCTCGTACGGCCACACCTACATCACCGAACGTGAGACCACGCTCGCGGTCGTGCCGCTCGGGTATGCCGACGGTGTGCCCAGACACGCGTCCAACGCCGGCCCGATCGAGCTGGGTGGCCGGGTCCGCCGGATCGCGGGTCGGGTCTGCATGGACCAGGTGGTGCTCGACTGCGGCGACGACCCGGTGGTCGCCGGCGACGTCGCCACCCTCTTCGGCGCTGGCGAGCACGGCGAGCCCACCGCCGACGACTGGGCGGAGGCGGTCGGCACGATCAACTACGAGATCGTCACGCGGTTCGGTAGTACCAGAGTCCCCAGGATCTACGACGGAGCTCGCGCATGAAGCACCCCACGAGAACGTTCCGCCGCGTTCCACGTTTCCGCGGGGAACCCGCATGAATCCGCGGACGAAGCGCGTCGGTCTGATCGGCGCTGTAGTGGGTGTCGCCGCCGCGGGTATCGCGGCGGGTGTGGCGGCCGAGCGAGCGCTGGTGCGGCGCACCAGGCGCGGCACTGCCGACCCGCACGTGGACGAGGAGTTCGGCGAGCAGGCGTACGACGAGTCGCTCACCGTCACCACCGCCGACGGCACCGACCTGTACGTCGAGGTGGTCGAGCCGGCCGACGGCATCGAGCTGGACGCCGGGTTCGCCGACGCGGAGACGGCCCTTGAGCCGACCCTGGTCTTCGTGCACGGCTTCTGCCTCGACATGGGCACGTTCCACTTCCAGCGCAAGGAGCTCACCCGCCGGGGCGACTACCGGATGGTCTTCTACGACCAGCCGGGGCACGGCCACTCCGGCAGGCTGGAAGCCGGCGAGTACGAGCTGCCCGCGCTCGGCGAGGCGCTGCGCGCGGTGGTCGACGAGACCGTGCCCGAGGGCCCGCTCGTGCTGATCGGGCACTCCATGGGCGGCATGACCATCATGGCGTTCGCCGAGCTGTACCCGGAGCTGTTCGGCGACCGGGTGGTGGGCGCCGTGCTGATGGCGACGTCGGGCGGGCGCATGGAGGAGACCAAGTTCGGCCTGCCCGCGCTGATCGCCCGCGCCGGCGCGCCGATCATGCCGCTCGTCAACAGCGCCACCCGGCTCACCGGCGGCGCCATCGACCGCGCGCGGAAGGCGTCGTCCGACCTGGCTTGGCTGCTCACCAGGCGGTACGGGTTCGGCACGACCCGCCCGAGCCCGTCACTGGTGTCCTATGTGGAAGAAATGAACTCGCGCACCACGGCCGAGACGGTCGCGCGGTACCTCCGGACGCTCTACACTCACGCGCGGTACCCGGCGCTCAAGGCGCTCCGGTCCACGCCCACGCTGGTCATCGTCGGCGAGAAAGACATGATCACGCCGTTGACGCACTCCGAGGAGATCATGCGGCACCTGCCGGACGCCGAGTTCGTCAAGATCCCCGACAGCGGCCACGTCGTCATGCTCGAACACGCCGACGAGGTCAACGTCGCGCTGCTCGCGTTCCTGGAGAAACTCGAAGGATGAGTCCACCCCACGAAGCTCCGCCGCGCTCCACATTTCCGCGGGGACCCCGGGGCGTCGAGCTGGCAACCGTCGAAGACACGCAGGAGTTCGGCCGGAGGCTCGGTGCGATCCTGCGCGCCGGCGACCTCGTGGTGCTCACCGGCCCGCTGGGCGCGGGCAAGACCGCGCTAACCCAGGGCATCGGGGCCGGCCTTCGGGTACGCGGCGACATCACCTCGCCGACCTTCGTGATCGCGCGGGTGCATCGGCCCGACCCCGAGCACGGCGGCCGGGTGGCCCTGGTACACGCCGACGCCTACCGTCTGGGCGCGGCGACCGACCCGCGCGCCGAGATCGACGACCTCGATCTTGACGCGTCGGTCGACGATTCGGTGACCGTGGTGGAATGGGGAGAGGGCATGGTCGAGCAGTTGGCCGAAACGCACCTTCAGGTGCGCATCGACCGCCGTGACGACGACGCGCGAGTCGTCGAGCTGGCACCGAGCGGCGGCGACTGGGCCGCCCGGATCGAGGCGCTCTAGTGGACCTCCTCTCCCTCCTGCCACCGGCCTGGCGCACCGCCGTCGAGCCGCACCTCGACCCCGCACGCACCGCCGAGCTGGGCACCTTCTGCGCCGCCGAGTACGCCGCACAGACCGTGTACCCCCCGCAGGAGGATCTCTTCTCCGCGTACCGGTTGTGCGCTCCCGAGCAGTGCCGGGTGCTGATCCTCGGGCAGGACCCGTACCACCGGGCGGGGCAGGCGCACGGGCTGAGCTTCAGCGTCCGGCCCGGCGTGTCCGTGCCGCCGTCGCTGCGCAACGTCTTCAAGGAGCTGGCCGAAGACCTGGAGGTACCAGCACCCCGCACGGGTGACCTGAGTGGCTGGGCCGCGCAGGGCGTGCTGCTGCTCAACGCGGTGCTGACCGTGCGCCAGGGCACGCCCAACTCACACGCGGGGCGCGGTTGGGAAGAGTTCACCGACGCGACGATCCGGGCCCTCGACGGGCTCGACCGGCGGGTCGTGTTCCTGCTCTGGGGCAGTTATGCGCGGAAGAAGAAGGCCCTGGTGACGAACCCTGAGCACGTGGTGCTGGAGGCCGGCCACCCGAGCCCGATGAACCCGCGCGGCTTCCTCGGCAGCCGCCCGTTCAGCGCCACCAACAAGGCCCTGGCCGACGCCGGCTTGCCCCCAATCGACTGGACCGCCCTGTAGACACACGGTGCGTAGCGGGTCGATAGGGTGCGTAGTGTGCTCGTACTCGTGGTGGACTCGGCTACGCCCGCCGTGACCGCGGCCCTCGCCGAGGTCTCCGACGACGCGGTCGCGATCCGTTCGGAGCGGCGTGCGGTCGACGCCCGGGCGCACGGAGAGCTGCTCGCTCCCGCCGTCGAGGCCGTGCTCGCCGAGGCCGGCGTCCGCGCCCGTGACCTCGACGCGATCGTGGCCGGCCTCGGGCCCGGCCCGTTCACGGGGCTGCGGGTCGGGCTGGTTACGGCGGCCAGCATCGGACAGACGCTCGACATCCCCACCTACGGCGTGTGCTCACTGGACGCGCTGGGCCGCGTCCCCCAAAGGGTGCTGGTCGCCACCGACGCCCGGCGCCGGGAGGTCTACTGGGCGGTGTACGAGGACGGCGCACGGCTCACCGAGCCCGCCGTCGACCTGCCCGCGACCGTGGCGCAGCGGGCCGCCGAGCTGGGTGTTGCCGCGGCGATCGGCGAGGGTGCGCACAAGTACGCCGAGGTGCTCGGGGTGCAGGTGCGGGACGAGCCGCGCTTCCCGCCCGCGGAGGCGATGGCCGCGCTGGCCGCCGACCGCGTGCGCGCCAAGGCACCCGGCGAGCGGCTGACCCCGCTGTACCTGCGCCGCCCGGACGCGGTCGCGCAGTCCGTGCGCAAGCCGGTGCTGCCGTGACCCTGGAGCGGTTCCGCTGGTGGCACATCGACGAGGTACTGGCCATCGAGGCGGACCTGTTCGGCGCCGAGCAGTGGTCGGCCGGCATGTTCTGGAACGAGCTCGCGACCGGCCACTACTACCTCATTGCCCGCGGTGAGCGCGGCGACCTCGTCGGATACGCCGGGTTGGCCGTCCAGCCGCCCGATGAGGCATGGGTGCAGAACATCGCGGTCCGCCGCGACGCGCAGCGCCGGGGGATCGGGCGCACGATGCTGGAGGCGCTGCTGCGCGAGGCCGCGCGGCGCGGCGCGCGCAAGACGCTGCTGGAGGTCGCGGTCGACAACGCGCCCGCGCAGAAGCTCTACGCCGAGTACGGGTTCGAGCCGGTCGGCGTCCGCCGCGGGTACTACCAACCGAGCAACACCGACGCCCTCGTGATGATGAGACGTGATGACTGAGCCGCTGGTACTGGGTATCGAGACGTCCTGCGACGAGACCGGCGTCGGTGTCGTGCGTGGGCACACGCTGCTCGCCGACGCGCTGGCGTCCAGTGTGGACGAACACGCCCGGTTCGGTGGGGTGGTGCCCGAGGTGGCGAGCCGCGCCCACCTGGAGGCGATCGTGCCCACGATGCAGCGCGCGCTCGACGACGCGGGTGTGACGCTGGCCGACATCGACGCGATCGCGGTGACCGCCGGGCCCGGACTGGCCGGTGCGCTGCTGGTCGGCGTGGCGGCCGCCAAGGGATACGCGCTGGCCGCCGAAAAGCCGATCTACGGCGTGAACCACCTTGCCGCGCACGTTGCCGTCGACACCTTGGAGCACGGGCCGCTGCCGGAGCCGGCGATCGCGCTGCTGGTATCGGGCGGACACTCGTCGCTGCTGCTGGTCGACGACCTGGCGGCCGGTGTGACGCCGCTGGGCGCCACGATCGACGACGCGGCGGGGGAGGCGTTCGACAAGGTGGCCCGGCTGCTCGGGCTGCCGTTTCCGGGTGGGCCGCCGATCGACCGGGCGGCCCGGGAGGGCGATGGCGCCTCGATCGTGTTTCCGCGCGGGCTCACCGCACCGAAAGACCTTGCCAGGCACCGGTTCGACTTCTCGTTCTCCGGTTTGAAGACCGCGGTGGCTCGCTGGGTGGAGGCGCGGCAGCGGGCCGGCGAGCCGGTGCCGGTCGCCCATGTCGCGGCCTCGTTCCAGGAGGCGGTCTGTGACGTGCTGACGGCCAAGGCGATCGACGCCTGCCGGGAGCGCGGGGTGCAGACGCTGGTCATCGGCGGCGGGGTCGCGGCGAACTCGCGGCTGCGCGCGCTCGCCGAACAGCGGTGCGCGAAACACGGCATCACGGTTCGTGTACCGCGGCCGAAGCTGTGCACCGACAATGGCGCGATGGTGGCGGCGCTCGGGTCGCATCTGGTGGCCGCCGGGGTGGCGCCGAGCCGCCTGGATCTGCCCGCGGACTCCGCGATGCCACTGACGACGGTGAGCGTGTAGTGTCCGGCGACGTGATCGTCCGGATGTGGGAAGTGCGGGCCGTGCCGGACCGGTTCGCCGATCTGATCACCTGGGTCTGCGACAGCGCGCTCCCCGAGATCGAGGTGAGCCCGCTGCACATCACGAGCGAGGTGTTCTCCTCGACCGACCAGCGGGTGGTGGTCATCTCGAAGTGGCGCAGCCAGCCGCTGTCGCTGCCCGAGCCACCGGCCGGCTACGCCGCCCGCCCGCCGCACTCGTGGGACTTCACCGAGGTCGACCGCTAGGAGATTCTCCCGGCGAAGGCCAACACGATCTGCTGGATCGCTGACACGTCGTCGCGTGCCACGAACGTCCGGCCGCCGGTCACCTTGGACACCTCGCTCAGCGCGTTGGCATCGGCCTGCGGGCCGCACGCGATGCCGATGACCGGTAGCGGTCGGTCCGCCCGAGCCGCGCCCTTCAGCCGCGCTGTCAGCTGGGCCAGCGAGAGCCCCTTCTCGTCCTCGTTCTTGCCGTCGGTCATCACCACCAGGACGTTCTGCGCGTTCGGCTGCCACGCCTGCTGCATCCGCAGGTACGCGGCGTAGATGGTGTCGTAGAGGCCGGTGCCGCCGCCGGCCTTCAGGCCCTGGATCGCGCCCGCTATCGCCTGGCGGCGCGGCACGCCGCCCACCGCGTCACTCGCGAGGCCAGGCGGCACGAGCTCGCGGTAGTCGGTTGTCGGTGTCTGGTCGATCGAGAACGTCCACAGCCCGACCGTCGTCTGGTTGTTGAGCAGCCCAGAGCCGGCGATCGCGGCCCGCTGTACGAGTTGGAGGCGGGTCTGGTTGGTGCCGGGCACCTTGTCGTCCATCGACCCGGACGTGTCGAGCAGCAGCAGGGCGTTGTTTGGGCGCTGGAGCACCGTCCACATGCCGAGCAGCTGGGTGAGGCCCTCGGCGGTCAGGCCGCGTGACGGTGCGCTCAGCGAGGCGCGGAAGCCGCGGTCGGTCGAGAGCAGGGTCGCGTCGCCGACGGCGTGACCGGGGTCGCGGAATCCGGCCGCCTGGAGTGCCTGCCGCCCGTCCGGGCCCTGGAGGTAGGTGAGCAGGTCGGCCGCCGCGCGCTGGCGGGTGTCGTCCACCCAGTCGGCACGCAGGATCGCGTACGGGTAGTCGGCGTACCCGATGCCCTCGCGCGGATACACCGGCACCAACGGCACGCGCGGCTTGTCGGCGGCATACTGGGCCAGGTCCCGCTCCAGCACCGGAAACGCGGCTGGCAGTGAGTTGCCCTCGCTGGTCTCGCCGAACCGGCGCATCAGCTCGGCCGGGTCGGCCGCGTTGACGGTGGTGAGCTGCGAGAGGGAAAGGCCGCCGAAGAGCTCCTCGTTGCTCATCGTCTGGTCGTTGTTGGGGTCGAGGATGGTCAGGGCGGCGACCAGGCCGGCGCCCGACTTGGTGGGGTCCACCATCCCGATCCGCAGCGGTCCCCACTCCGGGTGGCCGTACTGCGCCCACGTCTTGCCGCCGCTGAACGCGCCGATCAGCCCGGACCAGCCCAGCTCCTGCCGCGGCCAGCCGAGCGCTTCGGCCATCGGGCGCTGCATCGCGATGACGGTGGGCGAGCTGGCGAGACTCTGTGGGGCGGCGGTGGGCAGTACGGCGGCGGCGTCCTGGCGCGCGGCGGCGAGGGTGAGCCAGGCGCTGAAGTCGGGCGCCCACACGTCGGGGCGCGGGCCGTCGCGGCGCTCGTCCCAGCCGGGGCCGATGGTGGCCGCGACGGCGCTGGCCGGCATCGAGCGGACGGTGGCGGCGACGCACCGGCCGTCGACGTCGGGCTTGGTCGCGCTCCACTGGTCCGCGAGGCGATTCAGGACGGGGAACTGGTCGGGCGACGAGACGACCGTGAGGCGCACCGGCTCGCCGGTGCAGCCTTCGTCGCCGGCGAGCTGGAGGTATCCGATGGTGCCGGCTCCCACGGCGACCGCCATCGCGGCGCCGGCCGCCGCTAACCGCCCGGCATGTCCTCCTCGGCGGTGTCGCAGAACAGTAGCCCCCATCGACTGCTCACCTCACATTGCGATGACGCTTGGCACATACACCGTCGCACAGAGTGCGCGAGGGTGACTTCTGGCCAGGTTGGTTGCACAGTGATACGAACATACGGGCTGTGGGGGATGGGTTGATGACCATCATGGTCACAATTCCGCAGGCCAATGGTCACATGTGGGGGCATCGCCAGTGACTCGAACGGTTGGCGGCCGTTACCGGCTGTATCAAATGTTAGCCAACGGCGACACCGGGGAGGTGTGGCAGGCGGTCGATGTCGGCACGGAGCGTGCCGTCGCGGTGAAGCTGCTGTATCCGGATCTCGCCGCCGATCCACGCCTGGTGGACCGATTTCTGCGTGCCCGGCCGCAGCTGACCGCCCTGTGGCACCCGTGCATCGTCCGCCTGCTCGACGTCGTGGCGGACGGACAGGCGCTGGCGCTGGTGACCGACCTGGTGCCGGGCACCGACCTGGGACGCCGGCTGGCCGGCTCGGGCCCGTTGTCGCCCGCGCTGGCGTCGTCGGTGGGCGCGTCGATGGCGGCGGCCCTCGGCGCGGCGCACCGGATGGGCGTGGTGCACGGCGACGTCAAACCGTCCAATGTGGTCATTCCGCCGCCAGGCGAGGGGCCCGCGCGGCTGACCGACTTCGCGGTGGCGCTGCTCGTACGCGCGGGTCGCCGTCACCCGGAACCGTTCGAGCGGCTCCGCTACCGGGCGCCGGAGGTGACCGAGGGGGCCGTTCCGGCGCCGCCGAGCGACGTCTACGCGCTTGGTGTCGTGCTCGCCGAGATGCTGCCCGACGACCCGCCGCACCGGCTGAGCATGCTCGCCGACGCCTGCCTGGAGGACGACCCGGCGGACCGCCCGTCGGCCGCCGAACTGGGTGTGGAGCTCGGTGAGCTGGCCGCGGGCCTGGGCGGCACCGGGTCGGGACGCTCACCCCAGCCACTGCCGCCGTCACGGGCGGCGGGCCGGCGGCGTGCGGGTGGCTCCCGGCAGGTCTGGCTCTTCGGCAGTCCGACCCGGCTGCTGGCCATCTTCGCGATCGCGATGGCGATCGTGCTCGGCGCGTTCGTGGTCACCCGGACGTTCCTGGGCTCGGGGCGTGCGGAAACCGACCAGGCCGGATCGCCCAGCGCCGCCTCGCCGGGCGGCGCCGCCTCGGTGCCCGGATCCGCCGGGCCGTCGCTGCCCACGGCCGCCGGCGAGCGCAGCCGGGACGGTGGCGAGGCCTTCGTCCGATACTGGTTTGACCTGCTCACGTACGCCCAACGCAGCGGAGACACGGCCGACCTGGACGAGGCGACGAACGAGCGGTGCGGCGACTGCGGCACGGCGCTCGCGACCATCCGCGACGCGTACGCCGAGGGCGGCTCGCTGCGCGGCGGCGCGTACCTGGTGCGGCGCATCTCCACGAACAGCCTTTTCACGCTCGACCGCCCGATCTACGAAGCGACCATCGACCGCAGCCCGCGCGCCACGATCGACAGGTCCGGCGTGGAGAGGGCCTCACTGCCAGGCCTGACCGTGGCGAACTGCGTCCTGGTCCTGGAGTGGGCCGGCACCCGCTGGCAGGTCCTGGACTTCCCGTCCCGCGGCTGCGTCGCGTAACCACGCACGCCACCCGCACCCTCTACCCTGGGGGCGTGAGTGTGGAGTTGCGGGCGTCCGACGACGACCGGCAGCGGGTGATCGCCGTCCTCCAGCGGCACACTGAAGCGGGCCGGCTGACGCTGGAAGAGTTCTCCGAGCGGGTGGGCGAGGTCTACACCGCGCGCACGCTCGGCCAGCTTGCGACGCTCACGCAGGACCTACCCACCGAGCCCTCGCCCGCCGCCGCCACCGCCGGCACGGCCCGCCGCGACCTGCTGGTCATCTTCGCTGTCGCCGCCGTGACCCTGCTGCTGCTCGGCATCTTCATGGCCGTCACTCGCTGACGCGGGATTGTCCATCTCCTTCCAGAACGGCAGTACGAACGGCGCCAGCGTCGTGGCCAGGTACAGGGCTCCGAAGATCCAGAACGCGGTGGTGAGGCCCAACCCTTGGACGACCCACCCCCCGAGCAGCCCGCCGAGCGGGATGCCGCCCCACGAGATGGCCAGCGACGCACCGAGCACCCGGGCGTGCATCTCCTTGGGCACCCGCTCGTACTGTGCCGCGCCCAGCACGGGGTTGACACCCGCGATGGCGAACCCGCTCACGACCGCCATCGCGCAGACCACCCAGACCTCGTCGGTCAGCGCCGGCACCGCGAACCGCGGGGCGCCCGAGATCAGAAAACCGGCCACGAACGTCGTGTACCTGGGCAGCCTCGGCGCGAGCACCGTGAAGACGGCGTTTCCGGCGACCGCGCCGGCGCCGAAGAGCCCCCACAGCAGGCCGACCGCCGCGGCCGAGCCGACCACATCGCGCCCCCACACCGGCATCAGCACCGCCGCGTACGCCTGGTCGAGCAGGTTGGTCATGAAGATCATCAGGGCGATTGAAAGGATCAGGCGATCACGGCGCAGGAACCCCCAACCCACCCTCAGCGCGCGCAGGTAGGGCTCGCCGGTCACCTTCTCCGCGCGCGGCACCAGGGTCCTGACGAGCACCGAAGAGACGAAGAAGGTCGCGGCGTCGATCAGCAGCACCGTCGGGGCGTCGAACGCCGCGATCAGCACACCCGCGAGCGGCGCGCCGAGCAGCGTCGACAGCCGGTAGATGCCGTCCTGGACGCTGGTCGCGCGCGTCATGGACACGCCGCTGGCCGCGACCGCCTGGGGCAGCAGCACCCGCTTGGCGGAGTCGCCGAACCCGCGCAGCAGGCCGAGCGCGGCCACCAGCGTGGCCAGCACCGGAAAGCTCAAGCCGGGGCCGCGGTGCAGGATGGGGATCGCGGCGACGGCGAGCGCGCTGCCCAGGTCGGCAACCACACCGATGCGGCGGGCGCCGATCCGGTCGAGCAGCGGGCCGCCGAACGCGCAGACCAGCACGTACGGCAGCATCTCGGCGAACGCCACGAAGCCGGTGCGTGCCGCGCTGCCCGAGGTGACCAGCACGAACCACGGCACGGCCAGGAACGACATCCGGGTGCCGACGCCGGAGACCGCCTTGGCGACGAAGAGCCCGACCAGCCCGCGATTCATTCTTCATCGCCCTCGGCTTCGCTGCCCGCGAACGGCATGAGCTGGACCTGGAGTGTCACCGGCCGGGCGCTGGCCGGCGCGTCTGGCGCGTCGAATCGCCGGTACCGCTCCGCGACCGCTGTGAGCTCCTCGCGTAGCGCTTCCGCCTCGTTCGGGGTGAGCCGAAGATGCCAGTTGCTGAGCGTGCTGCCCTGCCGCCACTCCTCCGGCAGCGCTGGTCGCTCCCCGAGCCAGCGGTCGATCTCGTCGGCGTAGGAGGCGGCGACGGCCCTCAGGTATGTCTCCGCGTCAGCCGGCGCCGCGATGACCGTCTCCGATTCGAGGACGGTCCGCTGATGGGCGGCCTTCCACCAGCGCTCGCGGCCCACCCCGCGCCCAGTGTCGTCGACCACGAAGCCATACGCCGCGAGCTGCCGTAGGTGGTAGCTGGTCGCGCCGGTCGACAGGCCCAGGCGGTGGGCGAGTGTGGTCGAGGTGGCCGGCCCGTCCTGCCGCAGCAGCCCGAGGATGCGCACCCGCACTGGGTGCGCCACTCCGCGCAGCGACTTCGGGTCGAGCCTGATCTGATCCCCAGACATCTTTGCAAAGCTATGCTTGCAAAGAAGCCTTTGCAACCTGCTGCTCGGTAGCGGTGCGGATCAAGGGAGACCGCATGGATCAAGGGCAAACGCGCGCGGAAATGAGATCGAACCACGTGCGTTTGCTCTTGATCAACGGAAAGTGAGGGCGGGGCTTGCAGCGGGGGCTATGTGGAGAGGGGGTCGGCCAGCAACTGCTCAAAGGCCAACTCGGCGGCGCCTACCAGCGCGGCGTCGTCGCCTAGCTGGGGAGTGCGCAGGCGGACGCGTTCGCGGGCGGCGGGTAGGGCCATCGAGTTGAGGCGGCTGCGCACTTGGGCAGCTGCGGCCAGGTACAACTCCCGGAGCGTGCCGCCGAAGATGACCATCTCCGGGTTGAAGACGTTGACCAGATTCGCGACGCCGAAGCCGAGCCAGTCGCCGACCTGGCGCACCGCTGCCTGGGCGCTGGCGTCTCCCCGAGAGGCCGCGTCGACGACGGTGAGCGCGCCGGCACTGCGCGTCGAAGTGTCTCGCCCGGCGGCCGTGAGCAGTGCGTGCTCGCCGATCTCGGTCTCCCAGCACCCGCGCGAGCCGCAGCTGCACGGCCGGCCCTTCGGCTGTACGACCATGTGGCCGACCTGTCCGCCCTGGCCGGCGTGCCCGGCGAGCCGCCGACCTCCGACGATAATGCCGGCGTCGACGCCGGCGTCGCGGTGCAGGTAGATGACGTTGTCGCAGCCGACCGCCGTGCCGCGGGCGTGCTCCGCGAGCGCCGCGACGTCGGCGGCGTTGCCGGCCACGACCGGCCGTTCCACGCCCAGCTCGGTGGCCAGTTGGACGGAGAGGGGGGCAGCGATCTGCTCGGTCGCGAACGTCAGCCGGGGCAATCCGTCGTCGCGGCGCATCATCCGGCACACCGAGACGCCGCTGCCGACGTACACGGCGTCGTCCGGCACCGAGTGGTGCAGTTCCTTGACGAACTCGGCCAGCAGCGGGACGGTGTCGGTCGCCGCCAGCCCGTGTGGGCGCTCGTCGGCGCGCAGGTCGAGCACCTCGCCGCCGAGTCCTACACGGGCGGCGCGGATCTGGTCGACCTCGATGCTGAACGCGTACGCGTAGACGCGCCCGGACTCGGGCCGGACGACCAGCGACGGTCGTCCGGCCCGCCCGGTCTCCCGGGGTACGGCCTCGGTCACCAGACCGGCGCCCGCGAGGTCCGCGGTCAACGCACCGATGGTGCTGCGGTTCAGCCCTAGCTCCGACGTCAGCTCCGCCCGCGACGTCGGTCCGTGGATGTGCACGTACCGGAGCAGAGCGCCGAGGTTCTGCCGGCGAACCTCCTCTTGACTCGGTCCCGTGCGCATCGCTTATCGCGTACCAGTTGCCGCCGCTCGGCGCCTCGACAGCGCGTCGACGCCCGCAGCCAGGAGCAGCACCACGCCGGTGAACACGAACTTCTGGCCCGAGCTGAGGCCCATCAGGCCCATGCCGTTGTCGATGACCGCGATCACCGCGCCACCGAGCAGCGCGTCGAGCACTCGGCCCTTGCCGCCGAAGAGGCTGGTGCCGCCGATCACCGCCGCGCCGACCGCGTACAGCAGGACGTTGCTGCCGCCGGTGTTGGCGTCGACGGAGTTGGCCCGGCTGGCGGCGACGATGCCGCCCATCGCGGCCATACCGGAGCAGATCACGAATACCGAGATGCGGATGCGGTCGACGTTGATACCCGCCCGGCGGGCCGCCTCGCGGTTGCCGCCGACGGCGTAGATGTGCCGTCCGTACGCGGTGCGTCGCAGGACGAACGTCCAGATGATCAGCAGGGCCGCGATGATCGGTACGACGATGGGCACGCCCTTGAGCGAGACCACTACGACGTTGCGGCTGCGCTCCTGGTTGAGCACGAAGACCGCGATGCCGAGGATGACGGCCAGTGCCGCGATCCGGCCGACGGCCACCGCGAGCGGCTCGGTGACCAGCCCGCGCGCGGCCCGCCGCCGGCGGCTGAGGAGCGTCACGACGGCGTACCCGGCCACACCGAGCACGGCGAGAACCCAGCCCAGTACCGGGGCCAGGTTGTTGTTGGCGATCGCGAGGATCACGTCGTCGCGGATGGAGACGTTCGTGCCGCCCTTGATCAGCAGCAGCACGGTGCCCTGGAAGGCGAGGAACCCCGCCAGCGTGACCACGAACGACGGGATGCCGACCTTGGCGACGAGAAAACCGAGCACCAGGCCGATCACCACGCCCGTCGCGATCGCGGCGAACACGGCGACGTACCAGGGCGCCCCCTGCTCGGCCATGAGCTGAGCCAGCACGGCGGCGCACACGCCGCTCGCGAAGCCCGCCGAAAGGTCGATCTCGCCGAGCAGCAGCACGAAGATCAGGCCCATCGCGATGATGATGACCGCGGCGCCCTGCGTGAAGAGGTTCGCGAAGTTGCCTGCGGAGAAGAAGACCGGCCGCATGACGGCGAAGAACACGCAGAGCACGATCAGGCCGAGTACCGCTGGAAGGGAGCCGAGGTCGCCACCGCGTACCCGGCCCAGATAGTCGCGGACGTGGCTGCCGACCGTCGGTTTGGGTGCCACGGCGACCGGCTCGAGGTGGTGCGCGGTGCTGGTCATTGCTCGGCTCCCGGGGGCGTGAGGGTGTCGGCGTATTCGACCCCGTTGTCGATCTTTTCAGCCGGCAGGCCGAGGTCGCCGCTGCGCCCCGCCGTGATCAGCTCGACGACCTGCGCGTGCGTCACGTCGGTGGTCTTCACCTGGGCCACCATCTGGCCGAGGTACAGCGCGGCGATGCGATCCGACACCGCGAATACGTCGTTCATGTTGTGAGAGATCAGGACGACGGAGAGGCCCCTGTCGGCCAGCCGCCGCACCAGTTCGAGCACCTGAGCGGTCTGCGCGACGCCGAGTGCGGCCGTCGGCTCGTCGAGGATGACCACTTTGCTGTTCCACAGCACCGCCTTGGCGATCGCGACGGTCTGCCGCTGCCCGCCGGAGAGGCTGGCGACGTGCTGGCGCAGCGACTTGACGGTGCGCACCGAGAGCCCAGCCAGCGTCTCCGCCGCCATCTGCTCCATGGTGGGCTCGTCGAGCACCAGACCGGAGCGCTTCTCACGCCCCAGGAACATGTTCTGGACGATGTCGAGGTTGTCGCACAGCGCCAGATCCTGGTAAACGACCTCGATGCCCAGCGCGGCCGCGTCGCGCGGGCCGTGGATGGTCACCGGCTGGCCGTCGAAGTGGAACTCGCCCGCGTCGATCGGGTAGATCCCGCTGATGCACTTGACGAGTGTGGACTTGCCAGCGCCGTTGTCACCGACGAGTGCGGTCACCTCGCCGGGCGTGACGGCGAAGTCGACATCTTTCAGAACCTGGACGGGACCGAAGCGCTTGTCGATCCCGCGCGCCTCCAGCAATGGGGTGACGGACACGAGTGCTCTCCTTCGCCATGTGCGCCTGGGCGCCGCCCGGCAACTGGCCGGGCGGCGCACCGTGGCGTCTTTCTAGCTGATGCCCGCCTGCGTGCACAGGGTGGCGAAGTTGCCGGTGCACAGTTCGGCCTTTGTCACGAAGCCGTCGGCGACGACGTCCTTGACGGTGTCCTTGGTGATCGCCTTGGGCGTGAGCAGTACGGAGGGCACGTCGCGGTTGCCGTCGGGGTCCTTGACGGTCTGCGTGGTGTCCTTCCTCTCGCCCTTGGCCAGCGAGATCGCCAGGTCGGCGGCGGCGTCGGCCTCCTGCTTGATCGCCTTGTAGACGGTCATGCACTGGTCACCGGCGAGGATGTTCTGCAGGCCCTGGACGGTGGCGTCCTGGCCGGTCACCGGGACCTTGCCGTTGAGGTTGTTCTTCTTCAGCACGGAGATCACCGCGTTGCCGAGGCCGTCGTTCGCCGCGAGCACGCCGTCGATCTTGCCGCTCCTCTCGGTCAGCATCTGCTCGAAGATCGTGCCGGCCTGGGCGTTGTCCCAGTCGGGCACCCACTGGTCCGGACCCTGCACGTACTCGCCCGCGGTGTACTTGGGCTTGAGCACCGAGTCGTAGCCCTCCTTGAAGAGGGTGGCGTTGTTGTCGGTCTGCGAGCCGTTGAGCTCGGCGACGACCGGCTTCTGCTTGTTCATGTCGGTGAGGCACTTGACCAGGCCCTCGCCCTGGAGCTTGCCGACCGCCACGTTGTCGAAGCTGACGTAGTACTGAGCGGAGCCACCCAGCGTCAGCCGGTCGTAGTCGATCGTGGCGACGCCCTGCGACTTCGCCTTGTCCAGCACCGCCTTACCGGTGCCGGAGTCCAGGTTGACGATCATCAGCACGGTGACGCCGCTGGTGATCATCTGCTCGGCGATCGTCTGGAACTGGGTCTTGTCGCCCTGCGCGTTCTGGATGTCGTACTGCACGCCGGCGGCCTTGAAGGCCTCTTCCAGGTATTTGCGGTCGGCGGTCTCCCAGCGGGCCGATGAGGCGCTGTCCGGCAGGATGACGCCGACCTTCGCCGACTTGGTGTCTGTGCCGCTCCCGCTGTCACCGCCCGAGTCGTCGCCGCAGGCGGCGAGGGTGCCGGTGACCATCAGGCCAGCGGCGGCGATGGAGAGGATCCCTTTGCGCATCGCTCGGGTCCTTTCGATGGTGGGGTCAAAGGTGGTGTCAGGTTGTTTTGTTGTGCCCGGCAACGTATTGCGGTCAGACGCGTCCGCACAAGAGCATCGAGACCGCGAGTTTGTTGGCGGCGATAACAATTCTGCAACGTGATCGACATCTAACCGTCCGTCGCGGAGACTCCTTCGATCTAGGACATTAGTCCCGATCATGGGCGAATGCGCTCGGAAAGTTAAAGCAGGCGGGTAGCGATGGCCGCCACAGTCGCTCCGGTGAGGCGGACCGCGGCCACCGAGCGTTCAGCGGCCCGTCCGTCGCCGTACGGGGAAACGGCTCTCGCCATCCGCGCGTACTACCTTGGGTTGTCAGTCGGGTGTGCAGACCAGACTTATCGGGCGTCCGGCCACCCTGGTCAAGACGACCGTCGCCGAATTGGGCCCGGCCAGCCGCAGGTCACGGCGGAGCTGCTCGGGGTCGAGCGCGGAGCCGCGTTTGAGGATCTCTACGCGACCGACGCCACGGTCGCGCAGCAGGGCACGCAGCCGTTTGAGCGAGAACGGCATCTCGTCCTGCACCGCCAGCCGCCGCCCGTAGGGGGTGTCGGTAGCGGTGGCGGCATACACGTACGCGATGTCCGGATCGGCCAGTGTGCCGTCCACAGTGGAGGCGAATTCGGCCACCAGGTGGGCGCGCACCACCGCCCCGTCCGGGTCGTACAGATAGCGGCGCACCGGTCCGACCGGAGCCCGCTCGACCCCGGTGCCGGAGAGCGTGGCACCGGACGGCAGCAGGGTCGCCCGCCGGGGCACCTCGGCGAGCGGGCCGCACCAGAAGGCCGCCTCGACCACCTCGCCCCGCACGCTGACCCACTCCGCCTCGGCGCCCGGCGGCACCAGCGCGTGGTCGATGCCGGGGGCCAGCTTGAGCACCGTGTGCGGCACGCGCTCGGGCAGGGCGGCCACGAAGTCCCACGACGGTGAGTAGGCCGCCGGGTCGAACACCCGGCGGCCACCCCGGCGCCGGGCCGGGTCGCAGAACACCGCGTCGAAACCGGTCAGGTCGACGGACGTCGCGTCGGCACAGGTCACGGTCAGGTCCGCCAGCCCGAGGGCGGCGGCGTTGGCGGCTGCCACACTCGCGGTGCCGGGGTCGGCCTCCACGGCGTACACCTTGATGCCGGCACGAACGGCGGCGATCGCGTCCGCGCCGATGCCGCAACCGAGATCGGCGAGGGTGCGCACTCCGGCGGCGCGCAACCGCGCCGCGCGGCGTTCGGAGACCGCGGCGCGCGTCGCCTGCTCCAGGCCCGCGCGGGTGAAGAACATGCGGGCGGCGTCGGAGCCGAACTTGCCCGCGGCGCGGCGGCGCAGCTCGGCCTGGGTGAGCGCGGCGGACGCCAGGTCGGCGGGCACGCCGCGAGCGCGGAGCGTGGCCGCCGCTGCCAGTGGGTCGCCGCCGGCCAGCTCCGCCGCCGTCGCGAGCGCCCTTTCCCCTTCGGGGGTACGGAGCGCGTCGATCACCTATTGAGTCTGGCTGCGCTCGATCACGCAGTCGGGACCGGGGTACACCAGACTCTCGTGGCCGTCCGGGAACCGGACGAGGTAGGGCGGGTGCCCCTCGGCGCCGCGCACCTCGACGATCTCGGCGATCCGGTCGCGGGCGCCAACCGTGTTGCTGTGCACGTGCAAGCGGTCTCCGACTGTGGCCTGCATGTCATCGCCTCCGCGGTCGCGGGCAGGTGCTTTCCCCTGACAATGCCGTAAATCACCGCCGTCCGCCATCGGATCGTGTCGCGTTGGCACTCTCCTTGACGGAGTGCTAGCAATCGGCATAACCTGCGGTTAGCACTCTCGTGTCGAGGGTGCTAGCTTTCGGGCACGCCGGCACCCGCGACGACGGCATCGCCCGGTGGCATGAGGCAGCAGATTGACGCTGGCTGAAGTGAATATGGCCGGCAACCAACCAGTACCCCAGGAGGGTATGCCCGTGACTACCGCGACCAAGGTTGCGATCAAGCCGCTCGAGGACCGCATTCTGGTCCAGGCGAACGAGGCTGAGACCACCACGGCGTCGGGCATCGTGATCCCCGACACCGCCAAGGAAAAGCCGCAGGAGGGCACCGTCCTCGCTGTCGGCCCGGGCCGTATCGACGACAAGGGCAACCGCATCCCGGTTGACGTCAGCGTCGGCGACACGGTCATCTACTCGAAGTACGGCGGCACCGAGGTCAAGTACGCCGGCGAGGAGTACCTGGTGCTCTCCGCCCGCGACGTCCTCGCGGTCATCGAGAAGTGACTGACTGAAGCTGACATCGCCCCGGGCCGCGCACGTGGTCCGGGGCGTTGCCGCTCGAAGGGATATGCATGGCTAAGATCCTGAGTTTCTCGGATGACGCCCGGCACCTGCTGGAGCACGGCGTCAACCAGCTCGCGGACGCGGTCAAGGTCACTCTCGGCCCGCGCGGGCGCAACGTCGTACTCGACAAGAAGTTCGGCGCCCCCACGATCACCAACGACGGCGTGACGATCGCCAAGGAGATCGAGCTCTCCAACCCGTACGAGAACCTTGGCGCGCAGCTCGTCAAGGAGGTGGCGACGAAGACCAACGACGTCGCCGGTGACGGGACCACCACCGCGACCGTGCTCGCCCAGGCGATGGTCCGCGAGGGCCTGCGCAACGTGACCGCCGGCGCCAACCCGGCGGGTCTCAAGCGGGGCATCGACGCGGCCGCCCAGGCGGTCTCGACGGCGCTGCTGGAGAAGGCGGTCGAGGTCGCCGACAAGCGGTCCATCGCCCACGTCGCCACCATCTCGGCTCAGGACGCCACCATCGGCGACCTGATCGCCGAGGCGATGGAGAAGGTCGGCCGCGACGGCGTCATCACCGTCGAAGAGGGCTCCACCCTCGCCACGGAGCTGGAGGTCACCGAGGGTCTCCAGTTCGACAAGGGCTTCGTCTCCCCCCACTTCGTCACCGACCCGGACGCCCAGGAAGCGGTGCTCGAAGACGCGTACGTGCTCGTCACGACGCAGAAGATCTCGGCCGTCGAGGAGCTGCTGCCGCTGCTGGAGAAGGTGCTCCAGGCCAGCAAGCCGCTGCTGATCATCGCGGAAGACGTCGAGGGTCAGGCGCTGGCCACGCTCGTGGTCAACGCGATCCGCAAGACCTTCAAGGTCTGCGCGGTCAAGGCGCCCGGCTTCGGCGACCGGCGCAAGGCCATGCTCCAGGACATCGCCATCCTCACCGGTGGCGCGGTCGTGGCGCCCGAGCTTGGCTACAAGCTCGACGGGGTCGGCCTCGAGGTGCTCGGCCAGGCGCGGCGGATCGTCGTCGACAAGGACAACACCACGATCATCGAGGGTGGCGGCCGCTCCGACGAGGTCGCCGACCGGGTGGCCCAGCTCCGCAAGGAGATCGAGGCCAGCGACTCCGACTGGGACCGCGAAAAGCTCCAGGAGCGGCTGGCCAAGCTCTCCGGCGGCATCGCGGTCGTCAAGGCCGGGGGCGCCACCGAGGTGGAGCTGAAGGAGCGCAAGCACCGCATCGAAGACGCGATCTCGGCCACCAAGGCCGCGGTCGAAGAGGGCACCGTGCCCGGCGGCGGCGCCGCGCTGGCGCAGATCCTGTCTGTGCTGGACGGCGACCTGGGCCTCAAGGGTGACGAGGCCGTCGGCGTGTCGATCGTCCGCAAGGCGCTCGTCGAGCCGCTGCGGTGGATCGCGCAAAACGCCGGCCACGACGGTTACGTGGTGGTCGAGAAGGTGCGCGAGCAGGCGTGGGGCCACGGCCTCGACGCCGCGATCGGGCAGTACGTCGACCTGGCCGCCTCCGGCATCATCGACCCGGTCAAGGTGACCCGCAACGCGGTCACCAACGCCGCGTCGATCGCCGGCCTCCTGCTCACCACCGAGAGCCTCGTGGTGGAGAAGCCGGAAAAGGCCGAGCCCGCCGCCGCGGGTGGTCACGGCCACGGTCACGGCCACCAGCACGGCCCCGGTTTCTAACCGGTTCCTTACGTAGTCTCCCGCACCATCGGGTTCACCCCGAAGGTGCGGGAGACTTGCGTTATGCGGGACGCGGTGCGTGGCGGGCTGGTCGGTGTCGGCGCGGCCGCCGTGGCGCTCGGGGTAGCCGAGGCCGTTGCCGTGTTCACCGGACCGCGCAGCGCGCCTCTCGTGGCGGTGGGCGGCGTCGTCGTCGACCACGTGCCCGAGCCGCTCAAGCAGTTCGCCATCGACGTCTTCGGCGTACACGACAAGACCGCGCTGCTGATCGGCACCGTCGTGCTGCTCGCCGCGTTCGCAGCCGTCATCGGCGTCCTCGCGCTCCGCAGCTTCTGGTACGGCGTCGCCGGCATCGCCGCGTTCGGGCTGATCGGGGTCGCCGCCGCGCTGACCCGGCCCGACGCCGGCCCAGCCGTGGCCCTGCCGTCGCTGCTCGGCGCGCTGGTCGCCCTGGGAGTCCTCTGGGCGCTGATCGAGCTGCCCGACATCGGCGAGCACGAGGTCGACCGGCGGCGGCTGCTCACCGGTGTCGCGCTGGCGGTGGGCGCGGCCGCGGTCACCGGGTTCGGCGGGCGGTGGCTGGCCACCCGGCGCAGCGTGTCGGAGGCCCGTTCCTTGGTGGACCTCCCGGTGCCGGCCAGCCCCGCACCGGCGGTACCGGCGGGCGCCGACCTGTCGGTGACCCAGCTCGCCACGTACGTCACCTCGAACTCCGCGTTCTACCGCATCGACACCGCGCTGGTCGTGCCGCAGGTCGACCCGGCTGACTGGGCGCTGAAGATCCACGGGCGGGTGCGCCGGCCCATGACGCTCACCTTCGAACAACTCCTGGCACGGCCGATGATCGAGCGGTACGTCACCCTGGCCTGCGTCTCCAACGAGGTGGGCGGCGACCTCATCGGCAACGCCCGCTGGCTGGGCGTACCGCTGAAGGACCTGCTCGACGAGGCCGAGCCGCAGGGCGGCGCCGACCAGGTGGTGGGCCGGTCGGCGGACGGCTGGACCTGCGGCACGCCCACCGCCGCCCTGCGCGACGGGCGCGACGCCATGCTCGCGGTCGGTATGAACGGCGAGCCGCTGCCGATCGAGCACGGATTCCCGGTACGCATGGTCGTGCCGGGCCTCTACGGCTACGTGTCGGCCTGCAAGTGGCTCACCGAGCTCGAGCTGACCAGCTTCGCCGACTTCGACGCGTACTGGGTGCCGCGCGGCTGGGCTGCCCAGGCGCCCATCAAGACCCAGTCCCGCATCGACACCCCGCGCGGGCGCAACAACCTGGTCGCCGGGCCGGTCACCGTCGCCGGTGTGGCGTGGGCGCAGCACCGTGGCGTCGCCAAGGTGGAGGTACGGGTCGACGGCGGGCCCTGGCAGGAGGCCACACTCGCCCGCACCGTCTCCATCGACACGTGGGTGCAGTGGTCATGGCGGTGGCAGGCGACCCGTGGCGAGCACACGCTCCAGGTACGCGCCACGGACACCGCTGGGGCCGTGCAGCCGGAGGAGCAGCGGCCGCCCGACCCCGACGGTGCTACCGGGTGGCACTCGGTCGACGTTGAGGTGGAATAGCCGGCACCGACTTGTGCGGCTTGCCGAGCCGGGCCTCCAGGCGGTCGATGTCGACCCGGGTGCGGTACCGGTTGGCCAGGTCTTCCCAGCCCACCGCCAGTAGCCGCAGCCGTTCCGACTCGCTGAAGCCGCCCCACACGCCGTACGGCTCCCGCACGGACAGCGCGTGCGCCGCGCACTCGGCCCGCACCGGACAGGCACCGCACACCGCCTTCGCCTTCGCCTCGCGCTTGTTGCGAGTGGTGCCGCGCTCGCCATCAGGGTGGAAGAACTGGGCGCTGTCGCGACCTCGACATGCGCCAAGCAGTTGCCAATCCCAGATATCCGCGATGGGCCCAGGCAGTCTGCTCACGTTGGCCACTGCGCCCTCCTCCCGACTCGTGCCACTGCGTACCCGGTCGGGTCGGGGAGGAAACAACGAGCGAAGGCCTCTCCGAGAACTGTCGGGAAGTTTCAACTTCTTTAGCGTCAAAAGACCGTAATGATCACTTGGTTGCGTGGTCTCCTCCTCAGAGGATTTTGAGGAGGATGACTGTGCGAACCGTCCTCGTGTGCGTCCGGACACCGCTCGCCGCGCAGACCGTGGCAGCGGCCGCGGCTCGGCTCGGTCTGAGCGGCGCCGTCCGCACCGCCGTGACCGAGACCGAAGCGCTTCTCCGGCTCGCCGAACGGCCTGCGGATATTGTGCTCGCCGACACCGCGCTGACCCGGCGGGACAGCGTGGGATTCACCCGGCGGGTACTAGTCCGGGCGCCCAGCGCGATCCTCATCCTGTTCGGCACCGAGGATCCACGGGTGTCCGCAGCGGTGATCGCGGCGGGCGCTCGGGGTGTACTCCGCGGTGGCGACCACGATCTGGTCAGCGTGGTCGCCAAGGCGCTGCTCCTGTGCCTGCCCGACCGCTCGTCTCCGGGTGGGGCTGGGCGCACGGCGTCGGCGGCCCCCGCACCCCGCGAGACACCCGGCCCGTCGAATGGCCTTCCGGCCGTCGCCACGACACCCCGTCCGGCGCCGTCGGCCGGCCCACCAGGACCCCACGGTCCGCACACCCCGCAGGGGCCTCACGGCCCGTCCGTGGTGCCGGCCCAGCGCGACCAGCCCGAGCTGAGCCCCAACCGCCCCACGGTCCCCGGCCCCAACGCCGGCCCCGCTTGGCGCGCCGGCCAACGTAACGGCGACCGCACCGACGCGGTGGCGCGCAGGATGGCGCTCACCGAGCGGGAGCTGCAGGTGCTGCGGGGGATGGCCGACGGTAAGAGCAACGCCGAGATCGGGCGCGAACTCTTCGTCTCGGAGGACACCGTCAAGACGCACGCCCGGCGCCTGTTTCGCAAGCTCGGCGCCCGCGACCGCGCCCACGCGGTAGCGGCCGGCTTCCGAGCCGGCCTGGTCGCCTGACCCAACCCGCCCCCCGCGTCCGCCCGCGGGGGGCCGCGCGGCTACGTGTCGTCTGACTCGTCGGAAAGCGTGTCGTGTACGCCGTCGGCGTAGCCGCGGGCGTACTCCCAGGTGACGTAGTGATCCGGGTCCGGGTCGTAGGCCGGCTCGTGCACGCGGGGGCGCCCGGAGCTGAGCAGGTGTCGCAGATTGCCCCGGAGCAGATCCCAGTCGAAGTAGTGCGGCTCGTGACAGTCTTCGCACTCGATCACCAGGCCACGCACCCCGATGGGGCTCAGTAGCGCCTGGTAGATCTCGAGGTCGGCCAGATCCTCCAGCACGTCCTGCCGCTCGGTGTCGGACAGCGGGTCGAGCTGGCCATCCTCACCAAGGTCGTCCAGTCCGGCGGACGGGTCAGCGGGGTCTCCGCTGAACGGGTCGATCGGCTCGTCTTGCACCCTTCCACCGTAGTCGTATCCCCGCTCTCCGCGCCGACCTGAACCCGACCTGAACTGGCGTCCCGGTAGGATGAACCATCGCGTCACCAAGGAGATCAACTGTGGAGAATGCGCCCAGCTTCGAGACCGTGCCGATCGGGCTGACGTTCGACGACGTGCTGCTCCAGCCAGCCGAGTCTGACGTGGTGCCCAGCAAGGTCGCCACGGCGACGAGGATGAGCCGCAACATCACTCTCACGATCCCCTTGCTGTCGAGCGCGATGGATACCGTCACCGAGGGGCGGATGGCTATCGCGATGGCCCGGCAGGGCGGCATCGGCGTGCTCCACCGCAACCTCTCGATCGAGGATCAGGCACTCCAGGTCGACCTGGTCAAGCGGTCCGAGGCCGGCATGGTGACCAACCCGATCACCTGTAGCCCCGACGACACCCTGCGCGACGTCGACGCGCTCTGCGCGCGATACCGGATCTCCGGTGCGCCGGTCACCGACGCCAGCGGCACGCTGGTAGGCATCGTCACCAACCGTGACATGCGGTTCGTGACCGACGGTGCCACCCCTGTGCGCGAGATCATGACGCAGATGCCGCTGGTCACCGGGCCGGTGGGGGTCTCCAAGGAAGACGCGCTGGCCCTGCTGCGCCAGCACAAGATCGAGAAGCTGCCGATCGTCGACAACGCGGGGCGGCTGCGTGGCCTGATCACGGTCAAAGACTTCGCCAAGAGCGAGCAATTCCCCAACGCCACCAAAGACGACGCCGGCCGGCTGCGGGTCGCCGCCGCGATTGGTGTCGGCGACGACGCCTACAAGCGGGCCCGGGCGCTCATCGACGCCGGCGTCGACGTGCTCGTCGTCGACAGCGCGCACGGCCACAGCCGCAACGTGCTGGAGATGGTCGCCCTCCTGAAGAAAGACACCTCGGTCGACGTGGTGGGCGGCAACGTGGCGACGTACGCGGGCGCCAAGGCGCTCGTCGACGCGGGTGCCGACGCGGTCAAGGTCGGCGTGGGTCCGGGCGCGATCTGCACCACGCGCGTGGTCGCGGGCGTGGGCGTCCCCCAGATCACGGCGATCATGGAGGCCACGCGGGCGTGCCGGCCGGCGGGCGTGCCGGTCATCGGCGACGGTGGCATCCAGTACAGCGGGGACATCGCGAAGGCTCTGGTGGCCGGCGCGAGCACGGTCATGCTGGGCAGCCTGCTCGCGGGTTGTGAGGAGAGCCCCGGCGACCTGCTCTTCATCAACGGCAAGCAGTTCAAGTCGTACCGGGGGATGGGCTCGCTCGGCGCCATGCAGTCGCGCGGCCAGGCCCGTTCCTACTCCAAGGACCGCTACTTCCAGGACGACGTGCTGAGCGAAGACAAGCTCGTGCCGGAGGGCGTCGAGGGGCAGGTGCCGTACCGGGGGCCGCTCTCTCAGGTCGCCCACCAGCTCATCGGCGGCCTCCGCGCCGCCATGGGGTACGTCGGTGCGGAGAGCATTCCCGAGTTGCACCGCCGCGGTCAGCTCATCCGGATCACCGCGGCGGGGCTCAAGGAGAGCCACCCCCACGACATCCAGATGACCGTCGAGGCGCCCAACTACCACACTCGATAGGAGTACGTGCGTGCGAGACGTGGTCGAGATCGGGTTGGGTAAGACCGCGCAGCGCGGCTACCACCTTGACGACATAGCAATCGTGCCGAGCCGGCGCACCCGAGACGTGGACGACGTGTCCACGGCCTGGCAGCTCGACGCGTACCAGTTTCAGATCCCCTGCGTCGCGCACCCGTCCGACGCGACCATGAGCCCGGCGACGGCCGTGACGCTCGGGCAGTTGGGCGGCCTCGGCGTGCTCAACGTCGAGGGCCTGTGGACCCGCTACGAAGACCCGGTCAAGGTGCTCGACGAGCTGGCATCGCTCGAGGACGACGCGCCCACGACGCGGCGGCTGCAGGAGGCGTACGCCGAGCCGATCCGCCCCGAGCTGATCGCCGAGCGGGTGCGCCAGATGCGCGAGGGCGGCATCACGGTCGCCGTGCGCGTGTCGCCGCAGCACACGCTGGCGCTGGCCCCGGTGATCCTCGACGCCGGCGTCGACATCCTGGTCATCCAGGGCACGCTGGTATCGGCCGAGCACGTCTCGACGAACGACGAGCCGCTCAACCTCAAGGAGTTCATCGCCGACCTCGACCTGCCGGTGATCGCCGGTGGCTGCACCGACTACAAGACGGCGCTGCACCTGATGCGCACCGGCGCGGCCGGGGTGATCGTCGGCATCGGCGGCGACCAGTGGTCGACCACCGACACGGTGCTGGGCATCCGGGTGCCGATGGCCACCGCGATCGCCGACGCGGCGGCTGCCCGGCGGGACTACCTCGACGAGACCGGCGGGCGTTACGTGCACCTGATCGCCGACGGTGACATCTCCACCTCGGGCGACATCGCCAAGGCGCTCGGTTGCGGCGCCGACGCGGTGATGCTGGGCGAGCCGCTGTCGCTGGCAGCCGATGCGCCGGCGGCGGGTGCCTGGTGGCACTCGGCGGCCAGCCACCCGAAGCTGCCGCGCGGCGGGTTCGGTGTGTCCAGCGACCCGTTGGGGTCGATGGAAAGGGTGCTGTACGGTCCGGCCGACGAGCCGGACGGGCAGCTCAACCTGTTCGGCGGGCTCAAGCGGGCGATGGCCAAGTGCGGTTACCGCGACCTGAAGGAGTTTCAGCGGGTCGGGCTCGTGCTCGATCGGTAAGTACCCTCGATTGGGTGAATCGTGGGCCGATCGCTGCCGCCGTCCTTCTAGTCACGCTCGCTGGGTGTACCGGGCGCGACCCCGCGCCCGCGTCCTCGGCCGGGCGTGACTTCCAGCCCGGCGCCGACGGCGCTGGCGACACCTACTTTCCCAAGTACGGCAACGGCGGGTACGACGTGCGGGGGTACGCGCTCAAGCTGCGGTACGACCCGGCGAAGGACGAGCTGACCGGCACAGCCACGATCACGGCGACCGCCACGGCCGACCTGTCCCGCTTCAACCTCGACCTGTCGGGGCTGGCGGTCACCGCGCTGTCGGTCGACGGCAAGCCGGCGCAGGACAGCCGCGATGGCACCGAGCTGGTGATCACGCCGAGCGAGGGCCTGGCGAAGGGCGCCGACTTCACTGTGGAGATCGGGTACGGCGGGGTGCCGGAGCCGGTCAAGAGCGCCGACCTGGGTGAGGGCGGCTTCATCCACACCGATGACGGCGCCATCGCGCTCGGCCAGCCGGAGTCGGCGAGCACGTGGTTCCCGGTCAACGACCATCCGAGCGACAAGGCCACGTACGACATCGAGATCACCGTGCCGGAGGGCGTGGAGGCGCTCAGCAACGGCGTACCGGGCGGGTCCACGCAGGACGGTGGCTGGACCACGTGGAAGTGGTCGGAGAAGGCGCCCATGGCGAGCTACCTGGCGACCCTCGTGATCGGCCAGTACCGGGTGGTGAGCGGCACGCACAACGGCAAGCCGATCGTCACGGCGGTGCCCGAGTCGCTGCCCCGCAACGGCCGGGCAGAGGCGGCGATGCGGTTCACGAGCGAGATCGCCGACTTCCTGGAGACCCAGTTCGGGCCGTACCCGTTCGACGCGTACGGCGGCGTGGTGGTCGACGACGAAAGGATCGGGTACGCGCTGGAGACGCAGTCCCGGCCGGTGTACGGGAACGTGTGGTTCAAGGAGCGCGTCAACACCGACGTGGTGGCGCACGAGCTGGCGCACCAGTGGTTCGGCGACAGCGTGTCGATCGCGCGCTGGGAGGACATCTGGCTCAACGAGGGTTTCGCCACGTACGCCGAGTGGCTGTGGGCGGAGGAGCAGGGGCGCGAGTCGGTGCGGGAGAGCTTCCAGACCGAGTACGACGCGACCGACGACTGGTCGAAACCGACCCTTGACCCGGGCCGCTCGGAGATCTTCAGCCGGGCCGTCTACAAGCGCGGCGGGCTGACCGTGCACGCGTTGCGGCTGGCCGTGGGCGACGACGACTTTTTCAAGATCCTCAAGACGTGGACGGCCGAGAAGCGCAACGGCACCGCACAGACCGCCGACTTCGTCACCGTCGCCGAGCGGGTGAGCGGCGAGTCGCTGCGCGCCCTCTTCGACGAGTGGCTGACGTCGCCCACCCCGCCGAAGATCCCGAGCTAGCGCCTGATGAGGAGCTTCGGGTGGGCCGCCAGGTACGTGTCGGCGCGACCCGCCCGCAGCTCGGAGATGAACTTCCTGCCCTCCGCGGTCAGCTGCTCGCCGCGGTACGCGCTGCCCCTGCCGACGCCGCTGCCGGGCAGCCCGACGAGGGTCAGCGACTGCGGGCGCAGGCCACTGAGGGCGTACGCGAAGTCGATGGGCTTCCGCCCGCGCCCGTCGAAGACGAGTGTGTCGCCGAGAGCGCGCAGCACACGGTCGACCTCGACGGGGTTCTTCGCCAGGTTGAGAGACCCAACCTTCGCCAGCACCGCCCGGACGAGCTGCTGGATGTGGCGCTGCCGGGTGTAGTCGCCGCCGGGCAGGTACCGCTGTCGCGAGTAGTCCAGCGCCTGCCAGCCGTTGAGGTGCCGGTTGCCCACGTCGTAGACCATCGGCGGGCCGCCGTTCGACAGGCCGCGGCCGTTCTTGTTTAGGTGGATCGAGGTGACCTTCTGGTCGACGTACATGTCAATGCCGCCCACCGCGTCGACCAGCTTGCGGAACCCGCGGAAGTTGAGCACCACACCGGCGTCGAAGCGCTTGATGCCGGTGTACCGGCTGACCGTCTGCGCGAGCAGCTGGAACCCTTGCGCAGCGCTCGGCTTGGCCTTGCCCCGCCGGCTGCCGTAGCTCATCGCGTGGGTGAGCTTCGTGCGGCCGCCGCGGTAGCCGGACTTGGGGAACGCCGGGACGTCGACCACCAGGTCGCGGGGCAGGGAGAAGAGGTATCCCTTCGTGAGCCCGCGCGGGATGTGCAGGATCGTCACGGCGTCCGCGTGCGGCTCCCAGCCGGGCACGCTCTCGCGGGTGTCGACGCCGACGATCAGCACGGTGAGCGGGCCGGTGATGTCGGCGCCCGGCTCGGGTGTCGGGCTCGGTGTGGGGGAGGGGCTGGCGGACTCCGAAGGCGACGGTGATCCGAAGAGGTCGGCGGTCGGCACGTCGTACCGGTCGCGAAGCGCGTAGCTGGCGGCGACCGTGCCACCGCCGAGCAGCACCACGGCCGCGAGCACCGCCGCGCCGATAAGGATCAGCCGACGTCGAGTCATAGAGTGGCATCGTGCCCGTTGGCGGTCTGGTGTGCTAGCTACCCGTGAGTAATGATGAGCCCTATGCGGTATGACGTGGTCGTCATCGGGTCCGGATTCGGTGGCAGCGTGGCCGCGTTGCGGCTGGCCGAGAAGGGATACTCGGTCGCCGTGCTGGAGGCGGGACGCCGGTTCGCCGACGACGAGTTTCCGGAGACCTCCTGGCGCACCCGGCGCTTCCTGTGGGCGCCGAAGCTCGGCTGCTACGGCATCCAGCGGATCACAATGCTGCGATCGGCCAAGGGAGAGCCGGGCGCCGGGGTCCTGGTGCTCTCCGGGGCGGGCGTGGGCGGTGGTTCGCTCGTCTACGCCAACACGCTCTACGAGCCGCTGCCCGCGTTCTACGAAGACACCCAGTGGCGCGGCATCACCGACTGGCGCGCCGAGCTCGCCCCCTACTACGACCAGGCGAAAAGGATGCTGGGCGTCACGACGTACCCAAACCAGACGGCGGCGGACCGCGCTATGCGCGCGGTGGCCGACCGGATGGGGGTCGGGCACACCTTCCACGCGACACCGGTCGGCGTGCACATCGGGCGTCCCGGCGAGCGCGCGGCGGATCCCTACTTCGGTGGGGCCGGGCCCGAGCGCACCGGCTGCCTGCACTGCGGCTCCTGCATGACCGGCTGCCGGCACGGCGCGAAGAACACGCTGGTCAAGAACTACCTGTGGCTGGCCGAGCGGATCGGCGTCGAGGTGCACCCGCTCACGACAGCGATCGCGGTCCGCCCCTCCGGCGGCGGCTACCGGATCGAGACCGTGCGCACGGGCGCGTGGCTCCGTAAGAAGAGGCGGAGCTTCGAGGCCGACCAGGTGATCTTCGCAGCCGGTGCGCTCGGCACCCAACGGCTGCTGCACGAGGCGCGGCAGTCCGGTGCCCTGCCTGACCTGTCGGCCCGGGTCGGCGCGCTCACGCGTACCAACTCGGAGGCGATCCTCGGCGCCGCGCTGCTGCGCCCGGACGCCAAGCGACGCGGGGTCGACTTCACCGAGGGCGTGGCGATCACCAGCTCGTTCCACCCCGACGAGCACACCCACATCGAGCCGGTCCGGTACGGGCGGGGCTCGAACGTGATGGGCTTCCTCCAGTCGGCGCTGGTCGACGGCGGGCCGCGCCGCCCGCTGCGCTGGCTCGCCACCATGGCCGCCCGGCCACTGACCTACCTGCGGCTGCTCTCGGTGCGCGACTGGTCCCAGCGCACCGTGATCGCGCTGGTCATGCAGTCGCTCGACAACTCGCTCACCACCCACTACCGGCGCGGCAAGCTGCGCACGACGCAGGGACACGGCGCGCCCAACCCGGCCTGGATCCCGGCCGGCAACGACGCGGTGCGGCTGCTCGCCGACGAGATCGGCGGGGTGCCGGGCGGCGCGATCACCGAGGCGTTCAACGTGCCGTTGACCGCGCACATCCTCGGCGGTTCGGCGATCGGCGCCACCGCCGCAGAGGGCGTCGTCGACCCGTACCACCGGGTCTTCGGGTACCCGGGACTGCACGTGGTGGACGGCGCTGCCGTCACCGCGAACCTGGGGGTGAATCCCTCGCTGACCATCACCGCGCAGGCCGAGCGGGCGATGTCGTTCTGGCCCAACAAGGGCTCGCGGGATCCCCGGCCGCCGCAGGGCGAGCCGTACCGCCGGATCGCCCCCGTGGCACCCGTCGCACCGGCCGTGCCACGCGGCGCCCCCGCCGAACTGCGCCTGTAGGCTGCACACACATGAGCACACCGCGCCCGGTACTGGTTGTTGATTTTGGCGCCCAGTACGCACAGCTGATCGCCCGCCGGGTGCGTGAGGCGAAGGTCTACTCCGAGATCGTCCCGCACTCGATGCCGATAGCCGAGATGCTGGCGAAGGACCCCGCAGCGATCATCCTCTCCGGCGGTCCGGCGAGCGTGTACGCGCCGGGCGCGCCGCAGGTCGACGCCAAGCTCTTCGACGCGGGCGTGCCGGTCTTCGGCATCTGCTACGGCTTCCAGGCGATGGCGCGGGCGCTCGGCGGCACGGTGGCCCACACCGGCGACCGCGAGTACGGCGGCACGGTGCTCGCCGCGCGCCCCGAGGCCGGCGTGCTGCTGCGTGACCTGCCCGCCGAGCTGCCGGTGTGGATGAGCCACGGCGACTGCGTCACCGAGGCGCCGCCCGGGTTCGCGGTGACCGCCGGCACGGCTGTCGTGCCGGTGGCCGCGTTCGAAGACGTCGCCGGCCGGCGTGCCGGCGTGCAGTTCCACCCCGAGGTGGCGCACACCGCGCACGGGCAGGAGATGCTGACTCGCTTCCTGTACGACATCGCCGGCATCGAGCCGACCTGGACGATGGGCAACATCATCGACGACCAGGTGGCCGCGATCCGCGAGCAGGTGGGCGACAAGGAGGTCATCTGCGCGCTCTCCGGCGGCGTCGACTCGGCGGTGGCCGCCGCGCTCGTCCACAAGGCGGTGGGCGACCAGCTGACCTGCGTTTTCGTCGACCATGGGCTGCTGCGCGCGGGTGAGGCCGAGCAGGTCGAGCAGGACTACGTCGCCGCGACGGGCATCAAGCTCAAGGTCGTCGACGCGGCCGACCGGTTCCTTGGCGCGCTCGCGGGCGTCACCGACCCCGAGGAAAAGCGCAAGATCATCGGGCGGGAGTTCATCAGGGTCTTCGAGGCCGCCGCCCGTGAGGTCGCCGCCGCCGGCGACGTCGAGTTTCTCGTACAGGGAACGCTGTATCCCGACGTCGTCGAGTCCGGCGGCGGCACCGGCACCGCCAACATCAAGTCTCACCACAACGTCGGCGGCCTGCCGGACGACCTTCGCTTCTCCCTGGTCGAGCCGCTGCGCACCCTCTTCAAGGACGAGGTACGCCAGCTCGGCCTTTCGCTGGGGCTGCCGGAGGCGATGGTGTGGCGGCACCCGTTCCCGGGGCCAGGCCTCGCCATCCGGATCATCGGTGCGGTCCGTCGCGACCGGCTGGAACTGCTGCGCGCTGCCGACCTGATCGCTCGCGAAGAGCTGACCGCCGCGGGCCTCGACCGGTCGGTGTGGCAGTTCCCGGTGGTGCTGCTCGCCGACGTGCGGTCGGTGGGCGTGCAGGGCGACGGCCGCACCTACGGCCACCCGATCGTGCTCCGGCCGGTCTCCAGCGAAGACGCCATGACCGCCGACTGGTCGCGCCTGCCATACGACGTGATCGCGCGGATCTCGACCCGCATCACCAACGAGGTGCCCGAGGTCAACCGGGTGGTGCTCGACGTCACCAGCAAGCCGCCGGGCACCATCGAGTGGGAATAGACCTGAACCGGAATCCGGGTCGAGCGCCGTCGTGTGCGACCACGGCTCCAACCGCGATCCAAAGGTGAGCTAGTTGGGAGACCCCGGCCACGCGGGGGCGTCGACCGCCTCTTCTGGCATCAGGAACCACATGATCGGGTACGCGATGACGGCCAGGCCCGCGGTGACGACTGCGGCGAAGGCGAAGAGCACGCGGACGAGCACCGGGTCGACGTTGAAGTAGCGGCCGAGACCGCTGCACACGCCTGCGATGATCCGGTCGGTGATCGGGCGTCGGAGTTCCTTGTACGGGGGCGTTGCGTTCATGACTCAACGGTCCGCTTCCAAGGGCTTGACTGACCTCGGTGAGCGCCCGGATCCTTACCCTGAGCGCCCCCTGATGGGCGACCATCTGTCAGGAATCTGACTGTGCTCGCAGACTTGTCATCTCATTCGGGAAGAATGCCCCCCTGTGACACCCGCCCTTGAACCACTTCGCCGGATCGCGGCGTACGCAGTCGTGACCAGCCCCGAGGGGCAGGTGCTGCTCGTCCGGGCATCACCCAAATCGGGCACACCGGGCGTGTGGTCGCTTCCCGGCGGGGCAGTGGATCACGGCGAAGACCCCAACCACACCGTCGTGCGCGAGACCGCCGCCGAGACCGGGCTCTCCGTGACGGTGGTGGGGCTGCGCGACGTGCTCGCCGACATGCGGGCGCTGCCACACCGGGGCATCACGATCCACACCGACCGCCTGATCTACGAGGTGTCGGTGCGGGGCGGCACGCTCTGCGACCGCATCGGGCAGCCGACCGACCTGGCCCGCTGGCACACCCTCGAAACCGCCCAGGGACTGCCGCTTCGACCGTTCACCGCGGGCGCGCTCGGCCTGCCCGCCGGCCCGATCGACCTGCGGCCCGAAGAGGCGCCCGACTTCCCGTCGTTCTACGCGGTGCCCGGCCCTGACGGGCTGCATCGCGCCCAGCGCTTCGCGGCGTACGCGGTGGCCACCGACCCGGACGGCAGGATGCTGCTGACCCGGATCGCCGACGGCTACCCGGGCGCTGGCTGCTGGCACCTGCCCGGCGGCGGCACCGACTACGGCGAGCAGCCCGGCACCGCCCTGATCCGCGAACTGCTCGAAGAGACCGGGCAGAGCGGGCGGCTCGTCGAGCTGCTGGGCGTCGCGAGCCACCGCGACGCGGCGTCGCTCGGTCCCGAGGGGTACCCGATCGACTGGCACGGCGTCCGAGCCTTCTATCGCGTGGCGGTCGACGCGCCGCTGCCGCCGACGGTGGGCGACGTGGGCGGCTCGACGTCCGAGGCGCGGTGGTTCAGCCGCGGCGAGCTGACCGGGTTGCGGCAGCACGAGTTCACCGAGGTCACCGCCGAGGCCATGCGGGCTGTCGGTTTCTAGGCTTACTGGGTGAGGCAAAAGCGCAGGATCGCGGCGTACGGGGTCTGTTACGGCGAGGGTGACCGGGTCCTGCTGGCCCGCAGTTCGGACCTGTCCGCGTTCCCGGGGATATGGCAGGTCCCCGGCGGCGGCATCGATCACGGCGAGCACCCGGCCGACGGCGTGGTCCGTGAGTTCGCCGAGGAGACCGGACTGGCGGTCGAGGTGGTCGGCGTGCGCGCGGCGGTGTCCGACGTGCTGGCGCTTCCCGGCGTGGGGATCGCCGAGCACACCGACCGGATCGTCTACGACGTCCGCGTGACCGGGGGCAGCCTGCGCGACGAGCCGGACGGCACCACCGACCTGGCCGCCTGGATCACGCCGGACGAGATGCGGGCGCTCCCGCTCATGCCGTTCACCGCCGAGCTGTTCGGGCTGCCGGTCGACCCGCTGCCCGGAGCGACACACACCGCACCCGCACCGCCCGCGTCCCGGGTCACCCGCGGCCAGCGTTTCGCCGCGTACGGGCTGGCGACCGACCCGGCCGGCCGGATCCTGCTCACGCTGATCGCGCCGGGGTACCCGGGCGCCGACCGGTGGCATCTGCCCGGAGGCGGCACCGACTACGGCGAGCAGCCGGCGGCGGCCTTGCTGCGCGAGCTGGCAGAGGAGTCCGGGCAGGTGGGGCGGGTCACCGACCTGCTCGACGTGAGCCACCACCGCAACCCGGCGGCGCGCGGGCCCGAGGGGTACGCTATCGACTGGCACGCTGTGCGAGCCCTGTACCGCGTGGCCGTTGACGTGCCCACCGAACCCGTGGTGACCGAGGCGGCTGGCGGCTCGACCGCGCGGGCGGCCTGGTTCGATCCGGCAGAGGCGGCTCGGCTCGATCTGACCGATGTGGCGACTGCGGCGCTCGCGCGATTGATGAGCGATATTGATGCGGCCGGTTAGACTGGTGGGTCGAGAACGACTTGCGTAGTTATGTCCGCGGCTATCGCCAAGCCGGACCGTGGTGTGCGATGGTGGAGGCCGCCTACGACCGGGCGGCCGCCGTGGCGGCGGACAGACCGAGCCGGTTATGGAGGACTAGTGCCGAGAGCCCCTTGGCGTCGGCGTCGTGCGACTGACAGCCCGCGCCCAGCCGGGCGCCGGTGGGCAGGCCGCCTACGGCGTAGTGGCACGTTCGCCCGGGATGTTCTGTTTGTCCAGGGGATCCGCCGGCGCCGCTCCGAGACCGGCAGCGGCACCACAGTCGTCGTGCCCGCTCACCCCGAGCTCGCCCCGCTGACCGACGACGAGATCGAGTCGCTTCTCACGCCAGCGGCGACAGACGAGCCCGCCCCCAGCCTGGCCATCCCACTGTTGCCCGGCGAGCACACCGCCGCCCGGCGCTTCAAGTTCGCCGTGGTCAACGCCTGCACGCTCGGCAGCCTGGCGCTCGGCCTACTGGCGATCATGCTGGCCATGCGCGGTGACGTGCGCGCCGGCGCGATCTGCCTGATCGCGTGCGTCGTCTTCGACGGCGCTGACGGCCTGCTCGCGCGCCGGTTCGGCGTCGCCAGCCCGTTCGGCGCTCAGATGGATTCGCTCGCCGACATGTGCTCGTTCGGCCTTGCCGCACCGGTCGTCGTGTACGCCTCACTAGCCGGCACGGTGCCCACCGCCGCGGCCGCCATGGCCTGCGTACTGGTGGCCGGCTGCGCCGCCATCCGGCTGGCCCGCTTCAACGTGTCGCCCAAGGACGGGCGGTTCTTCTGCGGCGTACCGACGACCATGGCAGCCGCCGTGCTCGCCGTCGGTGTGCTGATCGAGCTGCCGATGTCGGGTGCCGCGCAGCTCGTCGGCGTGGCGCTGCTGGCGTTCGCGATGGTGTCCAGCTTCCCGTACGCCAAGGTGGCCCGCCTCCTCAAGCTGCCGCCGTGGCTGTGGCTGCTGCCGGTGGTCGGCGTGCTGGTCGACCCGCGGTTGACGTTCGCCGTGGTCGTGGGCGGCTACCTGGTAAGCGGCCCAGTCCTCTGGCTCCGCCACCGCCGCCCATAGCCACCCACCCACCCACCCACCGCCCGTTCCCGCCCCGCCCCGGGCCGCTCTGCCCGCCGCTCCGGGCCGCTCTGCCCGCCGGCTCCTGCCGCCGATCAAGGGCGAACGCACGTGGTTTGATCTCCGATCCGCGTGCATTTGCCCTTGACCGATGAGACCTTCCTTGATCGCGGTCCGGACCCCTCGGCCTGGACCCGCCGGTCTGGACCCGCAGGCCCGCGGCCGCAGGCGCAGGCCGGCGCTCGCGCCTTTCTGGGCGCGGCGCTTGATCATTACAAGCTCGGGGAAGCTGTTGCATCGTGGCCTCGCGGAGGCCGCAAGTCCGGGGAAGTTGCAGCGCCTGGCTGGGGCAACCGCGACCGTGTCGACTGGCTGCCCTGGCGGAGGCCAGTACGGTCGCGGCGCAGTCGCACGGAAGCAGGAGCACGACTACGGCGGCGCGCGACGCCGCGAGCGCCGCTGCCGGAGGCAGCGGGCCGGCGCGCCCGCCAGCCAGTTGGATCGCCGCCGCGTCGATCAAGGAGATCCGCATCGATCAAGGGCAAACGCACGTGGAAAAGAGATCAAACCACGTGCATTTGCCCTTGATCGGCGGAAAGGGAGCGGGCGCTAGCGCCAGCGGGCGATTACCGTGGCGGCGCCCAGGACGCGGTCGCCGGGGGCTACCAGGGGTTCGGCGGCGTCGGCGGGGAGGTACACGTCGGTGCGGGAGCCGAAGCGGATCAGCCCGAACCGCTCGCCCTTCGCGAGCAGCGCACCTACCGGTGCGCGCTGCACGATCCGGCGGGCGATGAGGCCGGTGCGCTGCGCGACCGCGACCCGGCCGTGGGCGGTGTCCAGCAGCGTGTACGCGGCCACGTTGTGCTCCGCGTCCGGCTTCATCGCCGCCGCGAACCCACCGTCGGTGACGAAGTAGTCGACCACCTTGCCTGCCACAGGTGCCCTGTTGACGTGCACGTCGAGCACCGACAGGAAGACCGCGATCCGCACGAACTCGTCGGGGCCCAGCCGGTCGTCGCGCAGCCGTTCGACCGACAGCACCTTGCCGTCGCTGGCCGCGACCACCGCGGACTCGTCTTCGGGCACGTCGCGCTCGGGGTCGCGGAAGAATGCCGCGACCGGGACCGCTGCGAGCGCCGGCACCAGCCACAGCCGCGACTTGGGGCGGGCGACGCGGGCGAGAGCGGCGATGCTGAGCGCGATGCCGGCCGCCGCGACGCCGTTGGAGTCGATGTGCATGCCTCGGGTCACCGGCACGCTAGATGGCCGGTATGCGGGAGCGACGCGGGTCGCCTGTGCGGCGTCGGCCGGGGTGAACCGCAGCCGATGCACCCGCAGCGGCGGCACGTTGCGCACCACGACGTCGGTGCCGACGCCGAAGAGGGCACCCTGCCGGTCGAGCTCGGCCGCTGCGCCACCGGTGAGGCCGGCCGCCACGCAGAGCACTCCGCCCTCAGCGAGGTACTTCGCCAGCCCTTCGACCGTGGCGCGGGCCTCTTCGGCGGTGCCGGTGAGCGGCTCACCGATCACCACGACGTCGGCCGCGTCGGCCTCGGCCAGGGTCTCGACGACCCGGACCCGCTCGGCGACCCACCGGCCCTGCGCTTCGACGTGGTCGCGCAGCGCCCGCACGGCGCTGGCCTCCGCCGGCACGACGGTGAGGGTGTCTCCGGGCAGCAACGCCTTGCTCATCTGGGCGAGCGCGGCGGAGCCGGCGTCGACCCCGACGAGAAGGCCGGTCTTGGGGCCGTTGTGCCGGGCGAGTTCGGCGATGAGGGCGCGGGCGGCGCGGTCGCCGGCGCGCGGGCGCCGAGCACCACCAGCAGCGGATACCTGGGTCACAGGCCAAGCATAGGGTGTGCCTCAGTCACGGGGCTCGCCGCGCTCCGCGGTAGTGGGCGGTGCCGGATCGACGGCGTCCTCTGCCGGCCCTGGCCGCTCCGCTTCCAGGACGGCGGTGCGCTCCACCGAAGGCTCCGGGGGCAGGTAGGGCAGCTGAGGGCCGGTGAGCAGCTCGCGCACGATGTCGGCGTGCAGCTCGGCGGGCACGCCGCTGACTGGTACCGCGACCGGCTCCTCTGCCGGTGGCGGCGGTGCCGCCTGCTCGCCGCGCCCGGAACGCAACGCTCCGAGCAGGCCCAGCGCGCCGATGAAGATCAGCGCACCGGCCACGAACCAGCCGACGGCCGGCAGCGGCAGCTCGAAAAGCTGCGCGAGCAGCCACCAGACAACCAGCGCCATGAAGATCAGCGCGAACGTCAGCGAAACGCCGTCGGTGCGGTGCGGTTTCATCGGTGTACCTCCAGCGACCCGCCGTTGACCTTCAGCGTCATGGTGATCTTGCCGCCGCCCGGCCCGTCGGCGCCGTTGTCGACGACCTCGGCCGGCACGATGTGGAAACCGCTCGACGTGTTGCCCAGGACGTCCGCGTCGCCTGCGCTCACCTCGGAGTTGATCGTTACGTCGACCTTCGGCGGCAGGATGACCTCCAGCTCGCCCAGGTTGAGTTCGACGTAGATGTCCTGCTCCTGGCCGGTGAAGTCGACCTGCGACAGGTCTAGCGTCGCCGTGCCCAGGCTGTGCTCGTACCGGTCGGCGACCGCCTGCACGGTGGTCGGCTTCCAGTACATGTCGCTGCCGGACGTGCCGCCGTAGTGGTTGACCTGCGATTCGGCGATCGTCGAGATGCCCAATGCGGCGGCGGCGAGGACGCCGAGCGCGATGAGCCAGCGGGCTCGGCCGAACCAGGCGCCGACGAGCAGCCCGAGCGCGACCGTGACGAGGATCGCCGCGAAGTACGCGGACGGAGACACGCTGAGCACGTTGGACAGGTCCAGCGCGGCGACCGTGCCGATCGCCACGAAGATCAGCGAGAACGTGGCTGCGCCGAGCGGTGACCGCTGCTTCGGCGGCTTGGGTGGTTTCGGCGGCCGTGGCGGCGGCCCGTACTGCGGCGGCCCGTACTGCGGCGGGTAGGGGCCAGATCCGGCGTACGGCCCGTGCGGCGCGAACGGCTGGCGGTAGCCGCCAGGCGGCGGGGGCGGCGGTGCCGGGGTGTACGCCGGCTGGGCGTACGGCCCGGCGGGAATGACGGGGATCGGCGGCATCGGAGGCACTGGTGGCACCGGCGCATGCGATGCCGGGGGCATGGGGAACGTGACGGTGGGAGGCTCGGCGCTCGCCGCCGGAACGGTCGGCCCCGCTGCCGCGGCCGGCTCCTGCGCGGTGGCGCCAGCTGGGGAAGGACCGCCCGCCGGGCCGCCAACAGGCCCACCAGGCCCAGGCCCACCGGGACCGTCCGGACCGGCTGGCGCGCCCGGACCTCCGGCGCCGGCAGTGGCGCCCGGCTTGCGGTTGAGTAGGAGTGCGACCCCGATCAGCGCCGCCGCACCGAGCACCGCCGCCCGGAACCCGTCGGTCACGATCAGGCCGAACATGACCGCCGCGAGCACCCCGAGAACGATGACGGTGAACGGCGACATGCTGGAGCGGCCGCGGCCGAGCATCGACTCGACCGGTGACGCGGTGTCGCCGTCGGCGGGGATGACCAGCCAGGCGGCCAGGTACACGAGGATTCCGATACCTCCGAAGAAGCCGAGCACCGCGAGCAGCACGCGCCACAGCACCGGATCGGTGTTGGTGGCGCGGCCGATGGCCGCGCAGACACCAGCCACGTATCGGCCCTGGCGCGGTCGCACGAGCCCGTACCGGGTGGTGAAACCGGCGGACTCGCCGGTCTCCCACCCCCCGGGCGGGGGCCCCGGTGGAGGCCCGCCGGGCGTACCGGGTGGAGGGCCTGGGGGTGAGCCGGGCGGCGGCGAGCCGGCCGCGGACTGGGCGGCGGAGAACGGCGCGGACGAGGGCTCGGAGGTCATGCTGTAAATACTGGTCGCTCCTGCGCCTGAACAACCTCAGGCGCCAACCCTGACCCCACCCTGAGATCTTCCGGTGGAATGTCCGGGGCGTCCCCGTGGTCAGGCGAGCGCAAACCGTGTGACGATCGAAGCCAGCCACCACGAAACCACGACCAGGGAGTACGCCATCACCACCGTCCAGGCGGAACAGCCCCGCCTCCTCCGCGCTCGCGACCAGCGTGTCGTCGCCGGCGTGGCGTCGGGCATCGCCCGGCACCTGGGGATTCCGGTGCTGCGGGTGCGCATCGCCTTCGTGGTGCTGCTGCCGTTCAGCGGCCTGGGCCTGCTCCTCTACTCGGCGTTCTGGGCGGTTCTGCCGCTTCAGCCGCGCACGGCCGAGCCGCAGCGCCGCAACCTCATGCACCTGCTGCCGTTCGTGGCGATCGGGATGGGGCTGATCATGCTCCAGAGCCTGGTCTTCGGGTCGCTGGGCGTGAGCGGCACCGCCGGCTGGCTGGTCGCGATCATCGCGGTGGGCGCGGGCATCATCTGGCACGAGGCCGACCCCGAGCGTCGCCGGCAGTGGAGCGAGACGATGCCGCAGGTGCCGTGGCTGGGCGCCGTGGTGGCGGAGAGCGACCGCCGGGCGTTCCTGCTCCGGTTCATCGGCGGTGGCGTGCTGGTCTCCGTCGGCATCATCGGCGTGGTCGCCGTGTACTCCCCGGCGGAGAACTTCGACGCGGTGATCAACGGCATCATGTTCGCGCTCGTCGGGCTAGCGGGTGTGGCCGTCGTGGCCGGGCCGGTGCTGTGGCGCACCTACAACCAGCTCCGCGCCGAGCGCGAGGGACGCATCCGCGAGCAGGAGCGCGCCGAACTGGCCGCGATGGTGCACGACCAGGTGCTGCATACGCTGGCGCTCATCCAGCGCAACGCCGCCGACGTCAAGGTCGTGCAGCGGCTGGCCCGAGGGCAGGAGCGCAGCCTGCGCAGCTGGCTGTACAAGCCGGTGGCCTCGCCGACCGAGCGGTTGGCCGCCGCGCTGGAGCAGGCGGCGGCCGAGGTCGAAGACACGTACGCGATCACGGTGGAGACGGTCGTGGTGGGCGACCGGGAGACCGACGAGAGGGTCGGCGCCTTGGTGGCCGCGGCCCGCGAGGCGCTGGTCAACG
This sequence comes from Micromonospora sp. CPCC 206061, assembly GCF_036906915.1. Lineage (NCBI taxonomy): Bacteria > Bacillati > Actinomycetota > Actinomycetes > Micromonosporales > Micromonosporaceae > Micromonospora > Micromonospora sp. CPCC 206061. The sequence continues at coordinate 127,459 of NZ_JBAKHX010000002.1, forward strand.
CGGCCCGGCACGCCAAGGTGCAGAGCGTCTCGCTGTACGCCGAGGTGGAACCCGATCAGTTGAGCGTGTTCGTGCGCGACCGGGGTGCCGGATTCGATCCGTCCACCGTGGAGGACCACCGGCACGGCGTTCGTGGTTCCATCATCGGGCGGATGCAGCGCCACGGCGGCCGCGCGACCATCATCAGCGAGCCCGGCAGCGGGACGGAGGTGCGGCTGTTCTTGCCAACAGCGAAGGACAGCCTCGCCGTGGGGAAGGATGCGCAATGACGGACACGGAGGCACGGGGACGCTTGCGCGTGTTCCTCGTCGACGACCACGCGATGTTCCGGGCCGGCGTCCGCGCCGAGCTGGGGGTGCACGTCGACGTCGTGGGTGAGGCGAGCACGGTGGGCGAGGCGGTGACCCGGATCGGCGCGCTCGAGCCCGACGTGGTGCTCCTCGACGTGCACATGCCGGATGGGGGCGGCCGGGCGGTGCTCGACTCGGTGCGGCGTACCCATCCGCAGGTGCGCTTCCTCGCGCTTTCGGTCTCCGACGCGGCCGAAGATGTGATCGGCCTGATCCGCGCCGGCGCCCGCGGCTACGTCACCAAGACGATCTCCCCGGACGAGCTGGCCAACGCGGTGCGGCGGGTGGCCGACGGTGACGCGGTGTTCAGCCCTCGGCTGGCAGGGTTCGTGCTGGACGCGTTCGCCGCGCGGCCGGACACGCCGGTGGCGGACCCGGAGCTCGACCAGCTCACCAATCGCGAGCGCGAGGTGCTGCGGCTGCTCGCCCGCGGGTACGCGTACAAGGAGATCGCCAAGGAGCTGTTCATCTCCATCAAGACGGTGGAGACGCACGTGTCCAACGTCCTGCGCAAGCTCCAGATGTCGAACCGGTACGAGCTTTCACGCTGGGCCGCAGATCGGCGCTTGGTCTAGCATCCATTTCCCAAGATCAGAGCGTCCTTCAAGTCATAAGGGCCGCCTTCGGCTCCAGCTAGGAGCCGTGGCGACCAACGACCGCGAATGACCCGAATTCCGGTTCGGGTTACTAGAAGGACGCCCTGATCATGAAGTTGACAAAACGGTGTAGGCCTCCGCCAGGCGGCCGGGCGGCAAGCCGCCGGCCTCGGCCGTGGCAGCCATCCGGGCGCGCAAGACTCCGTCGAGGTCCAGGTGCGCGGTCTGGGAAACATGCTCGCGCAGGGCAGCCAGCTTGCGCGGGTACTCCTGCGTGACGTCGACGACGTGGTCTGGATCCGGCCCTCCGGAGTACCAGATCTCCCGGACCACCCACGGCTGCAGGCCTTCGCGCATCAGCTCGGGATGCGCGAAGGGGTTGCGTGCGTCGGGGTATATGGCGCAGGTGGTGGCCTCGCCGACGGCGAGGTGGTCGGGGTGGCTCGGCCCGGCGATGCGCTCCCAGCGGCGCAGCGGCGAGCTGGTCAGCACGCGATCCGGCCGCCACCGTCGGATCGCGGCCGTGATGTCGCGGCGCAGGGCCAGCGACGGCGTGACCGTGCCGTCGGCGTACCCGTCGAGGAACTCGACGTGCTCTACGCCGACGACGGCTGCCGCCGCGCGCTGCTCCTTTTCCCTGAGCAGCGGCATCTGGTCGCGCGGTGTGTCATCGAAGCCGCCGGCGTCGCCGCGGGTCGCGATCAGGTATGTGACCTCGATGCCTGCCTTGATCCAGGCGGCCACCGTGCCGGCCGATCCGAAGTCCACATCGTCGGGATGGGCAAATACGGCAAGTACCCGGTGGACGTCGGAGAGTACTGGCGCGGAGGGGGGAAACGTCACGACAACCGATGGTACGTCGCATCAGTGCCGATCGAGTGCACGACAAAATCGCAGGTCAGAGGTTTTTGATCACATCGAAACGCGATCTTTACTCAGTATCAGGCGCGTCCCGGGCGAATATCGGGTTGATAACGCTCCTTCACGATGCTGGGCAGGTGGTGTCACAGTGTCAGCACCTCACCCGCCCCGCACCAGCGCCCAGGAGGCATGGTCATGCTCGCGTACGCCGCACTCAAGGCTGTTCGTGACAAAGGAGCCCCCTGGCGTCCTGCGCGTCGGCGGTGGTAATGGCCTGTTTGAGCGATTACCGACCTGCCAGGACTCGGCCAGAAGCGCGGTTGTAGCGTCCTGACCGGATGGCGGGTCGCGGCTGCTGGCCGGCACCGAACCGTAGCTGAGCGATTCACACGAGGAAGACCCAGCAAGAACATCAAGGGAGGCCCTGAACAAATGAGAGGCTCGAAGCGTGCGAGCGTCGTCGCGCTAACCGCGGCTGTCGCGCTCGTCGTGGCAGGCTGCGGTGGCGGAGACGACGACACCGGCGGCGACGACGACAAGACCGCGACCGGCGCCATCACCATCGACGGCACTCAGCCGGAGGTTGGCCTCGTCCCGGCGAACACCACCGAGACCGGCGGCGGCGACATCCTCGACTTCCTCTGGACCGGCTTGGTCGTGTACCCGGCTGGTGGCGGCGACCCCAAGAACGCGCTCGCGGAGTCGATCGAGACGACCGACTCGCAGAACTACACCATCAAGCTCAAGAAGGGCACGAAGTTCCACGACGGCACCGAGGTGAAGTCGAAGAACTTCGTCGACGCCTGGAACTTCGCGGCGTACTCGCCCAACGGCGTGCAGAACGGCAGCTTCTTCAGCGACATCGAGGGCTTCGCCGACGTGCACACCGAGGACCCGGACGGCGACGGCCCGCAGAAGGCGCCGCAGCCGAAGACCGACAAGATGTCGGGCCTCGCGATCGTCGACGACCACACCTTCACGGTGAAGCTGGCCGCGCCGTTCTCGATCTTCCCGACCAAGCTCGGCTACAGCGCCTACTACCCGATGCCCGACGTGTTCTTCACGCAGGGCATGGAGGCCTTTGGCAAGAACCCGATCGGCAACGGCCCGGTCAAGTTCGTGTCGTGGACCGACAACGTCGAGATCAAACTGACCCGCTTCGACGACTACACGCTCGAGGACAAGGTCAAGATCAAGGACGTGACCGTCAAGCTCTACCAGGAGGACACGGCGGCCTACGCCGACCTGCTGGCGGGCAACCTTGACTACATGCAGCAGATCCCGGTCTCGGCCCTCGCTGGTGACAAGTGGAAGAGCGACCTGGGCGACCGTGCCCTGGAGGTCGACATCCCGGTGATGCAGCTCATCGCGTTCCCGATCTACGACCCGAAGTTCAAGAACGCCGACCTGCGTAAGGCGATCTCGCTCGCGATCAACCGGCAGGAGATCGCGGAGAAGATCTTCTTCAACACCCGCAAGCCGGCGACGAGCTGGGCGCGTCCGGGTGCACCGGGTGGCGAGGGCTTCACCTGCACCGTGTGCGAGTACAAGCCGGACGAGGCCAAGCAGCTCCTCCAGCAGGCCGGTGGCTTCACCGGTGAGCTGGTGCTGTACTACAACGCCGACGCCAGCCACAAGGAGTGGATGGAGGCGGCCGCCAACAGCATCAAGTCGACGCTGGGCATCAACGTCCGTGCCGAGGGTGTCCCCACCTTCGCGGTCTTCCGCCAGAACATCAACGGGCGCAAGATGACCGGCCCGTACCGTGCCGGCTGGCAGGAGGACTTCCCCAGCGCGGAGAACTGGTTCGGTCCGCTGTACGTCACCGGCGGCTCGTCGAACGACGGTCTGTACAGCAACCCCGAGGTCGACCGGCTCTACAAGGAGGGCGCGGCGTCGCCGACAGAGGACGCGGCGTACGCCAAGTTCGCTGAGGCGATGAAGATCGTCGACCAGGAGGTGCCGTCGATCCCGATCGTGTCGGTGGTGCAGCAGTCCGGCACGTCGAGCAAGGTGACCGGCGTGAAGGCGAACAACGTCGGGTCCATCGACCTGTCGACCGTTTCGCTGGCCTAGCCCATACAGGTTCCACCCCGGGTCCGGCCTACCATCAGGTAGGCCGGACCCGGGCCCGTACATTCGTGGCGTATCGCACCCCCTGATACGCCGCCGCGCTCCCCGTGTCCGGGCGTCAACCCACGACGCCGCTGTCTGGAGGACCCCATGGGCCGTTACGTGTTGAGACGGCTACTCCAACTGATCCCGGTGTTCTTCGGGACCACGATCCTGATCTACTGGCTGGTCTGGTCTGTTCCGGGCGACCCGTTCGCCGGGAAATGCGGTGAACGTGCCTGCCCGGACTCGTACGTCCAGTTCATGACTGATAAGTACCACTTGGACGATCCGCTCCCGGTGCAGTACTTCCACTACATGGCGAACCTGCTCACCGGCGACTTCGGCCAGACCTTCGGCGGCCGCGAGATCGGCGAGATCATCGCCGCGGCGTACCCGAACACCCTCAAGCTCGCGCTCGTGGCCCTCACGATCGAGGCCGCTATCGGCCTCACCGCCGGTGTGCTGTCCGGCCTGCGTCGCAACGGGTTCCTCGACAACCTGGTGCTGGTCTCCACGCTCTTCCTGGTCGCCATCCCCACGTTCGTCACCGGCTTCGTGCTCCAGTTCCTGCTGGGTGTCCAGTGGAAGATCATCACCCCGACGGTGTCCAGCGACGCGCCGATCTCGCAGTTGATCGTGCCCGGCTTCGTGCTCGGCAGCATCTCGATGGCGTACGTCGCCCGCCTCACCCGCACCAGCATCGCGGAGAACCAGCGCGCCGACTACGTGCGCACGGCGGTGGCCAAGGGCCTGCCCCGGCGTCGTGTGGTGGGAGTGCATCTGCTGCGCAACTCGCTGATCCCGGTGATCACCTTCCTAGGCACCGACCTCGGCTCGCTCATGGGCGGTGCGATCGTGACGGAGGGGATCTTCGGCATCAACGGGATCGGCCGTGAGGTGTACAGGGCTATCGTTACCAAAGAAGGCGCGACCGTCGTCGGCATCGTGGTCGTCCTGGTGATGGTCTACCTGCTGATGAACCTTCTGGTCGACCTGCTCTACGCCGCTCTCGACCCGAGGATTCGCTATGAGTGATCCCACGTCCGGCTCCCTCACGACCTCGCCGAACGAGCAGCCCGGCTTGGTGGCCGACGCCGCACCCGCGCCTGAGGCACCGGCTCCGCAGCGTGACAAGCCGCGCGGCCTGCTCGGCGACGCCTGGTACGACCTGCGGCGCAAGCCCCTTTTCTGGATCTCTGCCAGTTTCATCGTGCTCTTCCTGCTGATGGCCATCGTCCCGCAGCTCTTCACATCGGTCGACCCGACCGACAGCGACCTGGGTCGCAGCCTGGAGGGCCCGGCCGGGCAGGGTTGGTTCGGATACGACATCCAAGGGCAGGACATCTATGCCCGCACCATCCACGGTGCCCGAGCGTCGATCGTGGTGGCTGTGACCGCGACGCTTGGCACCGTGTTTTTGGGCAGCCTGGTAGGTGTGATCGCAGGCTACTGGGGCGGCTGGCTCGACGCGCTCCTCTCGCGGCTCGCGGACGTGTTCTTCGGCATTCCGTTCGTGCTCGGCGCGATCGTGATCCTCTTCACCTTCAACACGCCAGGGGGCCGCCGTGGCGAGTTCAAGATCATGATGCTCGTGATCATCGCGCTGATCACCCTGGTCTGGCCGGTGTCCATGCGGATCATGCGATCCTCCGTGCTGGCCACCAAGCAAGCGGATTACATCCTGGCGGCCAGGGCGCTCGGCGCGAGCAACAGCCGGATCATCTTCAAACACCTGATCCCGAACTGTCTCGCGCCCGTGCTGGTCTACGCCACGATCCTGGTCGGCGCGTTCATCGGCGCGGAGGCGACGCTCTCGTTCCTGGGCGTTGGCCTCCAGTCCCCGGTGGTCTCCTGGGGCGTGATCATCAACGAGTCCCAGAACTACCTCCGGGTCGCGCCGTACTGGCTGCTGTTCCCGGCCGCGTTCCTTGTCACCGCCGTGCTGAGCTTCGTGATGCTCGGCGAGGCGGTACGCGAGGCCCTTGACCCGAAGCTCCGGTAGGAGACCTCACTTGTCCAACGTGTTCGTATCCGAACAGCCCGAAGCGGCGGCCGCCGGGCACCCCAGCGGCCGGCTGCTCGAGGTCGAAGACCTGCGCGTGGAGTTCCGCACCCGGGACGGCGTGGCCAAGGTCATCAACGGCGTCACGTATCACGTCGACGCCGGTGAGACGCTGGCCGTGCTGGGTGAGTCGGGCTCCGGCAAGAGCGTGACCGCCCAGACCATCATGGGCATCCTGGACACCCCGCCCGGCTTCGTCACCGGCGGCGAGATCCGGTTCCACGGCCGCGACATGCTCAAGATGTCGGCCGAGGAGCGGCGCCGCATCCGCGGCGAGGGCATCGCGATGGTGTTCCAGGACGCGCTGTCGGCGCTCAACCCGGTCTTCACCGTCGGGTTCCAGATCGCCGAGCAGTTCCGCATCCGGCGGGGCATGAGCCGGGGCGACGCTAAGAAGCGCGCCGCCGAGATGCTCGATCAAGTCCAGATCCCCAACGCCAAACAGCGGATCAACGAGTACCCGCACCAGTTCTCGGGCGGCATGCGGCAGCGCGTCATGATCGCGATGTCGCTCGCGCTGGACCCAGAGGTGCTGATCGCCGACGAGCCGACCACCGCGCTCGATGTGACGGTGCAGGCGCAGATCATGGACCTGCTCGCCGAGCTCCAGCAGGAACGGCAGATGGGGCTCATCCTCATCACGCACGACCTGGGCGTGGTGGCCGACGTCGCCGACCGGATCGCGGTCATGTACGCCGGCCGGATCGTCGAGGACGCGGACGTCGTCGAGCTGTACGCCAAGCCCGCGCACCCATACACGCTGGGACTGATCGAGTCGATCCCGCGCATCAACGAAAAGGGCCAGCAGCTCCGGACGATCAAGGGGCTTCCGCCGAGCCTGCTGCGCATCCCGTCCGGCTGCCCATTCCACCCACGGTGCCCCATGGCGCAGCCTGTCTGCGCGGAGAAGGTGCCGCCGTTGCTGCAGCTCGGCCCCACCCGGGCCAGTGCCTGCCACTTCGCTCAGGATCTGGTGAGCCGTGACTGAAAGCGTCCTTGAGGTCAGAGACCTGGTCAAGTACTACCCGGTCACCCGCGGCGTGGTGTTCAAGAAGACGATCGGCCACGTTCAGGCGGTCGACGGGGTCTCGTTCAACCTGCGCAAGGGCGAGACGCTCGGCGTGGTGGGCGAGTCCGGCTGCGGCAAGTCGACGCTCGCCCGGGTGCTCATGCGCCTGGAGAAGCCCACCGCCGGCAGCGTGAAGTTCAACGGCCAGGACATCTACGGGTTGAGCGGCTCGGGGCTGCGGCGGCTGCGGCGCAACATCCAGCTCGTCATGCAGGACCCGTACACGTCACTGAACCCGCGCATGACGGTCGGTGACCTGATCGGCGAGCCCTTCGAGATCCACCCGGACGTGGCGCCAAAGAGCAGCCGGCGGCAGAAGGTCCAGGATCTGCTCGAGGTCGTGGGGCTCAACCCGGAGCACATCAACCGGTACCCGCACCAGTTCTCCGGCGGGCAGCGGCAGCGCATCGGCATCGCCCGTGCTCTGGCCCTGCGTCCGGAGATCATCGTCTGTGACGAGCCGGTCAGCGCGCTGGACGTGTCGATCCAGGCCCAGGTGATGAACCTGCTGGAGAAGCTCCAGGACGAGTTCGGCCTGTCGTACATCTTCATCGCACACGACCTGTCGGTGGTGCGCCACCTCTCCGACCGGGTCGCCGTGATGTACCTGGGCAAGATGGTCGAGATCGGCACCGAAGACGAGATCTACGAACGGCCGACGCACCCGTACACCCAGGCGTTGCTGTCGGCGGTGCCGGTGCCCGACCCGAGTAGTCGCGAGACCAAGGCGATCATCCGGCTCACCGGCGACGTGCCGAGCCCCGCCAACCCGCCCTCGGGCTGCCGGTTCCGCACCCGCTGCTGGAAGGCGCAGGACGTCTGCGCCAAGGAGGTGCCGGAGCTCGTGGTGCGCAGCGGCTCCGACCACCCGAGCGCCTGCCACTTCGCGGAGAAGCGCGAGATCGTGGCGACCCACGAGGCAAGCGGGCTGACCGACCTCCCGACCCGCACGCTGTAGCGACGCGGCGAGCCGCACCCCGCGCGCTCGCCCGCCGGCCGCACCCGCGCTCGCCCGTCGGGTGCGGCCGCGCTCGCCCGTCGGGTGCGGCCGCGCCGTCCGTCGGGTGCGGCCGCGACGTCCGTCGATCAAGGGCAAATGCACGTGGTTTGATCTCCGATCCACGTGCATTTGCCCTTGATCGTGGGAAAGGCCCTTGATCGGCGAGCGCCGGCTGCGGCGCGGCGGGCCTAGAGGGGACCGCGGCCGGCGCGGAGGACGAGCAGCGCGAGCTGCGTGCCGTCGGCCCCGAGCGCGGCGCGGAAGCGGTCCAGGATCTCCCGCTCCCGGGAGAGCACCAGCCGGGTACCCCCGGAGGCCAGCCGCGTGGCGCCGACCTGCTGGGAGAGCGCGGCGCGTTCCTGCCAGAGCTGGATGAGCGCGTTGTCGATCTCGTCGATGCGCTGCCGCATCGCGGTGATGCGGTCGGACGCGTCCTGGGCGTCGGTGCCGGTCTCGGCGCTGGCCGCCGGACCGCCCGGCTGCTGCTCTGCCACGTCGGTGGCCATCGGGTGCTCCCCTGGGTCTCGGTCCCGGTGTCCTGGCGTCCGGAAGCGCGAAAGCCCCGGACTCCAGGAGCCCGGGGCTTTGGTAGGTCTTTGTGATCAGGCGCGACCTACGGCTGCCGGACTCCCGGAGCCGTAAAAGTAGAACCGCGCGTGGTGGATCACGGCGCAAGTATGCCGGCGCGTCAAGCCCAGCCGCAACCCCATCTCACGATCAGGACAAATCACCGCACGGATCGATCGGCGCAGCACCGCCACCAAGACCCTGAGACCACCGATCAAGGTCCTTTCCGCTGATCAAGGGCGAATGCACGTGGTTTGATCTCTTTTCCACGTGCATTCGCCCTTGATCAGCGAGCGGCGCCGCGCTAGCGCGCGGAATGCGTCGCGCGGCGCCGCCAGGGTTAGAGGCGGGTGATGCGGTTTTGGGGACCGGGGCCGATCGGGGCCGTCGGGCCGCCGAGGTACGCGACCAGGGCGTCCACGTCGAAGCCCGGTGCGGTGGCCCGGTCGGTGCCCGCGGTCAGCCTGGTGAACCCGTCACCGCCGTTGGCGAGGAAGTCGTTCGTCGTCACCCGGTAGGTGGCCGCCGGATCGACCGGTACGCCGTTCAAGGTGATGCCGCTGACCTTCGAGCCAGCCGCCGCCGACGCCGTGTACGTGTACGCGAAGCCCGCCGACACCTGGAGGATCCGCTGGACGGTCTGCCCTCCGAAGCCTACGAACTGCTGCTCAAGCACCTCCTTGAGCTGGGCACCGGTGAACGTCTGGGTCACCACGAGGTTGTTGAACGGCTGCACGGTGAAGCACTCGCCGTACGTCACCTGGCCGGGCGCCTCACCGCCGGGCGAGTTGCCGAACGTCAACGGTGCCCGGATGCCGCCGGGGTTCATCAGGGCCAGCTGTGCACCCGCCGCCGACGCGGTGTAGGCGAGCTGCGCGTCGGCGATCACGTCGCCCAGCGAGCTCTCCCCGGCCGCGTTCGCGGCCGTGCTCAGGTCGGCGCTGATCGAGCCGACGACCCGGTTCGCGATCGGGGCGACCGCCGCGCGGTACTTGTCGGCGATGACCTCGGCGCTCTTGTCGACCAGCGCCGGGTTCCGGACGAACGCGCCGGAGGCGTCGGTCTGCCAGGAGCCGTCCGCTTTCCGGATGCCGTTCTCGACGATCACGTTGCGCGCCGTGATGTCGGCGAACTTCCCGCTGCGCTTGTCGAGCGTGAAGTCGATGTCGGTGACGAGGACGCCGTTGGAGCCGGCGCTGGTCACGACCGTGGGCGCGCCCGATGAGTTGGGCAGCTGGCACGAGTAGAACCGGTGAGTGTGCCCGGAGACCACGATGCCGAACTCCGGCCGCAACCCCGCCACGATGTTGGTGATCGGCCCGGCGAAGTTGTTGCAGCCGTCGACCGGCAGGACCGGCGGGGGTGACGCTTGGGCGCCGCCCTCGTGGATCAGCAGCACCATCGACTTGACGCCGGTGAGCCGGAGCAGCGACGCCCACCTGTTGGCGGTTTCGATCTCGTCGCGGAATTCGACCGTGGCGATGCCCGCCGGGTTGACGATCGACGGGGTGCCGCGCAGCGTCATGCCGACGAAGCCGACCGGTACGCCGTCGATGAGCTTGATGTCGACCGGCAGCAGGATCGGCAGCCCGGTCTTCTTGTTGACCACGTTGGCCGCCAGGTACTTGAACTTGGCGCCCTTGAACCCGTCGCCGTCCTGGCAGCCGTCGGTCGGGTGGCAGCCGCCCCGCGCCAGGCGCGCGAGCTCGGTCGTACCCTCATCGAACTCGTGGTTGCCCACCGAGCTGATCTGCAGCCCTGCGTTGTTCAGCAGCTCGATCGAGGGCTCGTCGTGGAACGCCGCGCTGACCAGCGGCGTGGCGCCCACGAGGTCGCCGGCCCCGACGGTGATCGACGTGCGCTTCTCCGCCGTGGCCTCGGCGCGAAGCCTCTTGACCCAGGTGGTCAGGTATTCGACGCCACCGGCCGGGTTGCCGTTGACGAGGCCACCACTGCCGGTGGGCGGGTCGACGGCGCCGTGGAAGTCGTTGAAGCCCAGGAGGTTGCCCCTGGCGGCACCGCTCTTGAGGTCATGGCCGTACGACACCGAGACGGGCGTCATCGGTGTCCACGTGGAGGTCTTGGTGGACGAGTCTTCGCCGCGACTGATCGGAATGGTGGCGACGACGGCCAACGCGAGCGCGGGCACCGCGAGGTGACGCAGCACCGCCCAGGCGCGTGAGCGCGCACGGGTCATGTGTCTCTCCTAATATGCGCAGGACAACATCGGTCATCGTTCTCGCTGGACAAAGATCACGCCAGACCCACCAGGTGACGAATTGGTAGCCGTGTCGGTGGTCGGGCTTAGACTCGCTCTGCGATGCATGCTCTCTTTGACACCCCGACCCAGGCGGAGCCCGCCGACGCCGACTCCAAGGCGCGGCGCAGCCGCAAGCCCGACCCGGAAAAGCTGCTGGAGGGCCTCAACGGTCCGCAGCGCGAGGCGGTTGCGCACGCCGGTTCCCCGCTGCTGATCGTGGCAGGTGCGGGCTCCGGCAAGACCCGTGTGCTCACCAACCGCATCGCCTACCTGCTCGGCGCGCGTGACGTGCACCCCGGCCAGATCATCGCGATCACCTTCACCAACAAGGCTGCCGGCGAGATGAAGGAGCGGGTGGCCGCGCTGGTGGGCGGCCGGGCGCGGCTGATGTGGGTGTCTACGTTCCACTCGGCGTGCGTGCGCATCCTGCGGGCCGAGCACGAGCACGCCGGGCTGAAGTCCAGCTTCTCCATCTACGACGCCGACGACTCGCGCCGCCTGATGCAGATGGTGGCGCGCGAGCTCGACCTCGACCCGAAGCGGTATCCGGCACGCGGGCTCGCCGCCCAGGTGTCCAACCTGAAAAACGAGCTGATCGACCCGGAGGAGTTCGCCGGTCGAGCGAAGGGTCCCAACGAGCGGGCGCTCGCCGAGGCCTACACGCTCTACCAGCGGCGGCTGGGCGAGGCGCACGCGCTCGACTTCGACGACCTCATCATGACCACCGTGCACCTGTTCCAGGCGCACCCGCACGTCGCTGAGGCCTACCGGCGGCGGTTCCGGCACGTGCTCGTCGACGAGTACCAGGACACCAACCACGCCCAGTACGTGCTCATCAAGGAGCTGGTGGGCGGCACGCCGGAGCTGGAGCCGGGCGAGCTGTGCGTCGTGGGCGACGCCGACCAGTCCATCTACGCGTTCCGCGGCGCCACGATCCGCAACATCTTGGAGTTCGAGCGCGACTTCCCCAATGCCCGCACGATCCTGCTGGAGCAGAATTACCGCTCCACGCAAACGATCCTCAACGCCGCCAACGCGGTCATCGACCGCAACACCTCGCGCAAGCCCAAGCGGCTGTGGAGCGAGGAGGGGATGGGGGAGCAGATCGTCGGGTACGTCGCCGACACCGAGCACGCCGAGGCCGACTGGGTGGCCCGCGAGATCGACCGGCTATGCGACGCGAGCGAGGCGCGCCCCGGCGACGTCGCGGTGTTCTACCGCACCAACGCACAGTCCCGCGTATTCGAAGAGGTGTTCATCCGGGTCGGCCTGCCGTACAAGGTCGTCGGCGGGGTCCGGTTCTACGAGCGCAAGGAGGTGCGCGACGCGCTCGCGTACCTGCGGGCCGTGATCAACGACGACGACACGGTGAGCATCCGGCGCATCCTCAACACGCCGCGGCGCGGCATCGGAGATCGGGCCGAGGCGTGCGTCGAGGCGCTGTCCACTCGTGACCGCGTCTCATTCGGCGCGGCGCTGCGCCGCGCCGCCGAGGCGCCGGGCATCTCGTCCCGCGCGGCCAACGGCATCGCCGACTTCGTCGCGCTGATGGATGGGGTGGGCGAGCTGGCCGCGACCGCTCCACCCGAAGAGGTACTGGAGGCGGTGCTCCAGCGCTCGGGTTACCTGGCGGAGCTGGAGGAGAGCCTCGACCCGCAAGACGCCGGCCGGGTGGAAAACCTGCAGGAGCTCGTGAGCGTGGCCCGTGAGTACACCGAGCGGATCGAGTCGCAGGACGAGACCGCCACGCTCGTGGGGTTCCTGGAGCAGGTGGCGTTGGTGGCCGACGCCGACCAGGTGCCCACCGACGACCCCAACCACCAGGGCGTGGTCACGCTGATGACCCTGCACACCGCGAAGGGCCTGGAGTTCCCGGTGGTGTTCCTGACCGGGCTCGAAGACGGCGTGTTCCCGCACCTGCGCTCGCTGGGCGACAACCGTGAGCTGGAAGAGGAGCGGCGCCTGGCGTACGTGGGCATCACGCGGGCCCGGCAGCGGCTCTACCTTTCCCGGGCGATGACCCGGTCGGCGTGGGGGCAGCCGCAGTACAACCCGGTGTCCCGGTTCGTCGAGGAGTTGCCCACGGAGCTGGTGCACTGGGAGCGCACCGAGTCGGCATATACGTCGTGGTCAGGCACCGGCGGGGGGATCGGTGGTCGCTCGGACAGGCAGCAGTTCACGGGCGGCACTGCCAAGGCGACCCGGCTCGCCGAGCGGCTGGGCATCGACGGCAGCAAGCTTGCGACGGCCGGCGACCTGCCGCAGGTGCCGAGCGTGGCGGCCGGCGACAGGATCAACCACCAGCGGTACGGCCTGGGCCGGGTGCTGGAGGTCGAGGGGTACGGCGCGCGCACCCAGGCGAAGGTCGACTTCGGCGACCAGGTGATGTGGATCGTGCTCCGGCACGCGCCGATCGAAAAGCTCTGACCCGTCCCTCCCCGCTGTCGGGCGGGGAGGGACGAGCCGGGGGTTCAGCAGGAGACCGCGATGCCGCGCGCCTTCAGCCACGGCGCCGGGTTGATCTGGTTCCACAGGGCGCCCTTGTGCACCTCGAAGTGCAGGTGGGGGCCCGTGGAGTCACCGGTCGACCCCTCGTACCCGATTACCTGGCTGGCCGCGACCTTCTGACCGATCCTCACCGCGACCTTGGACTGGTGCGCGTAGTGGGTCATGTACCCGTTGCCGTGGTCGATGACCACCGAGATGCCATAACCGCTGTATGCCCAACCGGCGGCGACAACGGTACCAGCGCCGACCGCGTGGATCGGGGTGCCGGAGGGGGCTGCCAGGTCGATTCCGGCGTGGAGCACGCCCCAGCGCTGCCCGAAGCACGACGTGATGGCCGCACCTGGCATCGGGCTGACCCAGGCGGGAGCGGCCTTCTTCGGGGCCGCTGTGGCGGCCTTGGGTGCCGCAGCGGTCGCGGGGGCGGCCTTCGGCGCGGCCGTGGTGGGCGCAGGCTGGGCGGGCGCGGCCTGGGGGGTGGTCTGGGCGGGGGCGGTCTGGGCGGTCGCCCGCTCGGCACGGTCGGCCCGCTGCGCGGCATCGGCGCGGGCCTGCTGGTCCGCGGTGACGGCGGCCGTCAGCGGCGTTTCCGCCGGGCCGTCGGCGACAGCGGCTGAGATGCCGGCCAGGGCGGCGCCGACCGCGAGCACCGTCGCGGGCGCGACGAGGCGGGCCCGACCGGCTAGGCGGCTGCGGATCCGGTGCCGGGCGACGTCGGCGCGCGATCGGATATCGGGGAACTTGCTTTGCTGCACGAGGGGGGACCTCCGTGGTTGTGCGACACGGACCGGGAAATGTTGGTGTGCCGCTCCGTAACCACGGGTAAGGGGGAAGCCAAGGGTGGGCCGGCACACCCAGGGTCGAGCCCTGTTTTGTGCCGGTTTGTTCTAGTAACAGTCCGTAGTCAGATGTGGCCTAGGTCACATCTATGGCTGTGACGGGAGAAACTTTGTGCCGTCTCTGAGGTGCAAAAACCGCCCATGCCGTATGGCATGGGCGGTGAGAGGGCGCTACAGAGAGTCAGGAAGGCGCTACGCCAGCAAAAATTGAGTCGACCTGTAGCTTGATGTCCGCTTGGCGATCCCGGAACCACGGGATCGGGTCGCGGGGCTCGCCGTTGACATGCACCTCGAGATGCAGGTGACTTCCGTACGAGTGACCGGTGTTGCCCACCAGGCCGAGCGTGTCGCCGGCCTTCACCGTCTGCCCGGCTTTGACGAGGACCTTCTGGGAGTGGCCGTAGATGGTCTCGACACCGTTGCCGTGGTCGACGATGACGGCGTATCCGTAGCCGCCGTAGTACTGGGCGAGCTTCACGGTGCCGTCGGCCACCGCCTTGTAGGGCGTGCCCTCCGCTGCGGCCAGGTCGACGCCGGCGTGCAACTGGCCCCAGCGCATGCCGTAAGGCGAAGTGAACTGGTATTCCTGCAGCGGCAGCAGCCACGCGTCCGATGCCGCCTGGTCGGCGGTGGTGGCGGAGCGGTCGTCACGGGAGGCGCGGGCGGCGTCTTCGGCTCGGTCCGCGAGATCTTGAGATGCCGACGCGCGGTCGAGATCGGCCAGCGCGCTCGGGTCGACCGTCTTGGCGTCCGGCAGGGCGGCGGCGCCGAGGGCGACGAACCCCGCTCCGACGAACGCGGTGGTGACGACCGCGGCATAACGGCTGCGCGGAGGTGTGGGAACGCGGCGACGACCGCGATATCGGTCCGGCTCAGACGACAGGCGCTGACGCACGCACACCCTCCGTTGTCGGTCATAGGCGGCTGATGCAGCGTCTAAATGGGGGTGAACGCTGTCTAGCCGCGTCGCCATCCGGCGGGGACCGGGATGACAACCGTGGGTCACGGTAACTAAACCCCGGGCGTGTCACAAGCCGGACGGCAAAATTGGCTACAGAACGGCGCACCGTCCGTTGTGGAATGCCGGATTTCGTTACCATTTGTGAGGGGTCTCGTTAGTAGCGTTCCGTCATATCTACAGCTACGGATGGTCATGTGATCCATCCGACAGCGTTAAATGCTTGCCCTTCCGAGTCGCTTCTATGAGACCAGTTTCCAGCCCCGATATTCCGGAGCGCGGCCGGCGAGTTACCGTTCGTTCAGGCGTGGTGCCGACCGCACGGAAGGTGTGTGCTCATGAGCTCTCGGATACGGGTCGTCGTCGCGAAGCCCGGCCTCGACGGGCACGACCGCGGCGCCAAGGTGGTGGCGCGGGCGCTACGGGACGCCGGCATGGAGGTCATCTACACCGGGCTGCACCAGACGCCCGAGCAGATCGTGGAGACCGCCATCCAGGAAGACGCCGACGCGGTCGGCCTCTCCGTGCTCTCCGGCGCGCACATGACGCTCTTCCGTCGCGTGCTCGACCTGCTCGGAGAGCGCGGCGCGAGCGACATCGTCGTGTTCGGCGGCGGCATTATTCCGGACGCCGACATCCCAGAATTGCGGGAGATGGGCGTGGCGCAGATATTCACTCCGGGTGCCACGACACAAGCCATCGTGGAATGGGTCCGGGCGAACGTAACGCAACCCGTAGCGTAATCGCTACTGACGGTTGCGAATAAAGGGAGAGGCCGGACGCACCCCTCACACGTCCGGCCTCTCTATGCACGATGCCCCGCCGCCACCCCTCGACCGACAGGGCATCGGCCGCTTTGCTGTCTGCCGTACCGCTCAGACATCTGACTCAACGATGCCCTTCACGGGGGGTTACGCGGCCTGCGGAAAAAGATTCCCTGGTGTCGTACGCTCTGCTCCCGTGACGCACCCACCCCAGCAGCCGCCGCCCGGCTGGCACCCACCCCAGCAACCGCCTCTGCAGCCGCCGCCGGGCTGGCAGCCGCCTCCGCAGGGGTGGCAGCAGCCGCCGTTCCCGCCACAGCAGCAGCTACCGGTCACGAAGCGAATCCCGGAAGACCAGCCGTTCATCGTTCGCCCGAGCGTCCAGAAGCGGGTCCTGCTCTTCGGCGGCATCAGCCTGGGCTTCGCCCTCCTGATCGGCTGCGTGCCCGCCGTCGGCAGCGGTGAGGTGCTCGTGGGCCTCGCCATCATCGGGTGCGCACTGGTCTTCTTCGGCCTGATCTTCGGCCTCCAGGTGTGGCTGATGACCTCCGGCGGGCCGGTACTCGCCGTCGGGCCGGCCGGCCTGTGGATCAAGACGCGCCCCACCCGCGGCCAGGCGATCTGGCTGCCCTGGGAAGCGATCGCCCAGGTCTATCGGCGGCGCTGGGCACTGGAGAAGATGGTCTGCGTCAAGCCACACGACCCGCGCACCGGCACCAACCTCGGCGCGTTCACCGCAGTCGACGCGAGCATGCAGCAGCTCTTCTTCGGCACCGGCTTTACCGCGACGCTCAACTTCGCCGACCGCTCCGAGGCAGAGATCATGGGTGCGATCGCCCACTTCGCAGCCGGACGGGTCCCGATCAACTAGCGAGCACTCTGTGCAGTAGCGCACACCGTGCACCCGCTCGGTTGCCGGCGGTACTTTGGTCGCTAGGCTGCCGGCAATCAACCTATTTTCTCACCCTGAAGGTGCTACGTGGATCTGTACGAGTACCAGGGGCGTGAGCTGTTCGAGCGGCATGGCCTGCCCGTGCTGTCCGGCGGCGTCGCCACGACCCCGGAGGAGGCCCGCGCGATCGCCGAGCGGCTTGGCGGACGCGTGGTCGTCAAGGCTCAGGTGAAGGTCGGGGGGCGCGGCAAGGCGGGTGGCGTGAAGCTCGCCGAGAATGCCGAGGAGGCGGTGGCCCACGCCACCAACATCCTGGGCATGGACATCAAGGGCCACACGGTCCACAAGGTGATGCTCACCGTGACCGCCGACATCGCCGAGGAGTACTACTTCTCGTACCTGCTGGACCGCGCCAACCGCACGTTCCTGTGCATCGCGAGCGTCGCGGGCGGCATGGACATCGAGCAGGTCGCGGCCGAGGCGCCGGACAAGGTCGCCAAGGTCGCCATCGACGCGAACGACGGTGTCGACGAGGCAAAGGCCCGCGAGATCGTGACGGCGGCTGGCTTCCCGGCCGAGGTCGCCGACCAGGTCACCGCGATCGCGGTCAAGCTGTGGCAGGCGTTCGTCGCCGAAGACGCCACGCTCGTCGAGGTGAACCCGCTGGCCCGTACGCCGGAGGGTCAGGTGCTCTGCCTCGACGCCAAGGTGACGCTCGACGCGAACGCCGACTTCCGCCACCCCGACCACGAGGCGCTGGTCGACCAGGCGGCCGTCGACCCGCTGGAGCAGCGCGCCAAGGAAAAAGACCTCAACTACGTCAAGCTCGACGGCGAGGTCGGCATCATCGGCAACGGCGCGGGTCTGGTCATGTCCACGCTCGACGTGGTCGCGTACGCCGGTGAGGAATTCGGCGGCGTCAAGCCGGCGAACTTCCTCGACATCGGCGGCGGCGCCAGCGCGGCCGTGATGGCCAACGGGCTGGAAATCGTGCTTTCCGACCCGGCAGTGCGGAGCGTCTTCGTCAACGTCTTCGGCGGCATCACGGCGTGCGACGAGGTCGCCAACGGCATCGTGCAGGCGCTGAGCCTGCTGGAGCAGCGCGGCGAGCAGGTCACCAAGCCGCTCGTGGTGCGGCTCGACGGCAACAACGCCGAGGCCGGCCGTGCCATCCTCGACGGCGCCGCCAACCCGCTCGTGCAGCGGGTGGACACAATGGATGGAGCGGCCAAGCGCGCCGCCGAGCTCGCGGCCGTGGGGGTCTGATCATGGCAATCTGGCTGACCAAGGACTCGAAGGTCATCGTGCAAGGGATGACCGGTTCCGAGGGCTCCAAGCACACCCGGCGGATGCTCGCCGCCGGCACCCACGTCGTGGGCGGCGTCAACCCGCGCAAGGCGGGCCAGACGGTCGACTTCGACGGTACGGCGCTGCCGGTCTTCGGCGGTGTGGCCGACGCGATCCGGGAGACCGGCGCGGACGTCACCGTCATCTTCGTGCCGCCGGCGTTCTCCAAAGCCGCGGTGATCGAGGCGGTCGACGCCGGGATCCCGCTCGCCGTCGTGATCACCGAGGGTATCCCGGTGCACGACACAGCGGCCTTCTGGGCATACAGCCAGGCGAAGGGCGGCAAGACTCGGATCATCGGGCCGAACTGCCCGGGCATCGCCTCGCCCGGCGCCTCGAACGCCGGCATCATCCCGGCCGACATCACCGGTGCCGGCCGGATCGGTCTGGTCAGCAAGAGCGGCACGCTGACCTACCAGCTGATGTACGAGCTGCGCGACATCGGGTTCTCCACCTGCGTCGGCATCGGCGGTGACCCGGTCATCGGCACGACGCACATCGACGCGCTGGCCGCGTTCCAGGACGACCCGGAGACCGACGCGATCGTCATGATCGGTGAGATCGGTGGCGACGCCGAGGAGCGGGCCGCCGAGTTCATCAAGGCCAACGTGACGAAGCCGGTGGTCGGCTACATCGCCGGCTTCACCGCCCCACCCGGCAAGACCATGGGCCACGCGGGCGCGATCATCTCCGGCTCCTCCGGTACGGCTGACGCCAAGAAGGCCGCGCTGGAGGCCGCAGGTGTCAAGGTCGGCAAGACCCCGTCCGAGACCGCCCGCCTGATGCGCGCTCTGTTCTAACGGCCGTCCGGCCCGCTACGGCCGTCCGGCCCGCTACGGCCGTCCGGCCCGCTACGGCCGTCCGGCCCGCGCGGGCGCGGCCACTTCGTCGATCAAGGGCAAACGCACGTGGTTCGATCTCCGATCCGCGTGCGTTTGCCCTTGATCTATGCAAGGGCCCTTGATCAACGGGACTGGCCCCCGGCGTGCGGCCTGGGTGTAGGTCCTTGGGCAGAGGCCAGCGAGAATCGCCCTGAAATGTCCGTATATCGGGCAACGAACACCATGATCGACGGTGGTGTCGTCATCTCCCTGGCCGGCTGTCGTGCCAAAGTAGGGGCTGATGCCAGCAACCACCCCTGACCAGCCCCAGCCGGGCGCCCCGGACACCAGGGAGACGGTGCGCATCACCGTGCGAGACCCGATGGCCGATCGGGAGACCGTTCGTCTGCCCCGGCAGCGGTCCGGTGGCAAGCGCGGTGGCAAGCGCCGGGCGCCGCTGGTGGTCGCCGCCGCGGCCGCCACTGCCTGGGCCGCCGTCGTCTCGTACCTGCCGGTCGCCGTCGTCATGGGGCTGGCCCAGTTCACCGAGGGCACCGCCTCCATAGGCGGCGCGGCCCGGCTCGGCCTCGCCGGCTGGCTGCTAGGGCACGGTGTGCCACTCGACACCGCCGCCGGCACCCTCGGGCTCGCGCCGCTCGCACTGGCGGTACTCGCCGCGTGGCGGGTCGCCCGCGCCGGCGTGCACGTCACGCGGGCGATCGGGGCTCGGCACCGCGGCTCACCGGCACAGGCACTCGCCGTCGCGGGCACGGTCGGCATCGGGTACGGGGTGCTCGGCGCGATCGCGGCGCTCATCCTGGACGGCGGCGGTCTGTCCGCGTCACCGGCCCGCGCCGGGTTCACGTTCGCGCTGTTCGGGGCCCTGGCGGCGCTGGTCGGCGCGCTCCGGGCCAGTGGGGCGCTCCGGGTCGTGGCCCGGCGGATCTCACCGGTCCTGCGCGACGCGATCCGCACCGGTGTGGTCGCCGCCGTCCTTGTGCTCGCGGCGGGCGCCGGCGTGGCCGGCCTGTCCGTGGCGTTCGGCGGGGGCAGCGCCAGCGACATGATCGGTGCGTATCGCACCGGGGTGGCCGGGCAGACCGGCATCACACTGATCAGCATCGCGTACGCCCCGAACGCCGCCGCCTGGGCGGCCGCGTACCTGCTCGGCCCGGGGTTCGCGGTCGGCACCGACACGGCTGTGCGGACCACCGAGGTATCGGTCGGCGCGCTCCCCGCTGTTCCCATATTCGCCGGCCTGCCGGAGGGGCCGATCGGCGGGTACGGAGCAGCGTTGCTGGCCGTGCCGGTGGTGGCCGGCATGGTCGCTGGCTGGCTGCTCACCCGCCGCAAGCTGCGCGCGGACCGGCCCGCTCAAGCGGCTCGCTGGTCTGTCGTGCTCGGTGCGGCGGCGCTGGCCGGTCCGGTCGCGGGCCTGCTGCTCGGCGCGGCGGCGGTGATCTCCGGTGGGCCGCTGGGCGACGGCAGGCTGGCGCAGATCGGCCCGGTCGCCTGGCACGTGGCGGTGGTGGCAACCCTGGTGGTTGCGGTGGGCACGGTGGTCGGTGCGGCCGCCACACGCATCTTCGCCCACCCGTAGAGACAATCGAGGCGCCCTACCTCGAAGGGGGCGCCTCGATCGTGGAGAGCCTGGACTCAGCTACGCGCGGAGACCTGGTAAATGATGCCGACGATGATGGAGAGCGCCGCGACGACGAAACCGATGATCGCGAGCGTCTGCGGCTTTCCTGCCTTCTTGGCGGCGTTGAGGGAAAGCACCGAGAAGATGATGCCCACGATCGGGCAGCACACGGCGAAGACGATGCCCAGCACGCCGAAGAGCGTGGTCTTGTCGTTGGCCGGCTGCGCGGCAGGCGGCGGATAAGGCGTGGTCAAGTTTCTGTTCCTCCCCTATTTGTTCATTGTGGCGTGACGATGCTCGCGTTTGATCAGTTCTTCGTCAAGACCGTGGTCAGAAGTAGCCGATCTCGGCCACCATGCCCACGATGAACATGACGAGGCCGAGTCCGGCGCCGACTATGCCGCAGATGAACCCGGCCTTCGCCTGACCCAGGTTGTTGGCCAGACCCTGCTGGGCCTTCTGCTTACCGAGGTGGCCCGTCACGATGGCCCCGATGCCGAGGGCGACGCCGAACAGGCTGCAGCAGATGCCCATCGGGATCGAGATGATGCCCAGGATCATGGAGATCAGACCCAGGGTGTTGTTCTGGCCCTGCGGACCCGGTGCCTGGTAGCCGCCGCCCGGGTAGACCGGTGCGGACGGGTACTGCCCGTAGGGCTGGCCCGAGGTGGGCTGGCCGTAAGGCTGCCCCGAGGTCGGTTGGGCGTAAGGCTGGCCGGACGTGGGCTGCTGGCCGTACGGATCGGACTGCGGCGGTGCGGCGTACGGGTCCTGGTATTGCGGCTGCCCGTACTGCGGGGGCTGCTGCGGCGGCTGCCCGTACTGCGGGGGCTGCTGCGGCGGCTGCCCGTACTGCGGCGGTTGCGCCGCCGGGTCGTTCGGCTGTTGGCCGTACGGATCCTGGCCGGGATAGCCGGGCTGCATCTTCGGTGCTCCTCGTCGTCAATGGGCAAGCGTTCGGCAGCGTACCTGGTCACCGCTAATGTCGGGGGTGCCGGTAGGGTGCTGACGTGCGCGAACCGGCTCGTCTTGTGGTCCTGGTATCCGGCTCGGGCAGCAATTTGCAGGCCCTGCTCGATGCGTGCGCCGATCCCGGATACGGCGCCCGCGTGGTCGCCGTCGGCGCTGATCGGGACGGCATAGCCGGTCTCGCCCGCGCCGCTGCCTCGGGTGTGCCCACGTTCGTCGACGTCGTCAAGGCATACCCGACGCGGGACGACTGGGACCGGGCGCTGACCGCGCACGTCGCCGAGTACGAGCCCGACCTGGTGATCTCGGCGGGCTTCCTGAAGCTCGTCGGTGAGCGGTTCCTGGCGGCCTTCGGCGACCGGTACATAAACACGCACAACTCGCTGCTGCCCGCCTTCCCGGGGATGCACGGCCCGCGCGACGCCCTCGCCTACGGCGTCAAGGTCGCCGGGGCGACGCTGTTCTTTGTGGACGCTGGGGTCGACACGGGGCCGATCATCGCCCAGGTGGCGGTGCCGGTGCTGGGTGACGACAGCGAAGAGACGCTTACCGAGCGCATCAAGGAAGCGGAGCGGCGCCAGCTCGTCGACGCGGTCGGCCGCCTGGTCCGCGAGGGCTGGACCATCAACGAAAGAAAGGTCACCATCCCATGACAGAGCTAGCTGGCGCTCGCCGCGCTCGCGCGGGGCAGGCGCCTTTGGGGCCGCCCTGTAGCCGACCCTGCGCTCGGTCGCTTCACTCCCTCGACTCCGGGCCGGCTGCGGGCGGCGGCGCATGACCGACGAGCTAGCTGGCGTGACTGACGAAGGTCGCCGTCCGATCCGGCGGGCTCTGGTCAGTGTGTACGACAAGAGCGGTCTCGCCGACCTGGCGCGGGCGCTGGACGGCGCCGGCGTGCAGATCGTCTCGACCGGCTCGACGGCGGCGGCCATCGAGGCAGCGGGTGCGCCGGTGACCCGGGTCGAGGAGCTGACCGGCTTTCCGGAGTGCCTGGACGGTCGGGTGAAGACGCTGCACCCCAAGGTGCACGCCGGGCTGCTAGCCGACCTGCGCCTGCCCGCGCACGCCGCGCAGCTGGAGGAGCTGGGCGTCGAGCCGTTCGACCTGCTGGTGTCCAATCTGTACCCGTTCCAGGAGACGGTCGCGACGGGCGCGAGCGTCGACGAGTGCGTCGAGCAGATCGACATCGGCGGGCCGGCCATGGTGCGGGCGGCCGCCAAGAACTTCCCCTCGGTAGCCGTGGTGACCTCGCCGTCGGCGTATCCGGACATCGTGGCCGCCCTCGACGGCGGTCTCACGCTCGCCCAGCGCCGCGCGCTCGCAGCCCGGGCCTTCGCGATGATCGCCGAGTACGACCTGGCGGTGGCGCAGTGGTGTGCGTCGACTCTCAACCCGGACGAGGACGGCTGGCCGGCGTTCGCGGGGCTGGCGCTGCGCCGGGCGAATGTGCTGCGGTACGGGGAGAATCCGCACCAGGAGGCGGCGCTGTACGTCAACCCGGACGCGCCGCCCGGGCTCGCGCAGGCCGAGCAGTTGCACGGCAAGGAGATGTCGTACAACAACTACGTCGACGCCGAGGCGGCCTGGCGGTCGGCGAACGACCACAGTGCACCGTGCGTCGCGATCATCAAGCACGCCAACCCGTGCGGCATCGCGGTCGGCGCCGACGTGGCCGAGGCGCACCGCAAGGCGCACGCCTGCGACCCGGTGTCCGCGTACGGCGGCGTGATCGCCGTCAACCGGCCGGTCAGCGTGGCGATGGCCGAGCAGGTCGCGGAGATCTTCACCGAGGTCGTGGTGGCACCCTCCTATGAGGAGGGTGCGCTGGAGGTGCTGTCAGGCAAGAAGAACGTGCGGCTCCTCGTCGCTCCGGAGTGGAATCCGCTGCCGGCGGAGTGGCGCCAGGTGGGCGGCGGCGTGCTGGTGCAGCTGATCGACCGGGTCGACGCGTCGGGCGACGACCCGGCCACATGGCAACTGGTGTCGGGCGAGCCGGGAGACCTGGACGACCTGACGTTCGCGTGGCGGACAGTGCGGTCGGTGAAGAGCAACGCCATCCTGCTCGCGTCGGGTGGCGCCACCGTGGGCGTGGGCATGGGCCAGGTCAACCGGGTCGACTCGGCCCGCTTGGCGGTGTCTCGGGCTGGCGACAGAGCCTCCGGCTCGGTGGCCGCGTCCGACGCGTTCTTTCCGTTCGCGGACGGGCTCCAGGTGCTGATCGACGCGGGCGTGCGCGCGGTCGTGCAGCCTGGCGGTTCGGTGCGCGACGACGAGGTCATCGCGGCGGCCAAGGCGGCCGGGATCACGATGTACCTCACCGGGACCCGGCACTTCTTCCACTGATCAGGGCGCGGAGACGGTATGGAGTGACGGCGGGCCGCCAGCTGGACCCTGGGTCACGGCGAAGATCTGCCTGCCGTCACCCGACCAGGCCAGCCCGCGGGGCACGAGCACGCCGTCTTCGGTGAGGTCGACGGTGCGCAGCGGGCTGGTGCCGTCGACCTTCCAGATCAGCAGGTCGTCGTCGGCGTTGTGCCGACCGGTCGCCAGGTAGCGCCCGTCGGGAGAGGTGCTCACCGCGTTCGGGTAGCTGCAGCCGTTGCCGTACGACCCCCGCGGGTAGGCCCTCGCGGGCCTACCCCGTGGATTCCAGGGCGACCAAGTTCAGCCGTCCGAACTCGTCGAGTTGGACTTCGCGCACCCGGGCAGACCAGCCATAGTTGGTCTGCCCGAAGCGCAGTGGGACCACCGGCATGTCCTGCGCGAGAACGTCTTCGGCCTGCTGGTACTTCTTGATCATGTCGGCTTCGGTGGCGGCCTGCGTGGCCTCGCTGACCAGCGAGTCGAAGCGCGTGTTGCTGTAGCCGGAGTAATTTGACGAGCCGGTCGTCGAGTACAGCGGCGCAAGGTAGCTCTCCATAGACGGGTAGTCCATCGGCCAGCCCATCCGGAACAGGCCTACTGGCTGGCGGGCCGCCACTTTGTCCAGCAGGTCCACGAAGCGCGGCACGGCCGCGCCCGCGCACTCGACGCCCAGGTTGGTGCGCAGCTGCGCACAGGTGGCCTCGACCCAGGAACCGTGGCCGCCGTCCTCGTTGTACGTGATCTGGAGCTTCGCTGGGCCGCCGGCCTCGGTGTACAGGCGCTTGGCCGCCGCCGCGTCGAACTGGCACGCCGCCCCGCAGCTGTCCTCCCGGTACCCGGCCACGACCGGCGGGACGAAGGCGCGCGCCGGCCGCCCATCCGGGAAGACCGCGTTCCGGTCGATCGCCATGGAGATCGCCGTCCGGACGTCCGGGTCGGAGAACTCCTGCTGGTACGTCGGGAACGCGAGGAACTGGAGCGTCGAGTCGACCTGGCGGCCGTACCGGTCGCCGAGATCCTCCGGCGCGCTGGTCACCTTCTCCGCCGGCACCGTGCGCAGCACGTCGAGGTCGCCCACGAGCAGGTCGCCGTACGCGGCGGTGAGCTGGTCGTACGGCTGGAACCGCACGGCCGGCACCTTCGGCTTGTCGCCCGGGTACGCCTCGTACCGCTCCAGGTCGATCGCCGCCCCGCGCCGCCAGGTGCCCTTGAGCTTGAACGGTCCCTGCCCGATGACCGTGTCCTCGAACTCTGGGTTGAGCACGCCCGGCGACTGCCACGCCGCCCGCGGCAGCGGGTAGAAGGCGGTGTCGCCCAGCATCGCAGGCAGCTCGGTGAACGGTGTGGAGAGCGTCACCCGGAAGGTGCGGTCGTCGACCTTCTTGAGGCCGGAGAGCGTCCGCGACTTCGGCTCGGCGGCCGGCTCGGGCCCGCCGCCGTCCGGGTCCACCGGCTGGGTGTCCGCGTACCCGGCGACCCGCGCGAAGAAGTAGCTGTTGGCCTGGTTGTTCGGGGCGTACGCGGCGTAGTTCCACGCGTCGACGTAGCTGTCGGCGGTCACCGGTTCGCCATTGTGGAACGTGTACCCGTCCTTGAGTGTGATCGTCCAGACCTTGCGGTCGGTCGACTTGATCGACTCAGCGGCGAGCGGCTGCGCGCGGTGGTCCCCGTCGTACCCGACGAGCGGCGTGAAGAGCGCGGCGAGCACCTCGGAGCCGTCGGTGTCGTTGGTGTTCGACGGTACGAGGTGGCGCGGCTCGGTGATCCCGATCCGTACCGTGCCCGGCGCCGCCTCGCTGGCGGCGTCACCCCCGAGCGGATCGCACCCGGCGGCCAGGGCCGCCGTCACGGCGAGCGGGATGGCGATAAGCCCGCGTACCTGCATCAGTCCCTCGGCTTTCGTCGTCGGCTCACTATGAGACCATTTGCGGCGTGACGGCCACAGTCCTGGACGGTAAAGCAACGGCGGCGGCGATCCGCGAAGACCTGCGGGCGAGGGTCAAGGCTCTCGCCAATCGTGGTCGTGTCCCGGGGCTGGGCACCGTGCTGGTAGGCCTCGACCCGGGCTCGCGGGCATACGTCGACGGCAAGCACCGCGACTGCGCAGAGGTCGGCATCGCCTCGATCCGCCGCGACCTGCCGGCCGACGCCACCCAGGAGCAGGTCGACGAGGTCGTCGCCGAGCTCAACGCCGACCCCGCCTGTCACGGCTACATCGTGCAGCTTCCGCTGCCTCAGCAGATCGACACCCAGCGGGTGCTGGAGGCCGTCCACCCCGACAAGGACGCCGACGGGCTGCACCCGATCAACCTGGGCCGGCTGGTGCTCGGATACGACGGGCCGCTGCCGTGCACGCCGCGCGGCATCGTCGAGCTGCTGCGCCGGTACGACGTGCCGTTGCGGGGCGCGAACGTCACCGTGATCGGGCGGGGCACGACGGTGGGCCGGCCGCTCGGGCTGCTGCTGACCCGGCGCAGTGAGAACGCGACCGTGACCCTGTGCCACACCGGCACCCGCGACCTGGCCGCGCACACTCGGAGCGCTGACATCGTCGTGGCCGCCGCGGGCGTGCCAGGCGTGCTGACCGCCGACATGATCCGGCCCGGCGCGGTGGTGATCGACGTCGGCATCACCCGGGTCGTCGGCCCTGATGGCAAGGGCGTGTACACGGGCGACGTGGCCCCGGGGGTGGCCGAGGTGGCGGGTGCCCTGGCTCCAGTACCGGGAGGCATCGGCCCCATGACGAGGGCGATGCTCCTGACCAACGTCGTCGAGCGGGCAGAAAAGGTCTGACCGACGGCGCGGCGGCGTGACCGATTCGCCGTATTTGTTCATGATCGAGGTATGCGACTCGTCGCCGCGGTCCTCGCACTCGGAATGTCAGCCGGGCCCGCCGCGCCGCTAGCCGGTCCGGCCCCAGACCTCGTCGTCGCCGTCCGCGCCCGCGTGCCGGGTGCCGAAGTCGCTGTGGCGCCACGCACCACGATCGAGTGGGGCTTCGGCACCGCTGTCCGCATGGTGACCGGTGAGGAGTACCCGGACGGCTGGCTCTTCGTCGCCCACCGCGAGAAGGGCCGCTGGCGGGTGGCTCTCGAAGGCGAGCCGCTCTTCGCCACGTTGAGCCGGAACGCGACCATCCTCAGTGGAGACGAGCGGCGCACCCTGGGAGACAGGACCGAGAGCACCGACCGGCGCACCGGCATGCGACTGCCGTTCGCGGTCGGCCAGACCTGGCGGTACACGGGCGGCCCGCACCCGATGAGCGGCGACGCCCGCAGCTCGATCGACCTCGCCGGCGGCGACGGCCGGGTGCTCGCGGCGCGCGGCGGTCTCGCGTACACGATGTGCAAGTCTGGCAAGGGCTGGGTGCGGGTGGTGCACGACCGGGGCCTCGCCACCGACTACTACCACCTCGAACGCAACATCCGGCCGGACGGCACCCGGGTGGTCGAGGGCGCGTTCCTGGGCCATATCGGCAACGACGTCTCGTGCGGCGGGCGTTCGAGCGGCAAGCACGTGCACTTCTCGCTGCGCCGCGACGGCCGGTACGTCGAGATCGACCGGCACGCGTTCGGCAAGTGGGTGATCATCGATACCGGACGGTCGTACAGCGGGGCCGCCCGGCACGGCTCGCAGCGGGTAGCCGTGGGCGGCAGCCTCCGCAACCACGGTGCCCTCGGCCTCACCCAGGGCATCGTCGACACCGACGGCGGCAGCACGCTCAACCGCCGCGCCGGGCCAGGCGTGGGGCACGCCGTGGTGGGCACCGTGTCCGACGGCGGCACCGTGACGATCGCCTGCTCGGCGCGCGGCACCGTTCACACCGGTCGTGACGGATACACCAGCGACCTGTGGAACAAGCTCTCCGACGGCAGCTGGGTCAGTGACGTCTACGTGTGGACCGGCACAGGTGACCCGGTCAACGGCTTCTGTACCAAACACGGCTGATACGGTCCGGAAAAAGAACCTCGACCGGTATCAGAGAGTGAGACGACCATGGGCAAGAAGGTCACCGTCGTCGGCGCCGGCTTCTACGGCTCGACGACCGCGCAGCGCCTGGCCGAGTACGACATCTTCGACACGGTCGTGCTCACGGACATCGTGGACGGCAAGCCAGAGGGACTGGCGCTGGACATGAACCAGTCCCGGCCGATCGAGGGCTTCGAGACCAAGGTCGTCGGCCAGACCACTGGCCCGAACGGCGAGGGCTACGAGGCGATCGAGGGCTCGGACATCGTCGTCATCACGGCCGGCCTGCCGCGCAAGCCGGGCATGAGCCGCATGGACCTCCTCGGCGTGAACGCCAAGATCGTCCGGCAGGTGGCGGAGAACGTCGCCAAGTACGCGCCGAACGCCGTCGTCATCGTCGTGTCCAACCCGCTCGACGAGATGACCGCCCTCGCCCAGATCGCGACCCAGTTCCCGAAGCAGCGGGTGCTCGGCCAGGCCGGCATGCTCGACACCGCCCGGTTCAGCCACTTCGTCGCCGAGACGCTGGCCGTGCCGGTGGCGTCGGTACGCACGCTGACTCTCGGCTCGCACGGCGACACGATGGTGCCGGTGCCCTCGCAGTGCACCGTCAACGGCAAGCCGCTGTCGGAGCTGCTGCCCGCCGAGAAGATCGAGGAGCTGGTCGTCCGCACCCGCAACGGCGGCGCCGAGGTGGTCGGGCTGCTGAAGACCGGTTCGGCGTACTACGCCCCCTCCGCCGCCGCGGCACGCATGGCGCGCGCGGTCGCCGAGGACTCCGGCGCCGTCCTGCCCGTGTGCGCGTGGGTCGACGGCGAGTACGGCATCTCGGGCGTCTACCTGGGCGTCGAGGCGGCGATCGGCGCCGACGGCGTCAACCGGGTCGTCGAGACCGACCTGACCGAGTCTGAGCTGGCAGCCCTCAAGGAGGCCGCCGAGGCCGTCCGCAGCAAGCAGGCCGACGTAGCCAACCTCTGACTTCGTGGTGGCCGTAGCGGCGCGCTCGCGCAAGCGCGCCGCTACAGCTTCACGAACGGCTCCGGCAGGTGGGCGGTGGCCAGCACGACGCCGGGGACCAGCAGCTTCGCGCGCGACTCGCGCGCCGCGCCCGGGTCCATCTCGAAGGTGTACACCACCTCGGGCGCCACGATCTGGACGGCGTGCACCAAGAGATCACCGGTGACGAGGGTCGGCTCGTCGGCGTACTCGATCAAAACGGCCTGGTGGCCCGGCGTGTGGCCGGGTGTGTGGACGGCCTTGACGCCGTCTCGTATGTGGGTATCGCCCTCGACGAGTCGCAACTGGCCGGCGGCGGCCAGCGGGGCGAGGAGCAGTTCGCGCAGCGGCGGGTTCAGCTCGTCGACCGCGTCGGCGTCGGCGCGTTGCAGCAGGTACTCGGCGTTGGGGAAGTAGGGCGTGTCGACAACCGCCCAGCCGACGTGGTCGGTGTGCAGGTGCGTGAGGACGACGGTGCGCACGTCGGTGGGCTCAATGCCGGCGGCCTCCAGCTCGGCGGGCAACTGCCCTGGCACCGGCGCCCAGCTCGCGGCCGGCGACCCGGCCGGACCGATGCCCGCGTCGACGAGAATGACGCCGCCGTCGTCGTGCCGGATCGCGAAACAGCGAAACCGCAGCAGCCACTGCCCGTCAGGGGTCACCGCGCCCGGATAGCGCTCGTCGGTGAGCCGCCAATGCTCGCCGGTGGCCTGCGGAAATGCCTCATTTCGGGGCAAGAAGAACGGGCCTTCGCCGTCTGTCAGTGCGATGACTGTGACGTCGCCAAGGGTGTGGGTGAGCGGCATGCGAAGGAGTCTAGGCTGTGCAGTACGCTCGTACTGCTTAATGAATCCCCGCGAGAGGAGCGCCGGCGCGATGGCGAAGATCAAGGTGAACAACCCAGTCGTCGAGCTCGACGGCGACGAGATGACCCGGATCATCTGGAAGCAGATCCGGGAGCAGCTGATCCTGCCCTACCTCGACGTCGAGCTGGAGTACTACGACCTCTCGATCCAGCACCGCGACGAGACCGACGACCAGGTCACCGTCGATGCCGCCAACGCCATCAAGCGGCACGGCGTCGGCGTGAAGTGCGCCACCATCACGCCGGACGAGGCGCGGGTCGAGGAGTTCGGCCTCAAGAAGATGTGGCGTTCGCCCAACGGCACCATCCGCAACATCCTCGGCGGCGTGGTCTTCCGTGAGCCGATCATCATGGCGAACGTGCCCCGGCTGGTGCCCGGCTGGACCAAGCCGATCATCATCGGCCGTCACGCGCACGGCGACCAGTACAAGGCGACCGACTTCGTGGTGCCCGGCCCCGGCACGCTCACGCTTGCCTTCACGCCCGCTGACGGCTCGGCGCCGATCGAGTTCGAGGTCGCCAACTTCCCCGGTGGCGGCGTGGCCATGGGCATGTACAACTTCGACGAGTCGATCCGCGACTTCGCGCGCGCCTCGTTCCGGTACGGGCTGGACCGCAAGTACCCCGTCTACCTGTCGACGAAGAACACCATCCTCAAGGCGTACGACGGGCGCTTCAAGGACCTGTTCGCCGAGGTCTTCGAGAACGAGTTCGCCTCGCTGTTCGCGGAAGCCGGCATCACCTACGAGCACCGGCTGATCGACGACATGGTGGCCGCCGCGCTCAAGTGGGAGGGCGGCTTCGTCTGGGCCTGCAAGAACTACGACGGCGACGTGCAGTCCGACACGGTGGCGCAGGGCTTCGGCTCGCTCGGCCTGATGACCTCGGTGCTGATGACCCCGGACGGCAAGACCGTCGAGGCGGAGGCGGCGCACGGCACGGTCACCCGGCACTACCGGCAGTGGCAGAAGGGCGAGAAGACCTCCACCAACCCGATCGCCTCGATCTTCGCGTGGACGCGGGGCCTGGCCCACCGCGGCAAGGTGGACGGCACGCCGGCGGTGACGGAGTTCGCGGAGAAGCTGGAGCAGGTCTGCGTCGAGACCGTCGAGGGCGGCCAGATGACGAAGGACCTGGCGCTGCTCATCTCCCGCGACGCCCCGTGGCTCACCACAGACGAGTTCATGAACGCTCTGGACCAGAACCTGTCCAAGAAGCTCGCCTGACCCTTTTCGAATGGGGCGCCGCGCCGGTGGGCGCGGCGCCCTTTTTTCAGTCGAGTTCGGCGGGGACGGTCACCACGTCCACGAAGGCGCCGCGGCGAAGGACCGTCACGGGCATGCGGGTGCCGATCGCGGGGCCGAGCATCAGGCGCTGGAGCGCCTGCACGTTCGACACCGGACGCCCTCCCGCCGAGACGATCACGTCGCCCAGGTAGATCCCGGCCACGCCGGCCGGGCTGCCAGGAACGACCTCCACCACGCGCAGCCCCATCTTCTGATCCAGCCGCTCGGCGACCGGCGGCGGCAGCGGCACGGGCGCGCCCGCCACACCCAGCCAGGCGCGGCGCACCCGCCCGGTCGACACCAGCTCGCCGATGATCTGCCGGGTGTTCGGATTGATCGGCACGGCGAGCCCGAGCCCGTACCCGGCTACCGCAGTGTTGACACCGATCACCCAGCCATTGGAGTTGGCGAGCGCGCCGCCGGAGTTGCCCGGGTTGAGGGCGGCGTCGGTCTGGATCACGTCGTCGATGAGCCGGACCCTGCGGCCGTCGCGGGCCGGGATGGACCGGCCGAGGCCGGACACGACGCCGGCGGTCACCGAGCCGGCCAGGCCCATCGGGTTGCCGACCGCCACCACGAGCTGCCCGATCCGCAGCCGGTCGGCGTCGCCCAGCTCGGCGGGCGGGGCGCCGGTGGCGCGTACCCGAAGGACCGCGAGGTCGGAGAGCGAGTCCGCGCCGACCACGTCGAACCGGGTCTCCAGGCCGTCGCCGAATGTCGCCGTGCCACTCGTGGCGCCGGCGACCACGTGTGCGCTGGTGAGTAGGAACCCGTCGTCGGTGAAGGTCACGGCCGATCCGGCGCCGGCGCCGCGGGCCGCGCGCACCGCCAGGGCGGCCACGCTGGGCAGGACCTTTTCGGCGACGGTGGTGACCACCTGGGAGTACGCGTCGAAGACGTCCTGTTCGGTACTCATGACGTGCGGAACGCGGCGGGACGCCGGTCAATGCCCGGATCCGCTGTGAGCGAACACGCCGGCAGCTCGAACCAGCGCAGCTCCTCGAAGTGCGGTGACACCGCGTCGCCCGGGTGGCCGTCGAGGTCCGGCTCCGGCAGGTCGAGCAGCAGCTCACGGGCGTACGCCAGGTAACCGTCGAGCGCTTCCTCGTCGGCCCGCTCGTGGTGGGCCGGCCAGGACAGCTGCCCTTCCTCGTCGTACCAGAGCTGGCCCAACCGCAGCGGCGGCTCGACAAGGCCCGCGCGGTGCCGCCAGAGCGCCGTGTGCGGGTCGAACCGGTACTCCGGCAGCAACTTCCACCCATGGGTGGCGACGAGGTCCACGGCGTCGATCAGGTACCTGCAGACCACGTCGGTCAGGAAGTAGTTGAAGCTGACTCGCACCCATCCGGGCTTGATCCCCTCGCAGCCCGCGACGATCTCCGCCTCGTACCGGTGCGACAGCTCCAGGTCTACGCCCAGCAGCCGGTGGCCGTACGGTCCCGCGCACGAGCAGCCGCCGCGCGACTGGATCCCGAAGAGGTCGTTGAGCAGCGCCACGACGAAGTTGTGGTGCAAGCCGCGACCATTCGGCCGGCGTACCACGAACGAGAGGATCGAGAGCCGGTCGGCGGTGAGGTTGCCGAGGATCTGAATGGCGGGATTCGCGCTCCAGGACGTGACCGCGCGGTGCAGGAACTGCTCCTCCTGCTCCCGGATCACGTCCGTCCCCACGGCCCGCTTGAGCTGAAACACGAGCCCCGCGCGGATCGACTCGACGATCGCCGGCGTGCCGCCCTCCTCCCGGTGCGCCGGGTCGGTGAGGTAGCGGTGCTCATACGCGTTGACGTAGTCGACCGTGCCCCCGCCCGGCACGGTCGGCACCCGGTTGCGCAGCAGTTCGCGCCGCACCACCAGCACGCCCGGAGTGCCCGGCCCACCGACGAACTTGTGCGGCGACAGGAAGATCGCATCCTTGCCGTCGATGCGGATGTCGACGTACGGCCCGGCGGCCGCGTAGTCCCAGAACGACAGCGCGCCGTGCCGGTGCAGCAGCGCGGCGATCACCTCGGTGTCGGTGAGGATGCCGGTGACGTTCGAGGCGGCCGAGAACGACCCGATCTTCAGCGGCCGATCCG
Organism: Micromonospora sp. CPCC 206061; assembly: GCF_036906915.1. NCBI lineage: Bacteria > Bacillati > Actinomycetota > Actinomycetes > Micromonosporales > Micromonosporaceae > Micromonospora > Micromonospora sp. CPCC 206061. The sequence goes on from NZ_JBAKHX010000002.1 coordinate 160,631, forward strand.
CGTATTTGACGAGTGCTGCCTCCAACGCGTCCTGGTCGACATGGCCATCATGATCTTCGGGAATCAGCACGAGGTCCGCGATGGACTCGCGCCACGGCAGATCGTTCGAGTGATGTTCGTACGGTCCGATAAAGACCACTGGACGTTCGCGGATCGGGATCTGGTCGCGAAAGCCATAAGCGTCGTCGAGCGACGCCGGCAGCCGCAGGCCGAGTACCGAGATGAGCTTGTCGATGGCGCCGGTGGCGCCCGATCCGGCGAAGATGACGACGGTGTCCTGGTCACCGCCCACGCACTCGCGGATCGTCGTTCGGGCATCCTCGCGCAGGCGGGTGGTCTGGAGCCCGGTGCCGGACGATTCGGTGTGCGTATTGGCATATCGTGGCAGCACCTCGTCGCGGATAAAGTCTTCGATGAAGGTGAGGGCACGTCCGGACGCGGTGTAATCGGCGTACGTCACGCGGCGCGGACCGTACGGCCCCCACATCACCTGGTCGTCACCGATGACCGCTTCGCGAACGCGGCGCAACAACGGCGTGTCGCCCATGACTCATTATCGCCCCCCTCAAAAGTGGAAATTTCGGGGAGTCGCACATCCTGTCCGGTTGCGGTCAGGCGCCGGCCGGTTGACTAGTCGTAGCTCCCGAAAGGGGGAACGGATGGTCAGCGTGGACCATACAGAGCCGGCCGACGTGGTGGACCGCCTGTTGTGGCGGGACGCGCAATACATGCTCGGGCGGCACACACAACCCAACCAGGTCGGTGAGTGTGTCTGGTGCGGCTCGGCATGGCCGTGCCCACCCAGGAGACTCGCCGAGCGCGCCGAGACGGCATCCCGCCGGCCTTGGCGCGAGGCATGGACGGCCCGGCACGACCTCAATGGGCTCCGCGCGCTACCTAGCTGGCGCGAGAGACCCGGCGGAGGCCGATGGCGGGAACGGCGTGCCCCGACAAACCGTGGCTCCTTCGACCAACTATGACCCAAATTCGGCGGTGACGTCGCGGTGCCCCGCCAGCACCGTGGCGACCCGCGAAACACCCACCCAGCAGTCCGGTGACCAGCATGCCTCCGCTGGTCCGACGCCTCCGGCCAGGCGTTCCCCCGGTTTGGGTGGGTATGGCGGGCGAGAGTACGTGATCGCCGGTTCCCCCGCATGCATCGATCACGTACTCTCGCCCGGCCAGTCTCCGGGCAGAGGCAGCACGTACCGCATATGGCGCACGGGTGCCGTGCCGATGTGATCCTCGCGCTCGACGCCGTCCGGCGCCCAGCCTCCCCGCTCGTAGAAGCGCCGGGCCCGCGTGTTGGCGGTGAGCACCCACAGCACCGCCCGACGCCAGCCACCCGCGCTGAGCTTCGCCAGCGCGTCGCGCATCAGCACCCGCCCCACGCCGCTGCCCACCAGATCCGGGTCGACATGGATGGCGTTGAGGATGCCCGTATCGGGTTCCTCGTCGGGCCCCAGATAGGTGAACCCGACAACCGCCCCGTCCGCCTCGGCCACCGTGAGCTGATGATCGCCTCGCTCGTACCGCCAGCGCTCGACCCAGTAGTCGACCATCGCGCTCGGCGGCATCGCGGTGAGGGCGTCGTGCGGGACGAATCGCGAGTACGCCGCCAGCCTCGACCGGAAATGCAGCTCACCGACCGCCGTCAGGTCGTCTTCGGCCCCGGCCCGGATCACGACGGTCACGCTGTCGAGGGTAGCCGCGCCGGCACCGGTACCCGCATCAGATCCTCGGCGATGATCAGCTCGCCGTCGAAGTGCTCGCGCGCCTCGACGGCGAAGCCGGCCGGATCGTCGTACCGCTGGCTGAAGTGCGTGAGCACCAGCCGGCGTACCTTCGCTTCCGCCGCCACCCGCGCGGCTTGCGCCGCGGTCAGGTGGCCGACCTGCGCGGCCATCGCGGCATCCCGCGACCGGAAGGTCGCCTCGATCACCAACAGGTCGGCGCCTTCGGCGAGGGCGTAGACGTTGTCGCAGAGGCCGGTGTCCATGACGAACGCGAAGCGCTGCCCGGGCCGCGGCACACTGACGTCGTCGAGCGTGACCCCCCGCAGGTGCCCGGCACGGATGAGCTCACCCACCGCAGGACCAGCGATGCCGTGGGCGGCAAGCTTGTCGGGCAGCATGCGGCGCCCATCGGGCTCGATCATCCGGTACCCGTAGGTCTCGATCGGATGCCGCAGCCGCCGCGCTTCGAGGATCGTCCCAGGAATCGGGCCTTCGCGTTCAACGGCTGCCTCGCGGACGTCAGCGGTCTCGTAGAAGCTGGTCGCGTGCCGCATCCTGCGGAAGTATTCGGTGCCGCTGGCGGGAAAATGCGCGACGACCGGATGGGGCACCCGGTCGAGTGACAGCCGCTGGATGACTCCAGGCAGCCCCAGGCTGTGATCGCCGTGAAAGTGCGTCACGCAGATCCGGGTGATGTCGGTGGCGGCGACGCCCGCCCGCAGCATCTGCCGCTGCGTACCCTCGCCCGGGTCGAACAGGATGCCCTGGTCGTCCCAGCGCAGAAAGTACCCGTTGTGGTTTCGGTGCCGGGTCGGCACCTGGCTCGCCGTGCCGAGGATGATCAGCTCACGCACGCCCGATATTAGACAACCCCCGGGGCTTCCGCGCTCGTGCGCGGACCGGCTGGACTAGGCCGGAACCCCGGGGGTCGGGTGTCTGACTTGGTTTCGCCGCACCGCTGTCACACGGTCTCGACGACGTGCTGTGTCAAGGACAGCGGCTAGCGGACAGCCACCTCACGAGTCCTATAGCTACACAAAGCTGGACCACCTCCCTTCCCGTGTACAGCCACGCTATCCACTCCGCGCGGTGATCGGCAACGCCTATTTCGCGCACCCGTTTCGCCCCTTTCCTGCCGCCTCTCTCCGTCGATCAAGGGCAAACGCACGTGGTTGGATCTCATTTCCACGTGCGTTTGCCCTTGATCGATGCGAATGGCCTTGATCGGCGGGGCTGGACGCCGCACGCGAGCCGTGCCCCTGCGGAGCAAGATGACCCGGTCGACCTCAACCCGGCCGTCACCGCCGCCATCGTGGCCAGCCTCGTCTCCCTCGTCGGCGCCGCCCTGTCGTACCTCGCCAGCACGGCATCCGCCCGCCATCAGGTCGAGTCGGCGCGCCAGCAGCTCGAACAGAGTCAGCTGCGTGAGGTGATCCTCAAGCGCATTGAGATCTACCCGAAGCTGTGGCGTATCCCCATCGAGGCGGTCCAGGGCTGTCGACGTACGTCAAGGACGACCTCGGCAGCTGCCGAGTCGCCGTCCTACAAGCCCGAACCCCGTAGTCAACACCGGCCCTCGCCCCCGGGTGGTCCCTTCCGGCGCCCGACAAGAGATTGCCCGTGAGATTGCCACTTTTGGCGACATGGGTAACCCAGGATACCTATAGTCGACATCACGGGCTAAACGCCCAAGTCGCCCGAACAGGGGCGGTTACCATCTAAGGGGGATCTAATGCGCCGATCCATGCTCACTCGCGCCGCTGTGCTCGCCGCGTCCGCGGCGATGACCACCGGTCTGATGGCCGGATTCGGAACTGCTGCGTCGGCCAGCCCGGCCACGTCCGTCACCGAGGCCGCCGGGGGCAACGGTCACGGCAACGGTCACGGCAACGGTCACGGCAACGGTCACGGCAACGGCAACGGTCACGACAACGGTCACGACGATGACTTCTTCGTTGACTTCCTCGGCATCTTCAGCCCCACCAGCGGCATCTTCATTGCATTCTGACCGACACCAACTGGCTGGGGCGGTGTCCGCAACACCGCCCCAATCCAGGCCGTCGCCAGGTCCTGGGCGTGGAATCAGGCGTCGTTGCGGGACGTGGTGGCTTACACGTGCGCCAGGAAGGCGTCTAGCTCCTCGTCGCTCTCGAACACGCCGTCGCGCTTGAGATCATCGATCGACTCGATGGGCTTAGGCCGCGACGACGGACCTGCTCGTCCAGCGACTCGCGGCGACGGGCGTTCCGGCACGGTCGTTCAGAGGCTCGGCTCCACTCGTCATTCGCTCACCACCCTTCGCCGCGAGTCTGTCACGCGTAGCGCTGGTCGGAAGACCCCAATCAGGCGTCGGTCTTCGCCACCCCGATGGGGCAGGACATCCCATTCGGGCCGTGGTTGCAGTAGCCGTTCGGATTCTTCGAATCCGACAAGTACTGCTGGTGGGATCGATGCATCTGGCACCTTATGTGCGCGGTGGCGTCACGAGGACCAGACCGTGGTGTTCGGCGAAGCCCTCGTAGTCCTTCACGTTGAGGGTCGCCAACGGCAGCCCTTCCGCCAGGCACGTAGCGGCGATCCAGGTGTCGTTGATCGGGGCGACACGACCGCGTCTCTGCGCTGCTGCGGCCAGCCGACCCCAGGTCTGCGCCACCGCGATGTCGTATTCGAGATGCGTCTGGCGAGACAACCACAGCTCCAGCCGATCCCGGTTGCGCGGTCCCCAGTCGCGAAGCTCGGCCCACTTGGTCATCTCGGCGATCGTCACGAACGAGACGCATGTCAGCTTGCCGGCCAACGGCCTGTTGAAGCCGGCGGGCAGCCGCCCTCGAAAGCTGAGGGAGGCCACGTCGGTGTCGAGGACGACGTAGTCCACGAGCGGCTACGCGAGGTTGGCGTGACGCTCGGCGTACACGTGCGCGAGGAAGGCGTCTAGCTCCTCGTCGCTCTCGAACACGCCGTCGCACTTGAGATCATCGACCGACTCGATGGGCTTAAGGCCCCGACGACGGACCTGCTCGTCCAGCGACTCGCGGCGACGGGCGATCCGGCACGGGTCGTTCAGAGGCTCGGCTCCACTCGTCATTCGCTCACCACCCTTCGCCGCGAGTCTGTCACGCCTGGCGCTGGTTCACCGACCCCAATCAGGCGTCGGTCTTGGCGACCCCGATGGGGCAGGTCATCCCATTGGGGCCGTGGTTGCAGTACCCGTTGGGGTTTTTGTCACTTGAAAGGTACTGCTGGTGGTAGTCCTCGGCGTAGTAGTACTCGCGTAAGGGCTCGATCTCGGTTGTGATCTCCTCGTGCCCGGCCGCTCGCACCACCGGCGCGAACGCCTCCCGGGACGCCTGTGCCACCTTCGCCTGCGCATCCGACGTGGTGTAGATGGTGGAGCGGTACTGGGTGCCCACGTCGTTGCCCTGGCGCATGCCCTGGGTCGGGTCGTGGTTTTCCCAGAAGACCTTGAGCAGCCGCTCGTACCCGATTTTCGCCGGGTCGTAGACCACCTGGACCACCTCGGCGTGGCCGGTGAGGCCGGAGCAGACTTCCTCGTAGGTCGGGTTCGGGGTGCTGCCGCCGGCGTAGCCCACCGACGTGGAGATCACGCCGGGCAGGCGCCAGAAGAGTCGCTCGGCGCCCCAGAAGCAGCCCATCCCGAACACTGCCACCTCGGCGCCGGCGGGCCAGGGGCCGCGCAGCGGGGTGCCGAGGACGGTGTGGCGCGCGGCGACCGGCATTTCGGTGGCGCGGCCGGGCAGGGCCTGGTCGGGGGTGGGTAGGTCGATTTTCACGCGTCTTAGGAACACGGGTTGACACCTCCGACAGGGATAACGCCAAGGGCCGCCCGAGCCTTACCCGAGCGCTGCGGCGATCTTCTCGGCGTACAGGCTGGCCTCGTCGTCAGACGTGTACCGCGTCCGCGGCCAGAAGAAACCGCGTAGGCCGTCGCCTTTCGTCCGCGGTACCACGTGGGTGTGGAGGTGCGGCACGGACTGCGACACCTTGTTGTTCATGGCGACGAAGGTCCCGCCGGCTCCGAGGCCGGCCTCGACGGCGAGGGACAGGCGTCGCACCAGGCCGAAGTAGGGCGCCAGGTCGCCGGTGGGCAGGTCGCCGAGGACGGCGACGTGCGTGCGCGGCACGACCAGGATGTGGCCTTTGAAGACGGGCCTGGTGTCGAGGAACGCGAATCCGGCGGGCTCGTCGGCCACCACGAACGCCGGTACGGAGCCCGCGACGATGCCACAGAACAAGCATTCGGCCATCCGGGAAGAGTAAGGCGCGGCGTGCGTGAGGGCGGGACCGGGGAAGGACTAGCCTCGGCCCAATGACGTACGGGTTCGACACGCTCGCCATCCACGCCGGCCAGGAGCCGGAGGCCCGCACCGGCGCGGTGGTGCCGCCGATCTTCCAGACCAGCACGTTCGCGCAGGACGCGGTGGGTGAGCCCCGCCTCGGCTACGAGTACGCGCGGTCGGGCAACCCGACCCGCGACGCGTTGCAGGAGTGCCTGGCCGCGCTGGAGGGCGGCCGGCGTGGCCTGACGTTCGCGTCGGGGCTGGCCGCGGAAGACACACTCCTGCGCACCGTGTGCCGGCCTGGCGACCACGTGGTGATCCCGGACGACGCGTACGGCGGCACCTACCGGCTGTTCGCCAAGGTCGCCGAGCGTTGGGGGCTGGCCTGGACGGCCGCGCGTATTTCCGACATCGACCAGGTGCGGGCGGCTGTCACCGACAAGACGAAGGTCATCTGGGTCGAGACCCCCACCAATCCGCTGCTCGGCATCGCCGACATCGCGGGGCTCGCGGGCGTCGCGCACGAAAACGACGCGCTCCTGGTCGTCGACAACACGTTCGCGTCGCCGTACCTCCAGCAGCCCATCGCGCATGGGGCCGACATCGTCGTGCACTCGACGACGAAGTACATCGGCGGCCACTCTGACGTGATCGGTGGTGCGCTCGTCGTGGCCGACCCCGGGTTGGGCGACGAGTTGGCGTACCACCAGAACGCGATGGGCGGCATCAACGGCCCCTTCGACGCATGGCTGACCCTCCGCGGTGTGAAGACGCTCGGGGTACGCATGGACCGGCACTGCGACAACGCCGAGCGCGTCGCGGCGTACCTCCAGCGGCACCCGAAGATCGCCCAGGTTCTGTACCCGGGCCTGCCCACCCACCCCGGCCACGAGACCGCGGCGAAGCAGATGCGCCGCTTCGGCGGGATGATCTCCTTCCGCGTGGCGGGCGGTGAGGCGCAGGCGGTCGAGGTCTGCAACCGGACGAAGCTCTTCGTGCTCGCGGAGTCGCTCGGCGGGGTCGAATCCCTCATCGAGCACCCCGGCAAGATGACACACGCGAGCGCTGCCGGCTCGCCGCTTGAAGTTCCCTCGGATCTCGTGCGACTGTCGGTCGGCATCGAGACCGCCGACGATCTACTCGCGGATCTGGAGCAGGCACTCGGCTAGCCCAAGGGGAGGGGCCGTGCAGGAGACGTGGGTCGGCGCGACTGCGAAGCAGATCGCCCGTGCGGTGCGGCGCGGCGACGCTTCCGCGACGCAAGTGGTCGCCGACCATCTCGATCACATCGCGACCGCCGATCCGGTGCTGTCCGCGTTTCGGGTGGTGCGGGGCGGTGAGGCGATCGTCGAGGCGGAAAAGGTCGACGAGCAGGACGACCTCGCCAACCTGCCGCTGGCCGGGGTGCCGGTAGCGGTCAAGGAGAACACCGCCGTCGCGGGCCTGCCCACGTGGAATGGCTCGGCGGCGGCGCGCGGGCCGGTGGCCGAGGACGACCACGAGGTGGTTCGCAGGCTGCGGGGTGCGGGCGCGGTCGTGGTCGGTGTGACCCGGATGCCCGAGCTGGGCCTGTGGGCGACGACGGACGACGAGACGGGCACGACCCGCAACCCGTGGCGCACCGACCGCACCCCCGGCGGCTCGTCGGGCGGTGCGGCGGCCGCGGTCGCGGCCGGCCTGGTGCCTTTCGCGCACGGCAACGACGGGCTCGGCTCGATCCGGATCCCCGCCGCCTGCTGCGGCCTGATCGGGCTCAAGCCGGGTCGCGGCGTGGTGCCGTGCAACCTGGGCGCCGACGACTGGTACGGCCTCACCGAGCACGGCATCCTCGCCACGACCGTCGCCGACGCGGCGGTCGGGTTTGCGGTGCTCGCCGGCCGCCGCCCGGAGAAGCTGGTCGAGCCGCAGCGGCTCAAGGTCGCCGTGTCGCTGCGTTCGCCGGTCCGCGGGGTACGACCGGACAAGCCCAACCGCGACGCGGTCGCCGAGGCGACCCGCCTGCTGGTCGCCGCCGGGCACGACGCGGTCACCGCCGACCCGGTATATCCGACGTCGCTTGGCCTACGCGGCATCGCGACCTGGTTCGGCGCCGCGTGCCGCGACGCCGAGTCGGCCGGGCTCGACCGCAAGACCCTCCAGCCACGGACCCGCCGGCACGTCGCGCTCGGCGCGTGGGCACTACGCAAGGGGTACGTCCGAGAGTCGGACCGCGCGGGCTGGCGCGACCGGTCGATCGGCTTCTTCTCCGACCACGGCGTCGACCTGATGATCACGCCCGCGCTGGCCGGTGCGCCCATCGCCGCCGATGGCTGGTCACGGCGGTCATGGCGGGCCAACATGGTCGCCAACATCCGGTACGCGCCCTACGCCGCACCCTGGAACATCGCCGGGCTGCCCGCCCTGGTCGTGCCCGTCGGCATGCGGCCCGACGGGTTGCCCGTGGCCGTGCAGATCGTCGGACCGCCCGGTTCGGAGCTGTCGCTGCTGGCGGTGGCGGGCCAGTTCGAGATGATCGCGCCGTGGCAGCGGCACGCGTCGACCTGGCCGCGTGTGGGCAGGTCAGCCGGTGGTGCGACGATCGGGCAATGAGCGAGCGAAGCGAGCGGATCATTGGGCTCAGTGCGCTTGGAGCCTCATGGCCGCCCGCGGCGAAGCGAGGACGGTCATGAGGGAGCTCCTGACCTTGGGCGACGTCGAGGCCGCCCGAGACCTGCTGAGCGGGGTCGTCCGGACTACGCCACTTGAACCGTCCCGCCCGCTGTCCGCGGCCATCGGCGGTCCGGCCTGGCTCAAGTGTGAAAACCTGCAGCGTGCCGGCTCGTACAAGGTGCGTGGCGCGTACGTGCGCATCTCCCGGCTGTCGCCGGAGGAGCGGGCCCGTGGCGTGGTCGCCGCCAGCGCCGGTAACCACGCCCAGGGCGTGGCGCTCGCCGCCGGGCTGCTCGGCGCCGTCTCCACGGTCTTCATGCCGGTGGGCGCGCCCATCCCGAAGGTGTTGGCCACCAAGGGGTACGGGGCCCGGATCGAGTACGCGGGCACCACAGTCGACGACGCCCTGGTGGCCGCCCGCGAGTTCGCCGAACGTACGGGGGCGGTGCTGATCCACCCGTTCGACCACCCGGACGTGATCGCCGGGCAGGGCACGGTGGCGCTGGAGATCCTCGAACAGTGCCCGGACGTCAAGACAATCGTTGCCGGGTTGGGCGGTGGCGGGCTGCTCTCCGGCATCGCGGTCGCCGCCAAGGCGCTCCGCCCGGACGTACGGGTGATCGGTGTGCAGGCCGAAGGCGCTGCCGCGTACCCGCCGTCACTGCGGGCCGGCACGCCCGTCCGGCTGGCAACATTGGACACGATCGCCGACGGCATCGCGGTGGGTTGCCCGGGCGAGCACACGTTCGCGCACGTCAGCAAGCTCGTCGACGAGGTCGTGACGGTGACCGAGGAGGATATTTCCCGGGCGCTGCTGATGCTGCTGGAGCGCGGCAAACTGGTTGTCGAGCCGGCGGGCGCCGTGGGCGTGGCGGCCATGATGGCCGGCGCGGTGACCGTCGAGACGCCCGCGGTGGCGGTGTTGTCGGGCGGCAACATCGACCCGCTCCTGCTGCTGCGAGTGATCGAGCACGGGCTGACGGCGGCCGGCCGGCACCTGCGGTTCACCGTGCATTGTGGAGACCAGCCGGGACAGTTGGCTTCTCTGCTCGCCCTGATCGCCGAGCACCGGGCCAACGTGGTGGACGTGCAGCATCAGCGGGTGAGCCCGCGGCTGCGGCTGGGCGAGGTCGAGGTGGCGCTTTCCGTCGAGACGCGCGGCCCCGAACACGCCGAAAAGCTCATCGGTCTGCTGCGCGCCAGCGGATACGAGGTGACGTTCCGCTCCGCGTAGCCTCTTGATACGGCGGTGCCCGCCGCCAGAAGGCGACGGGCACCAATGTGCTCGTACGGGTCTTACTGCCAGCTCGGCTTCGACTTCTTGACAGCCTGGGCCCGAGTCGCGGCCGCGCTGCTCGCGGCCCCCCGCAGGCCGGCGGTCGCGTCGGCCGACGTGATGTTGGGGTTGACCGCTCCGTCGCTGACCACGAACGCCACGATGTCGAGGAGGAAGTGCGTGGTCTGGCTGGTGAAGACGGACAGGCCGGAGGCGACCGAGGTGTCGTCCCAGCCGGACGCGCTGAATACGAAGTTGGACAGGTTCTGGCCCGGCGAGTAGTTGACGCTGGAGACGCCCGGCCGGGTCGTGTTGTAGGCCCACACGGTCAGGAAGCCAGCGGCCCCCTGCCCGGTGACGGTCGCGTTGAGCAGCACGGCGTTCGGGAAGAACGCCAGGTCGCTCAGGTCGATGTTGACCGACCGGCCCGCGATCAGGCGACCGGCGCTGTCGAGGTTGCCCGCCGCGTTGAGGATGCGCGCGCGTCCAGCGGTGTTGCGGGTGTCAATCGCCCGGGTCGGCGTCACGGGCACCGTGGTGTTCGAGTTGAACGTCGAGTGCACCGCGTGCGAGAACGTGAAGCCGGGGTACTGCACCGACACCCACGGCAGGCCCAGTCCGTCGGCGGCGAGCGAGCCGGCCGGAGCGTCGTCGTTCAGCCAGTCGCCGTGCGGTACGAGCTGGAGCGCCGGGCCGGCCGCCGTGCCACCCTCGACGGGCGTCTCGTTCGGGTTGTACAGCGCCAGGGTCGGGAGCTCCGGGCTGCTCGCCTGGATACCCGTGCTCGGGACATTGGTGCCGACGTTGTTGTTCTGGCCCTGGAGGACCGGCTGGCCCGGGGCAGCCTGGGCGGGCGTTGCGGCCACCGCACCCGCAACGCCGGCACCCGCGACGCCCGCCGCGACCGTGCCGGCGCGGCGCAGGAGCCGGCGGCGGTCCACGGTGGACTTTTCGGACTCTGCCATTCGAGTTACCTCCCCATGAAGGAAGGCTCACTTTTCGTGAGCCGACGGCGATCCTCGCAAGGGAAGGGTGTGTCGCGCTATCCGTCGAACGTCCTAGCCGCCGAACGGCTTGAACTCGACGACCGTGACCTTGATGTCTGCGCCGCTCGGTGCGGTGTAGGTCACGGTCTGGCCGGGCCGAGCGCCGAGAATGGCCTGTCCTAGGGCGGATTCCGGGCTGTACACGGTCAGATCAGTCGTGGCCGCGATCTCCCGGGACCCGAGCAGGAATGTCTCGGTATCGTCGGTGTCGTCGTCGAAATGGATGGTCACGACGGTGCCGGGCGCGACCTTGTCGGCCTTGGGGGCGTCGCCGACGCGAGCGGTGCGCAACAGCTCCTGCAGCTGGCGGATCCGCATCTCGGCCTTGCCCTGCTCTTCCCTGGCAGCGTGGTAACCGCCGTTCTCGCGCAGGTCGCCTTCCTCGCGTCGCGCGTTGATCTCAGCGGCCATCGCCGGACGGGCCGCGATCAGCTCGTCGAGCTCGGCCTTCAGACGGTCGTGCGCGTCCTGGGACAGCCAGGTGGCCTGCGCCTGGGGGTCGGTGGTGGACACAGACGATCTCCTCGGGTGGGCTAACGGGCAAACAAATCAGAACTACCAACTTACCAGCGACTGACACCACCGTAATTACGCGTTTTTCTTCGGCGGCTGAACCGGGTCAGTCGTGCCGGTCAATTCGCTACTCGGCTGCCCGGCAGCGCACCACTTCGCCGATCACGGGACGTGCGCTGGTCACAAGCCGGTATCGGGTCAGTGGACGGGTTTCACCGGGTGCCGCGGCCACCGCTACCTCCGCCTTGCCGACCTCGGCGCCGTCGCGCGACCGGGCTCTCAACACGCAGATCGCCTTGCCGCCATCCGGCACGTTGACCCGGAACTCGACATCGATCCCGGTGTCGGTGACTCCGGAGTAGCTGGTCACCTGGGCGTTGTAAGACGGGTCGCCGTACTGCTGGTACAGCTTGACCGCGAGCCCGACGCCCGCCGCGACCACCGCCGCGACCAGCAACGCGACCACCCACCGGCGCTGCTTGCGCGGCTCCCGCCGGCGGCCGTACCGGCCGGGCGGGAACACCGGGGCACCGGAGGTAGTTGTTGCCTGCGTCTTGGTCACCGGGGTGGATCTCCTGCGATTGTTGTCGGAGGCATCGGCCAGAATGGCGGAGGTGCGCTGCTGTTCCATAGTGACAGCACGTGATCGAGGGGGATCCGGCAGGTCGTGAGGGAGTTTTTCGTTGTCTGAGCAACTGCGTCTGATGGCTGTGCACGCACATCCGGACGACGAGTCCAGCAAGGGTGCCGCCACTATGGCGAAATACGTCGCCGAGGGCGTGTCCGTGCTGGTCGTGACGTGTACGGGGGGCGAGCGGGGCAGTGTGCTCAACCCGAAGATGGATCGGCCCGACGTGTGGGAAAACATCGCGGAGATCCGCCGCGCGGAGATGGACGCCGCCCGCGCGATCCTGGGTGTCGACCAGGCGTGGCTCGGCTTCGTCGACTCCGGCCTGCCCGAGGGCGACCCGCTGCCGCCGCTGCCCGACGGCTGCTTCGCGCTCCAGGACGTGCAGGCCGCGGCTGCACCGCTGGTGCGGTTGATGCGCGAGTTCCGCCCGCACGTGGTCCTGACGTACGACGAGGAGGGTGGCTACCCGCACCCCGACCACATCATGTGCCACAAGATCAGCATGGTGGCGTTCGACGCCGCAGGTGACGTCGAGCAGTTCCCCGAGATGGGTGAGGCGTGGCAGCCGGCCAAGCTGTACTACCAGCACACGTTCACGCGGGCGAAGTTCGTCGCGCTGCACGAGGGCATGATCGAGGCCGGGCTCGAATCGCCCTACGCCGAGATGCTGGAGGGCTGGGAGGACGACGGGCGCGACAAGAGCGACCGGATCACCACCCGTGTCGAGTGCGGGGCCTACTTCCATCTGCGCGACGACGCCCTGCGTGCGCACGCGACCCAGGTCGACCCGGACGGGTTCTTCTTCCGGGCGCCACTGGACGTCCAGCAGCGGCTCTGGCCGACCGAAGACTTCGAGTTGGTCAAGTCGCATGTCGACAACGCGGTGCCGGAGACCGACCTGTTTGCGGGGTTGCGCCCGCCTGCGCGTACCGTGGAGTGATGCTGACGGCTGCACAAGTGCTCGCGGAGAACAACTTCGGCGACACGCGCTCCGGTGGCCTGGCGGGGCCCATGGGGTTGTTCATCATCGTGCTGCTGGCGATCGCGACCGTGCTGTTGATCCGGAACATGAACGGTCGCCTGCGGCGGCTCCCCGGCCAGTTTCCGCAGCAGCAAGATCAAGAGAAGCGGGCGGCCGAATCCACGGGCACTGTCCTTGATCCGACAGATCGCGAGTCCAGCACCTGACCGTGTTCTAGGGGATAGAGCGCTCCCAGCGCCCGGATCGGCGACCTTCTTGGTAAACCGACCCGGCGACCCCTGTTGCGCCAATCCCGTTTGGCTTAGCCTTCCGCCGGGGGCATTGTCCCCGGAGCTGCGGGTTGGGAGGGGACGCCGAAGATGATTCGTCGCGGATTCCCTCCTTCTGTCCGGAAACGCGCGCGGAGGAACGCCGGTTGGGGACCGGCGGTTCGGAGCGACTCGTGACGGCCGCCCGCGAGGGAACGGCCGGAGCGGGCCGTACCTTCGTGCTCACCCTGATCGTGCTCGTCGCGGCACTCTCCGCCGCCGTGGTCGGCCTGGTCACCCCGGCGGACGCCCCGCCGGCCGGTCCGCTTTCGCCGCTTAGCCGCCTCGGCATCGCAGCCGGCGTGATGGCGCTCGCCCAACTAGGCCGGCTGCGCCTCCGGGTGGCTTCGGGCCTGGTCAGCGTCACGTGGGGCGAGGCCGCGCTCATCATCGGCCTATACCTCGCGCCCGCCGGCTGGCTTCCGGCCGCCACCTTCGTGGGCGCTGGGCTCGCCTGGCTGCTGCTCTCGTTCTTCTCCGACCGCCGCACGCCCATCGAGATCGTCCACGTGACCGCCTCGCTGACCGTCGCGGTCGCGCTGGCCACCACGATCACCACAGCGTTCGGCGATCCGTTCAGGCAGCCGCTCAGCCCCGCGCTCGCCGGTGCCCTGGCACTCGGTGCGCTGACATACCTGCTGGTCACCGGCTGGCTGGCCGCGCTGACGCTGTCACTGCGGCACGGCCGCCCGATCGGGCCGCTGCTGCTCCGCGCGCTGCGCGGCAAGCTGCTGATGTTCGTCGGCAACGTGCTCGTCGGTCTCGTCGTGATCGCGATGCTCGACCGCGACCCGCGGTGGCTCCTGCTCCTGCCACCCGCGCTGTGGCTGCTCCAGCAGATGTACGGCCACCGGCTCCGCGCCGAAGAGGAGCGCCGCCTCTGGCAGGCGTTCGCCGGCGCCACCAGGGAGCTCAACCAGCTCGACGAGCGGGCCGTCGCGACCGCGGGCGTGGCCGGCGCGTTGACCCTCTTCGGTGCCGAGCGGGTCGTCGTCGAGGTGCTGCGGCCCGACGGTGGCCGCCGCCGATACCGGGGCGACGGCGTCTCAGCCCTCGAAGAGACCGACCTGCCGGCCCGCACCGCCGCCCGCGCGAGCGAAGCGAGCGCCGACCGGCAGGGCGCCGGCTCCGGCGACGTCGAAGAGGGTGACGAGGTCGAGGTGCGGCCACTCGCCGTCGGCGGCGTGCCGGTCGGCGACCTGCGGGTCCGCTTCACCCGACCGATCGAGCCGGACGCACGTGACCAGATGGCGCTGTCCGCGTTCAGCGACGCGCTGGCGTCCGCGCTGCACGACGCCGCGACGCACCGCCAGCTCCAGGTCCTGACCGACCGGGCACGGTACGAGGCCGTGCATGACCAGCTCACCAAGCTGGCCAACCGCGCGGCCCTGCTCTTGAAGGGCGACGCGGCGCTGCGGCGGCTCGACCGCGACACGCCGGTCGCCCTGCTCCTGCTCGACCTCGACCACTTCAAAGAGGTCAACGACACGCTGGGGCACGCCGCCGGTGACGACCTGCTACGCGCCACCGCCGCGCGGCTGGGCGCCCTGACCCACTCCGGCGAGCTGCTCGCCCGTCTCGACGGTGACGAGTTCGCCCTGCTAGTGACTGGGCTGGACGACAGCGAGTCGTCGATGCCGCAGGCGCTGCGCCGGGCCCGCAGGATCGTCGAGGAGCTGGCCGCGCCCACCGAGGTCGCCGGCGTGACGATGTCGGTCGAGGTGTCGGTCGGCGTGGTCGTGGCCGCTGCGGGCACCGCCGACATGGCTGAGCTGGTACGCCGCGCCGAAAACGCCATGTACCAGGCCAAGACCGGCGGCGACAGCGTCGCCTGGTACGACAGCGCCAAGGACGAGGCGAGCACCGACAGGCTGGCGCTGCTGGCAGAGCTGCGCGAGGCGCTCGAGTTCGACGACCAGCTCGTCCTCGCGCTCCAGCCCGCCGTCAACCTGAGCACCGGCGCGCCCACCGGCGTCGAGGCGCTGATCCGCTGGCGGCACCCGCGCCGGGGCGCGCTCAGCCCGGTCGACTTCGTCCGGGTGATCGAAGGCAGCGATCTGCTGGGGCCGTTCACCCGGTACGTCGTCGACAAGGCGCTCGCCGTGGCCGCCGAGTGGGCCGAGCACGGCATGGACGTGCCGATCTCGGTCAACCTGTCCGCCCGCAGCCTCCTCGACCCCCGCCTGCCCGCCGACATCGCCGAACTGCTGCGCCGGCACCGCGTGCCGGCACACCGGCTGGTACTGGAGATCACCGAGACGGTGGTGCTCAGCGAGCTGGAGATCATCGACGAGGTGCTCGGCGCCCTGCGCGACCTGGGCGTGCAGATCTCGGTCGACGACTTCGGCACCGGGTTCTCGTCGCTGACATTCCTGACCCGGATCCCGGTGGACGAGCTCAAGGTCGACCGGTCGTTCGTGCGCAAGATGGCCGACTCGCCAGAAGCCGCCGCGATCGTCCGCACCACCGTCGGACTCGGGCGCGAGCTCGGCCTCCGCGTGGTCGCCGAGGGCGTCGAGACCGCCGACCAGCGCGCCGCCTTGGCCGCACTCGGGTGCAGCGCCGCCCAGGGATACCACTTCTTCAAGCCGATGCCGGCCGACAAGATCGTGGCGGTGCTGCGCTCGCTGCTCGACTCCGCGCAGGCCCAGGTCTTCCCGCTCCGCGCAGACGGCGCGTCCTAGCACCGCCACCCCGATCCCGCCGATCAAGGGCAAATGCACGTGATTGGATCTCTTTTCCACGTGCGTTTGCCCTTGATCCATGCGGATCTCCCTGATCGACGTGGCGGATGGCCCCGGTTCGCCCGGCGTACGCGCTGCGGGGGCCGGCGCACGCTGCGCGCGCGCCCGGCGGCAGGACCATCGGCCTGGTCGGGTCGCCGGAGGGTCGGGCGACATCCCGAAAGTGCGGCATCGAGCGCGCGTTGAGGCCGCGCTTTCCCGTTGTTGCGCATGCGTCCGTGTCGCGTGCCTCCGTGGCGTCCGTCGGGCTCCGTGCCGCGTGCCTCCGTGGCGTCCGTTGGGCGCCGTGCCGTGCGTTCGCCCGCCCGGCCCCGCGTCGTCGATCAAGGAGATCCGCATGGATCAAGGGCAAACGCACGTGGAAAAGAGATCCAACCACGTGCATTTGCCCTTGATCGACGGGGCGGGGCCGCGCTGGCGCGCGGCCCGGGGGCGGGCGCGGCACGAGCGCGGCACGAGCGCGGGGCGGGCGCGGGGCGGGCGCGGTACAGCGCCGGGCGGGCGCGGGGCGGGCACCAGCGCGGACGGGCGTGGTGGGGAGGCGGTGGGTGCCGGCGGGGGAATCGCGGGGTGGAGGGTGTGGTGCTCGAGGGGGGTGGGCGGGATAGCTTCGCGGTATGGGCAACAGACTGGCTGACGCGACGAGCCCCTACCTGCTGCAGCACGCCGACAATCCGGTGGACTGGTGGCAGTGGAGTGCCGAGGCCTTCGCGGAGGCCAAACGGCGGGACGTGCCGGTGCTGATCTCAGTGGGGTATGCGGCCTGCCACTGGTGCCATGTCATGGCGCACGAGTCGTTTGAAGACGAAGCCGTCGGCCGGCTCATGAACGAGAACTTCGTGTCGATCAAGGTGGATCGTGAGGAGCGCCCCGACGTCGACGCGGTCTACATGACGGCCACGCAGGCGATGACCGGCCAGGGCGGCTGGCCGATGACGGTATTCGCCACCCCGGACGGCGAGCCGTTCTTCTGCGGCACCTACTTTCCGAAGGCCAACTTCGTCCGCCTCCTGGAGAGCGTCACCACGGCGTGGCGTGACCAGCGGGAAGGCGTCCTGAGGCAGGGCGCCGCCGTGGTGGAGGCGGTCGGCGGGGCGCAGGCGGTGGGCGGGCCGACGACGCCGTTGACGGCGGAGATCCTGGACGGCGCCGCCGACCAGCTGGCGAAGGAGCAGGACGAGTCGTACGGCGGTTTCGGCGGGGCGCCGAAGTTTCCGCCGCACATGAACCTGCTGTTCCTCCTGAGGCACCATCAGCGCACCAAGTCCCCAAATAGCTTGGAGACCGTGCGGCACACCGCCGAGGCGATGGCTCGGGGCGGCATCTACGACCAGCTCGCGGGCGGGTTCGCGCGGTACTCGGTCGACGCCACCTGGACGGTGCCGCACTTCGAGAAGATGCTGTACGACAACGCGCTGCTGCTGCGGGTGTACACGCACCTGTGGCGGCTGACCGGCGACGTGCTGGCCGCGCGGGTGGCCGCCGAGACGGCCGCGTTCCTGCTGGACGGGCTGGGCACGCCGGAGGGCGGCTTGGCGTCGGCGCTGGACGCGGACACGGACGGTGTCGAGGGCGCCACGTACGCCTGGACGCCGGCCCAACTACGAGAACAGCTCGGAGACGAGGACGGCGCGTGGGCGGCCGACCTGTTCGCGGTGACCGCCAAGGGCAGCTTCGAGCACGGCACGAGCGTCCTGCGCTTGGCGCGCGACATCGATGACGCCGACCCGGCGATCGTGGAGCGCTGGGAGCGGGTGCGGGCGCGGCTGCGTGCGGCACGCGACGAGCGTCCCCAGCCGAGCCGCGATGACAAGGTGGTCGCCGCGTGGAATGGGCTGGCCGTGACCGCGCTCGCGGAGCACGCCATGGTCACCGGCGACGAGGTGACGGCCGCCGCCGCGACGAAGATCGCCGAGGTGCTGGCCGAGCGGCACATCGTCGACGGGCGGTTGCGGCGGGTGTCGCGCGACGGCGTCGTGGGTGAGCCGGCGGGCGTGCTGGAGGACTATGGCGCGGTTGCCGAGGGCTTCTGCGCGGTGCACCAGTTGACCGGTGACGGGCGTTGGCTGGACCTGGCGGGGGAGCTGCTCGACACGGCGTTGGCGCGGTTCGCGGCGGACAACGGCGGTTTCTACGACACGGCCGACGATGCCGAGCAGCTGGTGACCCGTCCGGCCGATCCGACCGACAACGCGACTCCTTCGGGGCTGTCGGCGATGGCGGCGGCGTTGACGGCGTACTCGGCGCTGCGGGGGGAGCCGCGCTATCGGGAGGCGGCCGAGTCCGCCCTGGCAACCGTTGCGCCGATCGCGGCCCGGCACGCGCGGTTCACTGGGTACGCGGCGGCGGTCGGCGAGGCGCTGCTGTCCGGCCCGTACGAGATCGCGGTGGTGACCGGCGAGCCGGTGGCTGACGAGCTGGCCCGTGCCGCGTACAAGCACGCACCGCCCGGCGCGGTCGTGGTGGT
This sequence comes from Micromonospora sp. CPCC 206061, assembly GCF_036906915.1. Taxonomy (NCBI): domain Bacteria; kingdom Bacillati; phylum Actinomycetota; class Actinomycetes; order Micromonosporales; family Micromonosporaceae; genus Micromonospora; species Micromonospora sp. CPCC 206061. The sequence continues at coordinate 179,281 of NZ_JBAKHX010000002.1, forward strand.
CGGGGCGCCCGACCAGCCCGGTGTGCCGCTGCTCGCCGGCCGCCCGCTGCTCGCCGGCCGCCCGACGGCGTACGTCTGCCGGGGGTTCGTTTGCGACCGCCCGGTCACCACTAGCGGGGAACTCGTCGCACAGCTTCAGTAAATAATGGACATATACGCCTAATATCGGCCAATGGCCGGAATTGCTGGCACCTTTGGTACGCCCGAAAGTCCTCTGAAAGCACTCTCCGCCGCGCTCGCCCGCCGCGGGCCCGACGCGGCGACCTGGCACGCCGGTGGCGCCCGGCTGCTGGTGCGCGCCGCCATGCCGGCGGTGCACGAGCAGGACGGCATCGCCGTCGTGGTCGACGGGATCGCCGAGGTCAGCGCCCTCGCCGCCGGGTACACCGCGCGAGGCCCGGCCGCGCTGCTGGGCGGCGCCGAGCCGTACGCGCTGATCCTCGCCGACCCGGCCCGCGGCGGGCTGGTGCTGGCGCGCAACGGGGAGGGTCCGCCGCTCTACTACGCGGAGACCGCGACCGGGGTGTTCGCCGCGTCGGAGCCGGCGGGGCTGCTGGCCGCCGGGGTGGCCGCCGAGCCGGACGAGGGCGTGGTGTCGCGGTTCATCGCCACGGGCGCCTGCGACGACACCGCCGCCACGTTCTACGCGGGCATCCGGCGGGTGCTCCCCGGGGAGATCGTCGAGATCACCGGCGGTGTGCGTACCCGAAAGACAGCGACGGCGCGCGACGGCGGCGGACGCTTCGCGCGGCCCGTGCTGGACGCGGCGCTCGGCCGTGGCCGGATCGGCGTGCGCTTCGGGCACGGCCTTGCTGGCGCGGCCACCGTGGGCGCGGCGCTCGCCGGCGCGGGCATACCCCGGCAGCTGACGATCTACTCAGCGACGTTCCCCGGGCTCACGACGGCGGCGGCCGACTACGCCGCGGCGGTCCTCGGACCGGTCGCGATCAGCGGCGCGCGGCACCGCGCCCAGCCGTTCTTCGCCGACGAGCTGGACCTCGACGCGCTCCTCGCCGACCTGGGCGAACCGGTCCCCGACCTCGACAGTTACCTCATCTGGGCGACCGCCCGCGCGACCGCTGGCGAGGTCGACACGCTGATCGACACAGCCGGCGGCGGCGCGCACCTGGCCCGTATCGCGGACCGCTTGGAGAGCCGCTACGGCGTCACCGTGCGCTTCCCGCTGCGCGCGCTCGCCTCGACCGGCCCGGTCCTGCGCGCCGAACTCGCGGCGATCGTCGAGGGCACGCTCCCGACCGCGGCGGCACGGTTCGCCACCGGCAACGCCGCGCACAGCCTCCAACCGCCGATGCGTGACCTGCTCCTGCGCATGCGCGCCGAACTGGCCGCCGCGGTGCTCCATCCGCGCCTGCCGGCCTCGCAGCGCGCCGCCCGGACCGCGCTCGCCGCGCTCTTCGCTGACGGCCAGGTCGACACCGGCGCGCTCTTTCGCCGGTACATGGTGGAGCGCTGGCTTCGTTCGGTCGCGCCCACCGAGCCGCCCCGTCCCGCGCCCAAGGCCGAGAAGCGTGCCGGTGGCGCGACCTGGACCCGTTCGGCGGTGACCACGGAGGCTTTCGCCAGCGGCGACAAGCTGCCCGAGAAGATCGCCTGGTACGTCGGCGAGCGGCTGGCCGAGGCGGGCCGCAAGGCGTACCGGGAAAAGTGGTGCGTGCTGGTCGCGGCCCGGCCGGTCGCGGTCGTGCAGGGTCGTGCGCGCCCGGTCTGGGACATCCGGCCCGGCCCTCTGGCGCGGGCGCTGCACCGCTTCGCCCGGCCGTCGGCCGGGCTCGACAGCCCATGGACGGCGCAGGTGGCGGTTGAGCAGGTCGGCCCGCTGCGGGCCGCGTTCGGTCCAGCCGCTTCGCATGGCGTACGCGGACCCGCCGTCGACGCCGTGGCGGTGATACTGCCTCCCGAGTACCCCGATCGGGTGGCCGCCGACATCCTGGCGGCTCTGCGCACGACGCTGCCCGAGGAGGCGTACGCCACCCTGGCGGGTTGCGCGATCGCGGGTTCGGCCGGCGTGCTGGCCGTCGCGGGCGACCTCGACCGCGAGACCGCCGAGGCGCTGTGCGCGGACGATCCGTTCCCCGTGGGCGGGCCGATCGTCCTGGCGTTCAGCGCCCCACCAGCGCGAAAGGGAGGCCGTCCTCGTACGAGGGGCAAAAAGTGAGCGCGCGGGTGGCTTTCAGTGCGCGAGCCTCCCGAGCGGAGCCAGGGCAGACGCAGACTAGGCTGGCGGCCGAAATGGATACCCGTACCGGTCTGCCTGTTGTCGGCATGGTGGGCGCCGGGCAGCTTGCCCGGATGACGCACCAGGCCGCGATCGCCCTTGGCCAGTCCCTGCGCCTCCTCGCCGCCGCGCCAGACGACGGTGCCGCCCTGGTGGCCGCCGACGTGCAGTTCGGCGACCACACCGACCTGGCGGCGCTGCGCACGTTCGCGAAGGGCTGCGACGTCGTCACGTTCGACCACGAGCACGTCCCCACCGCCCATATCCGGGCGCTCGCCGCCGAGGGCGTCACGCTGTACCCGGGCGCCGACGCGCTGCTGTACGCGCAGGACAAGCGGGCGATGCGGGAGCGGCTGAGCGCGCTCGGTGCCCCGGTGCCGCGCTGGCGTCCCGACGCCACCGACCTTGCCTCCTTTGGCGACGAGGTCGGCTGGCCGGTCGTCGCGAAGGCGGTACGCGGCGGGTACGACGGCCGAGGCGTGTGGATGCTCGACGCCGGCGCGCCTCCGCCTGATGGGGTCGAGCTGATCCTCGAAGAGCGCGTGCCGCTGCGCCGCGAGCTGGCGGTACAGGTGGCTCGCTCGCCGTTCGGCCAGGTCGCCGCGTATCCGGTGGTCGAGACGGTGCAGCAGGACGGTATCTGCGTCGAGGTGCTGGCGCCGGCGCCTGGGCTGCCCGAGGAGCTGGCCGTGGCCGCCCAGCAGCTTGCGATCGACATCGCGACGGCGCTCGGTGTGGTGGGCATGCTCGCCGTGGAGCTCTTCGAGGTCGACGGTGGTCTGGTCGTCAACGAGCTCGCGATGCGCCCGCACAACTCGGGCCACTGGACGATCGAGGGCGCCCGCACGTCGCAGTTCGAGCAGCATCTGCGCGCGGTCCTCGACTACCCGATGGGCGACACCACGCTCACCGCACCGGCTGTCGTGATGGCCAACGTGCTCGGCGGCGAGCCGGGCGGCATCGGCATCGACGAGCGGCTGCACCATCTCTTCGCCGCCGACCCGGGCGTCAAGGTGCACATGTACGGCAAGCAGGTGCGCCCCGGCCGGAAGATCGGGCACGTGACGGCGCTCGGCGACGATCTGGACGAGGTACGCGCCCGCGCCCGGCGGGCCGCCCGTTGGCTTCAGGAGGGTCAGTGACCATGCTAGTGGGCTGCGCATGACTGTCGGTGTGATCATGGGAAGCGACTCGGACTGGTCGACGATGAAGGCGGCCGCCGAGGCGCTCGACGAGTTCGGGGTGCCCTATGAGGCCAAGGTGGTCTCGGCCCACCGGACCCCGGTCGCGATGATCGAGTACGGCCAGGAAGCCGCCGCGCGGGGCCTCAAGGTGATCATCGCGGGCGCCGGGGGAGCGGCTCACCTGCCGGGGATGGTCGCCTCGGTCACCTCGCTGCCGGTGATCGGCGTGCCGGTGCCGCTCAAGTACCTCGACGGCATGGACTCGCTGCTGTCGATCGTGCAGATGCCGGCCGGCGTGCCGGTCGCCACGGTGTCGATCGGCGGTGCTCGCAACGCCGGCCTGCTCGCCGTGCGCATCCTCGCGGCGTCCGACGAGGGGCTGCGCGCCAAGATCGACGAATTTCAGCTGAGCCTGGTGCGTCTGGTGGAGGAGAAGAACGCGGCGCTGCGCGCGTCAGTCGACTAGCTCGGGCGCCTGCGGCTGGCGGGGCGCCACCTCGAGCTGCGGTGGTGTGACCAGCTCGTCGCCGGACACGCCCAGCTCGGCGAGCTTGCGGGCGCTGACCAGCACCCGTGCCTCCAGCGAGCCGACCGCCTTGTTGTACGCCGTTACCGCCCCGCCCAGCGAGCTGCCGAGCTTCGACACGTGATCGCCCAGTGTGGACAGTCGCCCATACAGCTCGCGTGCCAGCGTGTGCACCGCCAGCGCGTTGCGGGCCAGCGCCTCCTGCCGCCACGCGTACGCGACCGTGCGCAGCAGCGCTATCAGCGTTGCCGGGGTCGCCAGCACCACGTTGCGGGCGAACGCGTGCTCCAGCAGCGCCGGATCGCGCTGTAGTGCCGCGTCGAGGAACGGGTCGGCCGGCACGAAGAGGACCACGAACTCTGGGGACTGGTCGAACGCGGTCCAGTAGGACTTCGCGGCCAGCGCGTCGACGTGCCCGCGCAGGTGCCGGGCGTGGGCGTCGAGGTGCGTGTCGCGCCCGCGCTCGTCGCGCGCCTCCATCGCGGCCAGGTACGCCTCGAACGGCGCCTTGGCGTCCACCACGACGGACCGCCCGCCGTGCAGCCGCACCACCAGGTCCGGGCGCACCACCTGGTGGTCGGTCGAGGCGGTCACCTGCTCGCCGAAGTCGCAGTGCTCCAGCATCCCCGCCGCCTCGACGATCCGCCGGAGCTGGTGCTCGCCCCACCGCCCCCGTACCTGCGGCGCGCGCAGAGCCGCCACGAGCTGCTTGGTCTCGGTGCGCAGCTCACCGGAGACCACCGACATCGAGCGCACCTGCTCGCGCAGTTCCGCGTACGCGTCGACGCGTTCCCGTTCCAGCTCGGCGACCCGCTGCTCGTATCGCCGCAGCGTCTCGTGCAGCGGTGCGATCGCCCGCGCGACCGCCTCCTGCGACTGCGCGGTGGACTCGTACGACAGGGCGCGCATCGACTGCTCCAGCCGCCCCTCACCCTCGCGGGTGGCGCGGAGCGTCGCGTCGAGCCGGGCCAACTCGGCACCGGACCGGGCGCGGGCGGCGAGCCAACCCACCGCCCCACCGGCGAGAAGGCAGACAATCACCACGGCCAGCGTCGAAAGGTCCACGTCAGGTAGCTTGCCAAACAATTACGACAGACAGCCGCGGGTACCGTCGGAGTCATGGAACTGATCCTGCTGGTTCTCCTGATTGTCCTGGTCATCGGCGGGGGCCTGTGGTGGAGCCGGATGAGCGCGGCGCGCCGGGAGCGCGACCTGGCAGACGCTCGCGCCGAGGCCCAGCGGTGGTACGAGCGGCTCGGTGGGCAGGTGATGAACCTCCAGGGCAGCGAGCCGGCGGTGCGGCAGGCGCTCGTCGACGCGGGTGAGCGGTACACGGCCGCCGGCAGTCAGCTCGAGCAGGCGCGCACCGTGCGGCAGTACGCGCTGGCACGGGAGACGGCGCTGGAGGGGCTCGCCTATGCCCGCGCCGCCCGGATCGCCCTGGGCATCGACCCTGGACCCGACCTGCCGCCGCTCGCCGCGGCGCAGGGCGTCGGCCACCTCACCAAGGAGCGCGAGGTCGCCGTGCAGGGCCAGCACTACAAGGCGGGCCCGCAGCCGGGCTCCGACACGCCGTACTACTACCCGGGCGGCCGGGTGCAGGGCCGGCCCGTGCCCGCGGGCTGGTATTCGCAGCCTCTGTGGAAGCCGGCGCTGGCCGGTGCCGTGGGTGTGGTCGGTGGTCTCTTGATCTTCGACGCGCTGTTCTCGCCCGCGTTCGCCGACCCGGGGTATGGGTTCGACGCCGGGTACTCGGAGGGCTTCCAGGATGGCGCGGCCCAGGGCGACGGCGGCGATTACGGCGGCGACATGGGCGGCGCCGATTACGGCGGCGGCGACTTCGGTGGCGGCGACTTCTAGCCTGCCGGCGTAGGAAGAGTAGGGCTAACCGGATGGCCGCGCGCCCGCCGCGGCGGCATATTCGTCAGCGTGAGCGTTGAGACCGAGGCGATGACGATAAGGCGACCGGGGCGGGCATGGCTCGCCGGCGCGGTGGGTGCGGCGGTCGGCGTCGCGGGGTTGACCAGCACCGCCCAGGCCGCCGGGCACTTCCACTGGTGGGCCAACTTCATCGTGGTGCCGGGGGCGCTGATCGCGGCGTCCGGCGCGGTGCTGCTCGCGCAGGGGCGAGGCACCGGCAAGGGCCTGCTCGGGTACGTGACCGCCTGCGTCGGTGCGCTCGTCTTCACCGTCGGGGCGCTGCTGATGGTCGGCAAGATGAGCGACGGCTGGCCGTTGATGATCAGCCTGCCGGCGCTGGCGGTCGCCGGCACGTACGCGTGGCGCCCGGAGCACCCGCTGGTACGCGCCTTCCACCGCATGATCGCCTCGCTGGCAGTTGCCGGCGCCGTGCTCGGTGCCACGTTCCTGCTGATGAACGCCGACGCGATCGACCTTGAAGGCGACTGGTGGGGCTGGTTCATGATGCTCGGGGCGGTGCTGGTGGCCCTGAACGGCCTGGAACTTCTGCGGCACCGGATCGAGTACCGCCTACAGGCCGTGACTCTCGCCATCGGCCCGGCGGCATTCGTCTTCCTCTTGGGCCTGCGCATGGCAAGGGGCGACTGGCCCTACTAACCGCGATCAAGGCGTCGTCCAAGTCGCTCCCGCAACTTGAGCGACGCCTTGACCACGGGCTAGAACGCGCAGGCGACGACCAGGGTCGGCGTGCGGTCGGGGAGCATGTCGAGCTTGCCGATCCGGCCCGCCGAGCGGAAGTCGCCCGCGACCAGCGCCAGCTTGTCGAGCAGCTCGGCCGGCCCCAGCGCCTCGGCGAGCGGCACGTCCGCGCGCATCGAGAGCCGGCGCTCGGACTTGGCCCGCCGCACCTGGGTCAGCGCCTCGCCGGCCACCCGAAGCAGCTCCGGGTCACCGCCGCTGGGCACCTCGTACACCGACGGCCACGGCGAGCGGTGCACCGACCCGTACCGCCACCACGACCACACCTCCTCGGTCACGTACGGCAGGACCGGTGCGAACAGCCGCAACTGCACCGAGAGCGCGGTGGCGAGCGCCGCACGGGCGGAGTCGGCGGCGGCGCCGGTGCCGTACGCGCGCTCCTTCACCAGCTCGATGTAGTCGTCGCAGAACGTCCAGAAGAACGACTCCGTCGCCTGCAGGGCGCCCGTGTGGTCGTACCCGTCGAATGCGGCGGTGGCGCTTGTGACGACGCTGGACAGGACCGCGAGCATCGACTGGTCGAGTGGTTCGGTGACGGGTGCCCGCAGCGCGTCGGCGGCGCCCAGGCCCAGCGCGAAGCGGGACGCGTTGAGCAGCTTGGTCGCGAGCCGCCGGCCGACCTTGATCTGGCCCGGGTCGTAGGCCAGGTCGGTGCCCGGGCGCCCGCTGGCCGCCCAGTACCGGACCGCGTCCGAGCCGTGCTGTTCCAGCAGGCCCATCGGGGTGACGACGTTGCCCTTGGACTTCGACATCTTCTTGCGGTCGGGGTCGAGGATCCAGCCCGACAGCACGGCGTCGCGCCACGGCAGTGTGGCGTGCTCCAGGTGCGCCCGCACCACGGACGAGAAGAGCCAGGTGCGGATGATTTCCTGCCCCTGTGGCCGCAGGTCCATCGGGAAGACCCGCTCGAACAGGTCCGGATCGGCCTCCCACCCGCTCACGATCTGCGGGGTGAGTGACGAGGTGGCCCAGGTGTCCATGACGTCGGGGTCGCCGATGAACCCGCCCGGACGTCCACGGTCGGGCTCGGTAAATCCATCCGGTATGTCCGAAGATGGGTCGATTGGTAGCCGTGACTCATCGGGTGTGAGAGGGTGGGAGTGGTCCGGCTCGCCAGCGTCGTCGAGCCGGTACCAGACCGGGATCGGCACCCCGAAGAAACGCTGCCGGCTGATCAGCCAGTCGCCGGTGAGGCCGCCCACCCAATGCTCGTACCGGTGGCGCATGTGCTCCGGCACCCACCGCAGCTCCCGCCCGCGGGCCAGTAGCGCCTCCCGCAGGTCGAGGTCGCGGCCGCCGTTCCCGATGTACCACTGCCGCGAGGCTACGATCTCCAGCGGCTGGTCGCCGCGCTCGTAGAACTTCACCGGATGGGTCACCGGGCGGGGCTCGCCGACCAGGTCGTCGCCGAGAACTTCGACGATCGCTCGCCTGGCCTGATTGGCCGTCAGGCCGGCCAGCGGCGCGTACGCGGCGGGCGGCACGCCAGCGGGCGCCTCGGCCACCAGCCGCCCGTCGCGCCCGATCACCACGCGGGTGTCGAGCCGCAGCTCCCGCCACCACGTCACGTCGGCGAGGTCGCCGAACGTACACACCATCGCGATGCCGGTGCCCTTGTCCGGGTCAGCGAGCGGGTGGGCGTGCACCGGCACCTCGACGCCGAAGACAGGCGTGCGGGCCGTGCGTCCGACGAGATCGGCGTACCGCTCGTCGGACGGGTGACACACCAGCGCCACGCACGCGGGCAGCAGCTCGGGCCGGGTGGTCTCGATGTGCACGTCGCCGGACGGGCCGTGGAACCGCAGCCGGTGGTAGGCGCCCGGGCGCTCCCGGTCTTCCAGCTCCGCCTGCGCCACGGCGGTGCGAAACCCGACATCCCACAGCGTCGGCGCCTCAGCCGTGTACGCCTCGCCGCGCGCCAGGTTGCGCAGGAACGCCCGCTGCGACGCGGCCCGCGCACGCGCGCCGATGGTCGTGTACGTCATGGACCAGTCCACCGACAGGCCCAGCCGCCGCCAGAGCGCTTCAAAGGCGCGCTCGTCTTCGGCGGTCAGCCGCTCGCACAGCTCGACGAAGTTGCGCCGCGAGATGGGCTGCGCCCCAGACCCGCGCGTGGGCTCCCACGACGGGTCGTACGGCAGCGACGGGTCGCAGCGGACCCCGTACACGTTCTGCACCCGCCGCTCGGTGGGCAGGCCGTTGTCGTCCCAGCCCATCGGGTAGAAGACCGCCTTGCCGCGCATCCGCTGGAAGCGCGCGACGGTATCGGTGTGCGTATATGAGAAAACGTGCCCGACGTGCAGCTCGCCCGATACCGTCGGCGGCGGAGTGTCGATCGAAAACACATCGCCGCGGGACTTGTCGCGCGGAAATGTGTACGTGCCCTCCTCTTGCCAACGCTGTGCCCACTTCTCCTCGACTCCGTCGAGGGTGGGGCGCTCGGGTAGCCCAATCATGCGTCGATGCTACGGAGAGATCACCCCCGGCGGCACGTCGTTATACGAGGCTGTCGCGCCACTGAGTGTGTAGGAGGGCGTAGCGGCCGCCGGTCGCGATCAGCTCCTCGGGTGGGCCGTCCTCGACGATCCGACCGGCGTCGAGCACCAGCACCCGGTCGGCGATCTCCACAGTAGACAGCCGGTGCGCGATGACGATCGCCGTGCGCTCGCTCAGGATCGTGCGCAGCGCGCGCTGCACCAACCGCTCGCTGGGCACGTCGAGTGACGATGTGGCCTCGTCGAGGATCAGCACGGTCGGGTCGGCGAGGAACGCCCGCGCGAAAGCCACGAGCTGCCGCTGCCCCGCCGAGAGCCGCCCGCCGCGGCGGTGCACGTCGGTGTCGTACCCGTCGGGTAGCGCCGCGATGAAGCCGTGCGCGCCGATCGCCCGCGCCGCGGCGGCAACCTCGTCGTCGGTGGCGGTCGGTCGCCCGAACCGGATGTTGTCGGCGATGCTCCCGGAGAAGAGGTGGTTTTCCTGGGTGACCATCACGACCGCGCGGCGCAGGTCGGCGTCGGCCACGTCGCGCAGGTCGACGCCGTCGAGCGCGACCGATCCCGTCACCGGGTCGTAGAACCGGGCCACCAGCTTGGCGATCGTGGACTTGCCGGCGCCGGTCGCGCCGACGAGCGCCACCGTCTGGCCCGCGGGGATGTGCAGGTCGAGGGTGGGCAGGATCGGCTGGTCGGGCCGGTAGTGAAAGGTCACCGCCCGGAACTCCAGGGCGCCGCCTCCGCCGGGCGGCAGCGCCACGGGCCGCGCGGGCTCCGGCACCGCCGGCTTCTCGTCGAGTACTCCCGAGAGCTTCTCCAGGGCGGCGGTGGCCGACTGGAGCGAGTTGTAGAACTGGCTCAGCTCCTGCATCGGCTCGAAGAACCGCCGCAGGTACAGCAGGAAGGCTGCCAGCACGCCGATCTCGGTGCGGCCGTGCATGACCAGCCAGCCGCCGTACGTGAGGATGACCGCGATCGTGATGTTGCCGATCACCTTGATGCCCGGCGAGTACGTGGCGATGAGGCGGAACGCGCGCAGGTTGGCCCGGCGGTAGTCGTCGTTGACCTTCTCGAAGATCTGCTGGTTGCGCGGCTCGCGGCGGAACGCCTGGACGGCCCGGATGCCGCCGAGCGACTCGACGAAGTGGACGATCACCAGGGCGACCGCCTCGCGGGTGCGGCGGTAGGCGCGGGCCGAGGCGCGGGCGAACCATCGCGAGAGCCACAGCAGGAACGGGAACGCCAGCAGCGTGACCGCCGCGAGTGGCGCGTCGAGCCACAGCAGGATGCCGGCCACCGACAGCACCGACAGCCCGGCGAGCACGAGGTCGTCGATGCCGCCGTCGGCCAGTTCGGCAATCGAGTCCATGTCGCTCGTGAGCCGCGCCACGACGCGGCCCGACGTGTATCGCTCGTGGAAGCTGATCGATAGGTGCTGGAAGTGGTCGTACACCCGCTGGCGCAGGTCGAGCAGGACGGCCTGGCCGATACGCGCGGAGAGCACCAGGAAACCCCGCTTGCCGATGTACTCGGCGATGGTCGCGGCGAGGAACGCGGACGCGATCGCGATGAGCGGGGCGGCGTTGCCGTCGTCGCGCAGCGGCGGGATGGCGCTGTCGATGCCGAGCATGACCAGGTACGGGCCGGCCATGCCGGCGGCGTTCTGCAACAGCAGCAGCCCGACGGCGACCGTGAGCAGCCTGCGGTGTGGCCGGATCAGTGAGGCGAGCAGCGTCCGGCTGCGGGCGCGCAGGCGGACCACCGAACCGGTCTCCGCAACCGTCTGCTCGGCTACCTGGTCGGGCGCGATGCCCCGCCAGCTATCGGCTGACGACATCGTCGACCTCGGCGGAGGCGGAGAGCGCCGCGCGGTACGCGGGAACGTCGCTGAGCAGCTCGGAGTGGGTGCCGATCGCGACGATCTCGCCACCGGCCAGCAGTGCGACCCGGTCGGCGAGCGCCACGGTGGACGGCCGGTGCACCACCAGGAGCGCGGTGGTGCCGTGGAGCACCCGGGCGAGCGCGTCTTCGACCAGCGCCTCGGTGTGCACGTCGAGCGCCGAGAGCGGGTCGTCGAGCACGAGTACCCGGGGCCGGCTGACCACCGCCCGGGCGAGCGCGAGCCGCTGGCGCTGGCCGCCGGACAGCGACAGGCCCTGCTCGCCGATCCGGGTGTCGAGCCCCCACGGCAGGTCGTACACGAAGCCCGCCTGCGCCACCGCGAGCGCCTCGGCGATCTCGTCGTCGGCGGCCTCGTGGCGCCCGAGCGTGAGGTTTTCCCGCACCGACATGGAGAAGAGCGTCGGCTCCTCGAAGGCCATGCCGACCAGCCGGCGCAGCGAGGTGAGCTTGATGTCGCGGATGTCGCGGCCGTCGAGCGTGATGCGACCGCCACTGACGTCGTACAGGCGGGGCGCGAGCGATACCAGGCTGGTCTTGCCCGAGCCGGTGGCGCCGACGATGGCGAGCGTCTCGCCCGGCCGCACGTCGAGGTCGATGCGGCGCAGCACGGGCGCGCTGGTGCCCGGGTACGTGAACGACACGCCCTCGAACCTCAGGTGCCCCTCGGCCTCCTGGACCGCGACCGCACCCGGCCGATCCACGATGGACGGTGCGGTGTCGAGCACGTCGTGGATGCGGTCGGCGGCGGTCATCGCCTCCTGCGCGTTCGCGATGATCCAGCCCAGCGACTCGATCGGCCAGATCAGCATGAGCTGGAGCGACACGAACGCGACCAGCTCGCCGAGCGTCATCGCGCCGCGTGCGACCGAGACCGAGCCCGCGACCAGCACGATCGCAAGCGTCAGGTTGGGCACCAGGTCGAACCGCGCCGAGCTGAGCGCCAGCAGCCGGCCCTTACCGATCGCGGTGTCGTGCAGGCGGCGCGCCTCGCGACCGAACCGGTTGGCCATGTGCGGTCGACGACCGAACGACTTGATCGTGCGTAGGCCCTGCGCCGACTCCTCGACGAGCGTGGCGACGTCGCCGAGCTCGTCCTGCATCCGTCGGGAAGCCGCGATGTAGTGCCGGGAGAAGTGCCTGCTGAGCAGGAAGAGCGGCACGCCGCTGGCGGCCACCAGCAGCCCGAGCGGCCAGCGCAGGTGGATCAGCAGCGCCACGACAGTGACGTACGTGGCGGTGTTGACGATCAGGAACACCAGCCCGAACGACAGGAACCGCCGGATCACCGACAGGTCGGCGGTGATGCGCGAGAGGAGCTGTCCGGTCTGCCACTGGTCGTGGAACGAGATCTGCAGCCGCTGGAGGTGGGCGTAGAGCTCGTTGCGGATCGCGGTCTCCATGCCGAGCGCGGACGCCGCCTGGGTCCATCGCCGGATGAAGATGAGGCCGGCCTCGATGAGGCCGAAGACCGCCGCGAGCGCGCCGAGCTGCCACAGGCCGACCGGGTCGCGGTGGGCGATCGGGCCGTCGACGACCTGCGCGACGACCAGCGGGACGGCGATGCTGGCGCCCGTCGCGGCGAACGCGGCGAGCACCAGCCACACCATCTGGCCCAGATAAGGGCGGACATAACGACGGATTCGCCACAGATTGTGCACCGGGTGTCGTCTGTCACCGTGGTAGTGCACAGAGTGACGTTATCTGTTACGTCTGACGTTTACGAGTTAGTTGTGGTCTCGTGTGCCAGAAGCCACTTCTTCACGTCGAGGCCCCACCGGTACCCGCGCAGGGTGCCGTCGGTGCCGACGACCCGGTGGCACGGCACGAACAGCGCGATGGCGTTGCGGGCGCAGGCGCTCGCGGCTGCCCGGATCGCACCCGGCCGGCCCGCCAGCTCGGCGAGCTCGGTGTACGTCACCGGCTGCCCCGGCTTGACGGTCCGTAGCGTGGCCCAGGAATGCCCGAGGAACGCCCCACCGGTGTGCTGCTCCACTCGCACCTCGTCGATCGCCGCCACGTCACCGTCTAGATAGGACCTGAGAGCAACGGTCACCGGTCCCAGGTGCGGGCGGGCGCGTGGCTGTGCGCGAAGGCTCGGATGTACCAGCCGGAGCAGCTCCGGCACGTCGGTGGTGAAGCCCGCCGCGCGGACCGCGTTGTCGTCGCTCGCCAGGATCGTGAATGGGCCGGCAGGTGTATCTGCGGTCGTCATGTGCATTTTCTTCTCCATATTTCATGACCTCCACAGTCTGATCAGGGCGTACGAGCGCCACGGCCGCCAGCGGGTCGCGTACGCGTCGAGCGCCTTCGGGTCGTCGGGGATGCCGAGCGCCTCCGCGCCCCGGCGGATCCCCAGGTCGGTCGGGAGGAATGTGTCCGGGTCGCCGATGCCGCGCATGGCCACGTAGCCGGCGGTCCACGCTCCGATGCCGGGTAGGGCGGTAAGCCCGGCGACCGCCGACTCCCGGTCGGCCCCCGGGTCCAGGTGCAGGCCGCCCGCCACCGCCTCGGCGAGCGCGCGGATCGTCGCTCGCCTGGCCGCCGGCATCCGGAACGCCTCGTCCGGCAACTCCAGCACCTGCTCGGGCGACGGGAACGGCGTGAGCTCATCAGGTCTGGTGGGCACCAGGCTGGTCAGGATGCGGCGCGCGGCCGGTACCGAAATCTGCTGGCCGACGACGGCCCGGACCGCCATCTCCCAGCCGTCCACTGACCGCGGCACGCGAACGCCCGGCTCCTTCGCGATAGCCGGCGCCAGCGCCTCGTCCGCCGCGAGCGTCGCGTCCACGGCGACGGGGTCGGCGTCCAGGTCGAGGAGCCGGCGGCAGCGCGCCACCGCGGGCGCCAGGTCGCGCACGTCCGTCAGGCGCAGCCGCGCGGCGACGTACTCCGGCTGCGGCGTGAGCGTGACCGTGGCGGTGCCGTGCGGCAGCCGCAGCGCCCGCTGGTACGTGGTCGCGTCGACCTCCTCGACGCCCGGGATCGCCCGCAACGCGAGGAACTCCAGCAGCGACGCGGCGTGCAGCGGCGGCCGGTACGCCAGCCGGAGCGCGACGGTGCCCGCCTCGACGGCCCGGCGGGCACCGGGCTTGCGCAGCTGTGAAGGTGCGGCGCCGTACACCTCCCGGATCGTCTCGTTGAACTGCCGCACGCTGCCGAACCCGGCCGCGAACGCGATCTCGGCCAGCCCCAGGTCGGTCGTCTCTATCAGGATGCGGGCCGTCTGCGCCCGTTGCGCCCGGGCCAGCGCCAGCGGGCCGGCGCCCAACTCGGCCGTCAGCATCCGGTGCAGGTGCCGCTCGGTGTACCCGAGCCGGCTCGCCAGCCCCGGCACGCCGTCCCGGTCGACCACGCCGTCGCCGATCAGCCGCATCGCGCGCCCGACCAGGTCGGCCCGCGCGTCCCACTCCGGCGAGCCCGGTGCCGCGTCCGGGCGGCACCTGCGACACGCCCGGAAGCCCGCGCGCTGCGCCGCCGCGGCCGACGGGTAGAACTGGACGTTCGGCCGCTTCGGCGTCACCGCCGGGCAGGACGGTTTGCAATAAATCCCCGTCGAGGTCACCGCGGTGTAGAACCACCCGTCGAACCGCTGGTCGCGGCTGTCGACGGCCCGGTAGCACCGCTCGAAATCGAGTTCCACGCCATCGATCCTGCCCCAGGACGAGGGGTATGGCTGGCGGATTTCGGACGTGGCCGTGATGGCGAGCGCGCGAGCCACCCGAGCGGAGCGAGGGCATCGGACTCAGGCGCGTAGACTCGCGGTCCGTGAGTCTCACCATCGGGATCGTCGGCCTGCCGAACGTCGGCAAGAGCACGCTCTTCAACGCCCTGACAAAAAACGACGTGCTGGCGGCGAACTACCCGTTCGCCACGATCGAGCCGAACGTCGGCGTCGTCGGGCTGCCCGATGCGCGGCTGGAAAAGCTCGCCGAGATCTTCGAATCGCAGAAGGTGATCCCGGCCCCGGTGTCGTTCGTCGACATCGCGGGCCTGGTGCGCGGCGCTTCCAAGGGGCAGGGCCGGGGCAACGCCTTCCTGGCCAACATCCGCGACGCGTCGGCGATCTGCCAGGTCGTGCGCGCGTTCTCCGACCCCAACGTGGTGCACGTCGACGGCAAGGTCTCGCCGGCCGACGACATCGAGACGATCAACACCGAGCTGATCCTGGCCGACCTCCAGACGCTGGACAAGGCGCTGCCCCGCCTCGAAAAGGAGGCGCGCGCCCGCAAGGACCGGGCCGGGATCGTCGCCGCGGCATCCGCTGCCGCCAACCTGCTCAATGGGGGCACGACGCTGTACGCGGGCGCGGCCGCCGCCGGCATTGACGTCGAGGAGCTGCGCGAGCTGCACCTGCTGACCGGGAAGCCGTTCCTCTACGTCTTCAACGTCGACGAGGAAGAGCTGGCCAACGCCGAATTCCTCGACGAGATGCGGGCCCTGGTCGCCCCGGCCGAGGCGGTCTTCATGGACGCCAAAATCGAGTCGGAGCTGATCGACCTGCCCGAGGAGGAGGCCCGCGAGCTGCTGGAGTCGATCGGCCAGCCGGAGCCGGGCCTGCACCAGCTCATCCGCGTCGGCTTCCGCACCCTGGGGCTCCAGACGTACCTGACGGCTGGCCCGAAGGAGGCGCGGGCCTGGACGATCCCGGTCGGCGCGACGGCACCCGAGGCTGCCGGGGTCATCCACTCGGACTTCCAGCGCGGCTTCATCAAGGCCGAGACCGTTTCGTACGACGACCTGATCGCGGCGGGCTCGATGGCCGCGGCGAAGGCGGCCGGCAAGGTGCGCATGGAGGGCAAGGACTACGTCATGAAGGACGGCGATGTAGTGGAGTTCCGCTTCAACGTCTGACGGGCTGGCTACTCGGTGCCGGTGACCTTGCGATAGGCGTCTTCGATGCGTGCGGCGAGCGTGACCTCGCCCTCGGTGATCACATCGCCCTCGCAGGCGCTCACCCGGATCTGGGTGCGCCCGTCGAGGCGCCGGATCTCCGGACGGATGTGCAACGCATCAGCGACGACCTTGATACGCTCGGTGAGCGCAGCGTGTTGGGCGTCATCGAGGACCAAGGTGCGCTTGATCTGGCAACCCTCGCGAGCCCAGCCGCCC
The DNA here is from genome assembly GCF_036906915.1 of Micromonospora sp. CPCC 206061. Classification (NCBI taxonomy): domain Bacteria; kingdom Bacillati; phylum Actinomycetota; class Actinomycetes; order Micromonosporales; family Micromonosporaceae; genus Micromonospora; species Micromonospora sp. CPCC 206061. The sequence goes on from NZ_JBAKHX010000002.1 coordinate 195,409, forward strand.
AGTAGGGTCAGAGCGTCGCTGAGATAGTCGCGGTCCGCCCTGCTGCCCCACAGAGCACGCATACGCCACACCTCCCAGGCGTCGTTGCCGGCTTGTGGCCAAATCGTCGCCATCTCGTCATCGTTCGGTGTCCACCAGTCTTGCCGCTAACCGGCTGGTGTGTCCACGCCCACAATTCCGTCTTCTGGTGTCCTACAGGACGGCTCCGGTACCCAAATTTCGATTTGATCTGGAAGGCTGGTCGGCCGTGCACACCGAACGGGCGAACCAAAGGATCATCGTCGGCGCCGCGATCATCGTAAATGGCCGCGTACTGGGCTGTGCTCGCTCCGATCCGCCCGAAGTAGCCGGAATGTGGGAGTTTCCAGGCGGCAAGGTCGAGCCCGGCGAGTCGGACATCGAGGCGCTCGTACGTGAATGTGAGGAAGAACTCGGCATTCTCGTCGCCGTCGGCGAGCGGGTCGGCCAAGACGTTCTCCTCGCGCACGGTCGAGCCGTGCTGCGTGTGTACGCCGCGCGGCTGCTCGGCGACGCCCAGCCACAGGCACTCGAACACGCCGAGTTGCGCTGGCTCGGCCCGGACGAGCTGGACTCCGTGGCCTGGCTGCCGGCCGACGCGCCGATCGTCAAAGCACTGCACCCTATGTTGCTTGACCTGTCACGCTCGGCCTGAAACCGACTGGATCCTCGTCGAGAAGCCGTGTGAGGCCAGCCCGTCGCCGTCCCGCCACAGCTCGAAGCCAGCCTCCACGCCACTCAGATACCACCAGTCCCGGATGTACCCGCGGCTCACCGCGTCGCTGGTGAACGCCCGCAGGTCGAGGTCGCGCACCCACGTGGTGGGGCTGGTGCGCACGTACACGACGTGGTTCCAGTCCCAGTTGGCGTAGGAGACGTCCCAGGTTGCGCCGGCGATCGGCACGTCGCGTGCGACCACCGTGCCCTTCGGGCGGGCGCCTGCCGTGTGGTCCAGCCAGATCATCAGCTCGGCGCCGTCCGGGCTGCGGTTGGCGTCTTCGGTGGTGTGGAACCAGAGGTCGTACGCCGCGTTCCACTCGCCGGGCGCGTTGTTGCGGCTGAAGCTCCAGCTGCTGGTCGCGGTGCGCAGGTTGGACACCTGCGCCGGCAGCTCGCTCTTGGCGGTGCAGTCGCCCCAGTGGCAGCCGGAGTAGACGGCTGGGTACGCCGCGACGTTCTCACCGTTGTCGTGGTCCGAGCGGACCACCTGGAACGCCCCGGTGCCCGGGTCGACGTGAAGGCACTGCGTGGACTCGGCGCCCCAGACGTTCGACATCACGACGTACCGGTTGTCGTCGGCCCGCACCGTGCCCTGGCACAGCTGTGTGGACTCGGCGGTGTCGGAAGGGGCGGCGGTGACGCCGTACGTGGCAGCGAGCCCGCCGAGTGCGACGAGCACGCTGAGGAACGTGAGCAGACGAGCGCGCTTCATTGGCGAAGCTCCCTAGCGCGGGTGCGACGCATGCGGCGACGCACCGGGACGCGGGTGCGCTGCCACTCGGCGACCCGCCCGGAATCGGCTCCCGGGCGATGATACGCGTCGATAAAATAAACGCGCGCCCCCTGGTAGGGGGCGCGCGCTGCGAATACGTGGTTACTTGTCCCGGTCGGGGTGGGCGTAGTTCAGGCTGCCGGGCGGCAACGGGAACGTCACGTCCTCACCGAACGGCGACGGGCCACCCGCACGGTCGAACGCGATTTCGGAGATCGGCAGCTTGCCGTCCTCGCCCACCGGCGCGGTTTGCGGATGTGGGATCTCGCGGTGCCAGTTGACGCCGCGCTTCACCTCCGCCGCGTCGCTGTGGTCGCCGCGCGGCGGCAGACCACTCTCACCCAGCTCGCCACGCACGGTCGCCGGCACGGCGCCCGTCTCGTCCAGCTGATCACGACGGAAGATCTTGCGTCCCAACCACACGATCGGATCGTACCGGCGGTCGACGACGCGCTCCTTCATGGGGATGATCGCGTTGTCTGTGATCGTGATGTGCTCGGGGCAGACCTCGGTGCAGCACTTGGTGATGTTGCAGTACCCGAGGCCCATGGACGCCTGCGCGTACTCCTTGCGGTCGGCGTTGGCGTCCAGCGGGTGCATGTCGAGCTCGGCGGCGCGGATGAAGTACCGCGGACCGGAGAACGCCCTCTTGTTCTCCTCGTGGTCACGGACCACGTGGCACACGTTCTGGCACAGGAAGCACTCGATGCACTTGCGGAATTCCTGCGAGCGCTCCACGTCGACCTGCTGCATCCGGTATTCGCCCGGGGCGACGCCTTCCGGCGGTACGAACGCGGGCGTCTCGCGCGCCTTCTGGTAGTTGAAGGTCACGTCGGTGACCAGGTCACGGATGACCGGGAACGTGCGCAGCGGCGTGACGGTGACCGTCTCGTTCTCCTCGAACGTGGACATCCGCGTCATGCAACCCAGCCGCGGCATGCCGTTGATCTCCATCGAGCAGGAGCCGCACTTGCCCGCCTTGCAGTTCCACCGGCAGGCGAGGTCGGGCGTCTGCGTGGCCTGGAGCCGGTGGATGATGTCGAGGACGACCTCGCCCTCGTTGACCTCCACCTGGTAGTCCTGCAGGTCCCCGCCGGTCTCGTCGCCCCGCCAGACCCGGAAGTGACGCTTCGCGCCCATCTACTTAGCCTCCTCAGCCAGCGCGTCGAACTCGGCGAGCTCTTCGTCGGTCAGGTACTTGGCCAGCTCAGCCCGGTCGAAGAGCTGGATCAGCTCGGCACGCATCCGCGGCACCGGCTTGTGCTCCAGCCGCACCTTCTCGCCGTCGAGCGAGCAGACCAGGTTTACCCGGCGCCAGTCGGGGCGCATCGAGGGGAAGTCTTCGCGGGTGTGGCCGCCGCGCGACTCCTCGCGCTCCAGCGCCGCCTTGGCCGTGCACTCCGACACCACGAGCATGTTGCGCAGGTCGAGCGCCAGGTGCCAGCCCGGGTTGTACTTGCGGCCGCCCGCCGCGCTCACCTTTGCCACGCGGTCGCGCAGCTCGGCGAGACGGACCAGCGAGTCTTCGAGCTCGGCCTTGCGGCGGATGATGCCCACCAGGTCGCCCATGACCGCCTGCAGGTCCTGCTGGAGCGTGTACGGGTTTTCCCCGCCGTCGCGCTCCAGCGGGGCCAGGGCGGTCTCCACGGCGGTCTCGAGGTCGTGCGTCGACACCTTCGGCCGTGCGGTCAGCGCGTCGGCGTACGCCGACGCGTGCTCGCCCGCCCGCTTGCCGAACACCAGCAGGTCACTCAGCGAGTTGCCGCCCAGCCGGTTGGAGCCGTGCATACCGCCGGACACCTCGCCGGCCGCGAACAGGCCTTGCACGGTGCCCGCCGCGGCGGCCGTGTCGGGGTCGACTTCGACACCGCCCATCACGTAGTGGCAGGTCGGCCCGACCTCCATCGCCTGCTTCGTGATGTCGACGTCGGCCAGTTCCTTGAACTGGTGGTACATCGACGGCAGCCGCTTGCGGATGACCTCGGCGGGCATGCGGGTGGAGACGTCGAGGAAGACGCCGCCGGCGGGGGAGCCGCGGCCCGCCTTGACCTCGGAGTTGATGGCTCGGGCCACCTCGTCGCGAGGCAGCAGCTCCGGTGGGCGCCGGTTGTTGTCCGGATCGGTGTACCAGCGGTCCGCCTCCTCCTCGGTCTCCGCGTACTGCTTGCGGAAGACGTCGGGGACGTAGTCGAACATGAACCGCTTGCCGTCCGAGTTCTTCAGCACGCCACCGTCACCGCGCACCGACTCGGTGACCAGGATGCCCTTGACCGAGGGCGGCCACACCATGCCGGTCGGGTGGAACTGGAGGAACTCCATGTTGATGAGCGTGGCGCCGGACCGCAGCGCGAGCGCGTGCCCGTCGCCGGTGTACTCCCAGGAGTTCGAGGTCACCTTGTACGACTTGCCGACGCCGCCGGTGGCGAGCACGATCGCCGGCGCCTCGAAGAGCACGAACTCGCCGGACTCCCGGTAGTACCCGAACGCGCCGGCGACCTTGTTGCCGTCCAGCAGCAGCTCGGTGATCGTGGTCTCGGCGAAGACCCGGATGCGGGCGTCGTAGTCGCCGAACTCGCGCTTGTCCTCCTGCTGCAGCGAGACGATCTTCTGCTGCAGCGTGCGGATCAGCTCCAGGCCCGTGCGGTCGCCGACGTGCGCCAGCCGCGGGTACTCGTGGCCGCCGAAGTTGCGCTGCGAGATCTTGCCGTCATTGGTGCGGTCGAACAGCGCGCCGTAGGTCTCCAGCTCCCAGATCCGGCTGGGCGACTCCTTGGCGTGCAGCTCGGCCATCCGGAAGTTGTTGAGGAACTTCCCTCCACGCATGGTGTCGCGGAAGTGCACCATCCAGTTGTCTTTGCTGTTGACGTTGCCCATCGCGGCAGCCGCGCCGCCCTCGGCCATGACGGTGTGCGCCTTGCCGAACAGCGACTTGGAGATGATCGCGGTCTTCTTGCCGGCGAGCCGAGCTTCGATCGCGGCGCGCAGGCCGGCACCGCCGGCGCCGATGACGACGACGTCGTAGTGGTGTCGTTCAATTCGGGTAGCCATATCAGTGCCCTCAGTTGATGAACCGCAGGTCGCCGAACCAGCCGGCGGCGAGTGCCATGATGTAGAAGTCGGTCAGCGCGAGCGTGCCCAGCGTGATCCAGGCGAGCTGCATGTGCCGGACGTTCAGCTTCGACACGAACGTCCAGAACCGGTAGCGCACCGGGTGCCTGGAGAAGTGCTTGAGCCGCCCGCCGGCGATGTGGCGGCAGGAGTGGCACGACAGCGTGTATGCCCACAGCATCACCACGTTGAGGACGAGGATCACGTTGCCGAGCCCGAAGCCGAAGCCCTCAGGGCTGTGGAACGCCAGGATCGCGTCGTACGTGTTGATCACCGAGATGATGCCGGCGGCGTAGAACGCATAGCGGTGGGCGTTCTGGAAGATTAGCGGGAAACGCGTCTCGCCGCTGTAGGTCTTGTGGCCGTCCGGCACCGCACAGGCCGGCGGCGACGCCCAGAAGGACCGGTAGTAGGCCTTCCGGTAGTAGTAGCAGGTCAGCCGGAACAGCAGCAGGAACGGCAGGCTGAACGCCGCCTCTGGCACCACCCACCAGCCGGGCAGGTAGGTGCCGAAATGCGCCGCCTCGGGCACGCACCGGTCGGTGATGCAGGGCGAGTAGAACGGCGTCAGGTAGTGGTACTCGTCGACCCAGTACCACTTGTGCATGAAGACCCGGACGGTGGCGTACGCGACCCACCCGCCGAGCCCGACCACCGTGATTAACGGGGCCAACCGCCAGTTGTCGGTGCGCAACGTCTTCGCCGCAATAGCGGCGCGAGCGCGCGCCCCTCCCGGCCTCGTTGCCGTAGTGGTCATCCTTTACGTCTCCCTAACGGCGCAACCGCGTCGATTTTCGGCTACACGTTACGCCGGGCCGTGCGGGTGGCCTGCAAGGGAGTCCTACCTACTGCCGTCCGGTCACAGGTCGGGGCCGGCCAGACGCCGGATCGCGCCACCGCACGAGTCCGGCGAGTCGTCTGTGAGGCGCTCGACGACCGGTGTGCCGTGCCGGCCCTGCGGCGCTACGAAGAACGCCGGCTCGCCGCCGCCAGCCTCCCGGTCGAGCGCGTCGGCGTAGGTGACCCGGGCATCGACGAGCTGGCGCCATGACTCGATCCAGTCACGCCAGTGCGCGTCCCGGTCTTCGCGGATCTGCTCCAGCTCGGTCAGGAACGGGCGGATCGCGGCGTTCTCCCCCCGTACGGCCGCGGCGCGCTGCCGCGAGTCGGCGGCTGCTCCGGGCGGGCTCAGCCGGTTGAGCCGCCGCTCCAGTTCCAGGCATGCCGCGTCGGTGCGCTCCACGCCCCGTTCGCTCTCGTCGATCCGGTCGGCGACCCGGCTGATCGCGTTGACGAACGCGATGCCGCCCACGCAGACCGCGACGACGAGCACGGCCAGCACCGAGCCCGCGATGATTAGGAACCGCCGTCGCCGGCGGTCCGCGCCGGTTGTGGGCTCGGAAGCGGGCGCGGGGGTGGGCGCGTCGTCCGTCACGAGGCTAAGTCAACCACCGTCGGGCCAGCGGGTCATCCCGAGGCACGCCTTGCCGTTGAATCCGTAGAGCGACAGGTTCTGTAGCACGTCGACCACGGCGGCCGGCTCCATCACCACCTCGTACCGGCCGGGCGGCAGCTCGATCGTCCCAGCGCCGGCCCGCGCCTTCGCTGCGGCCCGCGCCGCGCGCACCACGCCGTCCACATTGGACAGGGCCCGACGCGATCCGCGCGGTGCCGTCGGCGCCCTCGACCCGGGCGATCTGCTCCTCGCTCAACGTTCCACCGTCGACAGGAGCATCAACCCACCGTCCCACGGCGGCGCTGGGAGTACGAAGAACAACACCCCGGCCGCCATGCGAATGCGAACAAGACTTGCGATATCGGCGAGTCGGACTACTGTCGATCTCCAGGAGGCATCGGCGTCGATCGTTGAAGTGGGGGAACATGGGCGGGTCGAAGGCGTCCGACGAGATGGTGAGGATCAGCCCGGTCGGGTGGGTGGCCGAGCAGGCCCGGCTGTACGAGGAGTCCGGAGGGACGGAAGGGACCATCGCAAGCGGTGCGCCGTGCCTGCTGCTGGACTATCGCGGCCGCCGAAGCGGCGGCTGGCACCGTACCGTCCTGATCTACGCGCGGGACGCCGGGTCATATCTGATCGTTGGGTCCAACGGCGGCGCAGACAAACATCCGCTGTGGTACCACAGCATCGTGGCGGATCCGGACGTACGGCTCCGCGTGGGGACGGCACGTTTCCCGGCCCGGGCGGAGGCGCTGTCGCCGGAAGAGAAGGCGCGGGTATGGCCGTACCTGGTCGAGGTGTTCGGCCAGTGGGATCAATATCAGCAGCGTACGGCCCGCGACATCCCTGTCGTCCGGCTACATCCCATGACCGACGGTGGGCGCCATGAGTCGTCGTAACAGGCCCGCCGAGCTAGGCCTTCGCCTTCAACAGTTCCGTGACCCCATCCCCGTGACGAAACCTTCCACCCCCGGTGATGAACAGGTGCCGCGACCCTCAGACCCTGATCCGTGCTCTATCCCACCCCAGAATTACGCGGAACCCGAGGGATGGGCTCGTCCACCCTTGACATCTGGTGACGGTGGCCCGCACCACATTCGATGTGCCATCCACTGTGGACGAGCCCGCGCGTTCGGGTCGTCGCCGGGGCTCACCGGCACACAGCTTGAACAGGCAATGGCCGCGCCGCGCCGGCGAGGCAGTCAGTATCCGTAAGTGTCGCGTGAGCGATGCGAAAGCGTCGGCAGGTACCATCAGCTTCAATACGAAGATGCCAATGTGACGTTGCCTCGGACTTGTCCGCGTGGTGCTGAAACGGCTACGGCTACCGGAGCTGGTCGCCCATACGACGGCGGGTGGGGCTTAGCGCCACCGGCATGAGGGATACCGGAGGTGGTTCGCAGCTTCATTTCGCCGTCAGCCTGATCGATAAGCTCGGTCAGCGAGACGCCATGCCCCTGATCGTCACTGATCCGGCTTACTCGGCGGCTTTCATCGCTAACTTCAAAATCCGCGAACCTGTCGATCAGCCAAAATGTGCACATCTACCGAACCAACGGCGACACAACATCGCCCGCGCCACCCGACGCGCCAACCGCCGCCGCACGACCTCATCACCGCCGTGACCAGCGACTACCCGAGAACGCAGTGACCTGCCCAGGCAGGCAAAGGAGCTTGTTCGCAAGCGTGTTAGGCGAGACACCGATCCCACCAGGTTCCACACCGCCGACCAGCAGGTTCGCCCTGATCCGTCGCCCAGAACCCCCATTAGCTGCGGAATCCAGTTGGCCGTTGGCCGAGTGCGGCACGCCGGGAAGCCACGCTTCCGCGTGCATTCGCCGGGCGGGCACGGTCTAGACGACCCGGGGACAAACTGACCATCCGACGAGGTTGCTTTTTCGTGATTAGTCCGCCGAAAATACGGACACGTCACATTGACGGTGGCGTGGAGCACTCGCGGGGACACATCGCCATGAATCAGAAGGACAGAACCGGCCAGCTAGACCGGGCGTTCGAGCGGTTGGCCTACCTTCGCGCCGAGGTTGAGCCACCTATCGACGAGTCCGAGGTCGTTGCTGACCTCGGCAACGACGACACCACGCTGAGCATCGCCGACAGGTGGGCTAGGCCCGGTTCGACCATCAGGCGTCGGGGATGGGCTTGCCGGGGGAGGTGGGCGGGGTCTGTGCGTTCCGGCGCGGCTTCCTAGCGATATCGCGGGGCTACCGGTCGCGGCTGGATCTGCCGGCCGGATGCCCTCGTGGTGACATCGGCGGATACCTCGAACTTTCACGGGGGGAAACTTGAATACGACAGGTTTCGGGCCGGGTGATTTCGGCGTCGGAGACGTCACGGAGGAGGCCGGATTCGCACAGCTGCTGCGGTCGCTGCGGGAACGGGCCTGCTTGACCCAGGAGCAGTTGGCGGAGCGCTCTGACGTGAGCATCCGGGCGATTTCCGACCTCGAACGTGGCCGGACCAAACGACCGCGTCACCGCTCGGTCGCGCTGCTGGCCGAGGCGCTGCGGATCGAGGGCGACCAGCTGGAGAGGTTCCGCCGGTTGGCGAGGCGCCGGGTCCGCACCGAGCCGCTACGAGTCGTCCCATCCGGCGGCGGCGTGCGGTCGCTGGCCCCGCCGCCATCGGCCCCACCGTCACAACACGTGTTGGAGCGGTTGGGCGAGGTGATGGCACAGATCTTCGTTGAGGAGCCGGCCAGGCTGGAACAGGCGGCCGGGCCCACTCGCCGCCCATCCCGGGTCGTCGAACTGGTCGGTGCGCCAGGAAGTGGCACGACGGCCGTCGCCGTGCATGTCGCTTCCCTGCTGCGGCAGCACTTCCCCGACGGACAGTTCTACGTCGATGCCTGTTCGAACGACCCCACCAGCTTCCTGCTGCGGTTGGCGCGGGTACTCGGTATCACCGCTGAGACCAGGGCGACCTGTTCGATCAACAACGCGACCCCCGCCGGTGCTGAGACAGCTCGCGACTGGACTAGCCGACTACGCTACGCCCTGCACACCCATCGCGCCCTGCTGGTGCTGGACAACGTCGCGGACGGCGCCTGCCTTCGGCCGATCCTTCCGGCGATCGGTATGTGCGCGCTGATCGTGATCACACCGCGCCGACTCGCGCTCTGCGACGGCGTCTGGACGATCGACGTCCCGGACTTCGACGAGGCACTACTGCTCGCGGGTTGACTGGGCAAACGCGCACTACCGTCGGACTGGCGCCGCGGAGCGCCCCGTCGTACAGCGGTTGAAGGGCTGGGTCCGGGTCTGGCTGGTCACATGCGGCGTGTCGGCGTGAGCGTCGATGAGGGTGGTTCAGTGCCGGCGGTATGAGGCACGCCGGTAGTGGTGGTCTGTCCGCAGCCGGGCGGGTCAAGCGGGAACAGGTACGGATGCGGGCGGCGTGGATGTTCGCCGTCGAGTGCCGGCAACGCAGGTCGCGGGCGGCTATGGGTGTCGACGAAGTCGACCGAGGCAACTGTGCCATGCGGACCTGGCCCCTCATGTGGTGGTTCGCCGCGCATCCGGGCCGGCGGGAGGAGGACGTGCTGCTGAAGTTGCCGATCAAACTGCCAGTGAGTTGCAGGTTAGTTGCCGGTCAATCTCCTGTTCTTCTGACCGACGGTGGTCTTGACTATCCGGTAGGCGTCAGGGAACGAGTCCGTATGAAGCGACTACTGACAGCGCCGATTGCGGCTTGCCGGTCACCCTATCCGTCAACGTGATCAATGAGAGTTTGATATTTCGTCGGATCCTTCCTGCCATTTGCAGCAATCTCGAGTCCACGTCGGACTTCGGGTAACCTATCGCAAGGAGGTCTCATGAAAAACAACGACACGCTCGGCGAACTGCACGTAACGGAGATGGGTGAATCGCAGGTCAACGGCGCCACTGCGGTCAAGTACAACTACCTCACCCAGAACGCGGACAATGCAATTGGTGAAGTTCGCAGTGCGGAGCGCTCCGCTGCCCGGGAGGCTGCCCCCGGCTCTCGCTGATTAACCAGCCGGCGAGAACTCAGAATCCAGCCGTAAGCTCCGGCGCCGCCAAGAAAGAACGGAGGCGCCGGAGCGCGGGAATAGGGATACGACCCAGACCTGGACGGATGGCGTGGATCTTCTGCTGCTACTCCCGCCAATGTCGGAAGCGACCTTCTTTCCGTATCTCAGCCTGCCGTACCTCGCCGGTCATGTTCGCCGGTCCGGCTACAGCGCGCACCAGGTCGACCTGGGCATCGAGATGATTCATCGGCTGCTCGACGGTCCGGCTCTCACGCACGAGGTGCGCGGCCTTGATGAGGCGCACGACGTGCACAGCTGGTATCAGGCGGCCGTTGCCGACGCCGCGCTTCAGTTTCGCGGGGAGCTTCGTGACTTCGTCCTCAGGAAGCACCCGGCCCATACCCTCGGCGCCACGCGGGCGGTGGAGTTGGCCCGGCGGTCGACCCGGCTCATCCTGCAACGCTCGGCGCTGTCACGCGTGTGGGACGCCTTTGATGCGCTTGACGAGGAGGCGCTGCGGCTGTCCGAAGCCGAGGTCGGATCGCTCGATGTCGCCACTCGAACACTGCGCGACCTGCTGACGGATGCACTTGACCAGTCTGTTCCGCGGGCCGTCGGCATTTCCGTCCCCTTCTTCAGCCAGTTGCTGCCCGCACTGCTGATTGCGCTGTGGGTCCGTCGGCTGAGCCCCGGCGTGCGCATCTGCCTCGGCGGACAACAGGTCATGCTGCGACATGACGACCTGGCGGGGATGGCTTCGGTCCGCACCGCGGTGGATGCCCTGTGCATCACGGCGGGCGAAGAACCGCTCGAACGCTGGCTCGCTCATCTCACGGGAACGGCAGTACGGCATGACGTGCCGGGAATGAGGTGGGTGAGCACCGGAGGGGCGACCGCCCCCGGCCGAGCGCCCACTCTGCATTTCAAGGACCTGGGTGCGCCCGACTACGACGGACTGAAGGTGCTGTCCTACCTGACGGAGAGCGCAGCCGTGTCCGTGGTCTCCTGCGTCGGGTGTTACTGGGGCCGCTGCATCTTCTGCTCCTATGGCAACCGGTCACTTGACCACGGCGCATATCAACAGGCCTCCCCGGGGCAACTCGCGGACGCGATCTGCGAAACCGTCCGAAGTACCGGAATCAGATTCGTCACCATCGTCGACGAGAATTCGAATCTGCGACTGGTCGTCAAGGCCATGCGACTGGTGCGGGGAAGAGGCCTGGAGGTTCACTTCAACACCCGGAACCGGCTGGAACCGGTGCTGCTCGACCCGAACTTCTGCAAGGAACTGGCCGAACTGGGTTGCGACGGAATGGCGATCGGCTACGAAGGGGTTTCGCAGCGACTGCTCGACAAGCTGGACAAAGGTGTCGAGGCTGCTGACTTCCAGACGATTATGGACAACCTTGCGGCGGTGAATATTCGCATCAATTTTTCCATAATGGGCGGGCTCTTGGACGAGACTGAGGACGAGCATGAAGCGTCCGTCCGTTTTCTTGAACGGAACCGCGGCCGTTTCGGCGTCGACGTGGTCGAACTGCTGATAGCCGAGCCCGGCACCCGACTCAGCGCCGATCCGCGAGACTTCGGGGTGGTTCTGGACGCCTCCGCGCGCTTTGCCGATAACCGGGAGCTTAATTATCTGAGCGGCCGGGTCGGGGTACGCCACGCGGTGATTGGCGGACTTCGACGTACCGACGCCCTGCAACGGGTGAAGGCCACGGTGAGTCGCATCTCCACCATCATCGGCGCGCCGGCCGAATCCGCTGCGGAACCCCTCGCTGCGCTGCGTCCGCACCCTTGGATCCGATCCGCGCCGAATCGACTGAGTCCGGACGCCACGGTCCTCCTGGTGGCAGATCCGATCCGGGAGAAGGTATATCAGCTGCCGAAACGGCATGTGTCGCAGGCCGTCGAGCGGGGCGGAGTTCTGATTGCCAACACCGAGCCGGGCAGGTCGCTGCTCGGTCAACTTCTTGCTGCGGACCTCGGCGTCGTGGCGGACGAACAAATTCCGAACGTCGGTCTTCAGTGTGAAGGAGTCGCTTGGTGTACGTAAAATTGATCAATATGCCTTGGGCCTCCATTCAATTCCCGTCCTTGGCTCTGGGGATCCTGAGGCAACGCGTCACTGACGAGTTCCCGGCCAGTCGGATCGAGACCGTGCACGCCAATCTGGACTTTCTGGACTGGATTACGGAACGGGTTGGCGTGACGCCGGAGCAGCACAATTTCTGCTGGACCTCCTACTTCACCGGCTTCAGCGAATGGATCTTCTCCTCGGCACTGTACGGGGATCAGCAATGGCGAAACGAAGAGTTCGCCGATCTCGTCGCCGGGTCGGTCAGCGAGGAAATGCTCGCATTGGGGCGACAGTTGCATGCCCTGGCTCCCGAGTATGTCGCCGAACTTGTCGGCCGCATCCTCCACGACCGGCCCGACGTCGTCGGATTCTCTACGACGTTCGCGCAGAACAGTGCCGTGCTCGCCGCCGCCAAGCTCATCAAGCAGATGGCACCGGAGGTCGTAACGGTGCTCGGCGGAGGCAATTGCGATGGCCCGCAGGGCGCCGCGCTTCACCGCTGCTTCCCGTTCGTCGACTATGTCAACCGTGGCGAAGGTGAGGTGTCCTTCACCCGGCTCCTCACCTGCCTCGCCGACAAGTCGGAGCCCATCGACATTCCCGGTCTCTGCTGGCGCGACGCAGCGGGAACATCACATGCCAACGCCATGCTGGCGGCGCCCCTGCCGGCTTCAGCCCTGGTGACGCCCGACTACACCGACTACTTCGAGCAACACGCGAAGTCCCGCGCGGGCTCCTGGGCCGAACCCCACCTGGTGGCCGAGAGCTCGCGCGGCTGCTGGTGGGGGCAGAAGCACCATTGCACCTTCTGCGGACTCAACGGCTCCTTCATGGAATTCCGCAGCAAAGGCCCGGACGAGTTCGTCACCGAAATCTGCGCGATGGCCGAACGGCACCAGGTGCTCAATGTCGCAGTTGCCGACAACATCATGGATATGAGTTATCTGCGGTCGGCCGTACCAAAGCTGGCGGCGACCGGATACGACTTCCGGATCAGCTACGAGATCAAATCAAACATGCGCCGGGAACAGCTGGCAGCTCTCGTCGCCGCCGGCATTTACTACGTGCAACCCGGCATCGAAAATCTCAGCAGCCATGTTCTGCGGCTCATGGACAAAGGCGTATCGGGCTGCCACAACGTCCGCATGTTGCGAGATGCCGAATCAGTCGGCCTCAGCGTCGCCTGGAACTACCTCTACGGTTTTCCGGGCGAGACAGAACAGGATTACGACGAAGCGATAGGTCAGTTTCCAGCTCTTCAACACCTCCAGCCGCCGGACGCGGCCACCCGCATAGCCATCGAACGCTTCAGCCCTTACTTCAACCGTCCGGATCTCGGCTTCGACAACTTGCGACCCGCGGCTCATTACGCGGTGATCTACGATCTTCCGGAGGCAGAGCTGCGCGACCTGGCCTATGTCTTCGACACCGCGCACCGGGGCATATCAGTCGAGCATGGAAAACGACTGGAGAAGGCGGTGGATACCTGGCAACACGAGTTCGCTCAAGGCCGGTTGACCCAATGTGACCTGGGTGGCTCCATCGTTCTGAGCAATACTCGGCCCGGTTTCGCCTGGCGTACCTTGCGGATCGACGAGCCCTGGGAGATTGCGGCTTTTCGGCTGCTGGACCAACCACATACGCGAGCGGCGCTGACGAGCAAGCTTCTCGCCGGGGTCCATCGCGTCACCGCAGCCGAGGTGTCGACACTCCTTCACGAGTGGCGCATGTTGGGCCTGCTTTTCGAGGACGCCGATCAGGTCGTTCATGTCGTGCCGCACGACGCCAACCAGGACCTGATGCGTTGCGTGGTCGGCGACGACGCCCCGGCCTTGGTGCCCGCCCTACTCCAGCGCACGGGACGAGCACCCGAGACCGACGTACGGACGACGCTGCGGTGCTGGCGGGGGCGGGACGACGGGGCCCTGGCGGACGACGACATGTATCTAGGCGAGGTGCGGTATGCGGATGATCCCGTCCAGATCGCGTCGGACCTGTTCGCAAAAGGTGCGCTCCATGTCGCTCTGCCCGGTCCGGTCGTCATCGGCCAGGCGGACCAGACCCGCGAACGCGAGAACGTCCGCATGCTTACGCATGTGAGGGAGTTCACCGGTCGCGGGATCTCGGTCGACTGGGAGTTGGATCTCGGCCCCGAAGCCGGGCAATGGCAGCTGTTCAGTCATCTGTATCCTCCGCGTTCCCTGGCCGGAGACGACGGTGCTGCCATTCTCGATCAGTGGCGCCGCTCCTGGCACATGAACAAATGCGGCTACCGGCGTGGCGCGGGGTTCATCGAAATCGTCGACTCGCGGCGCGGAACGCAACGACGCATCCTCATGCGTAAAACGCAGGAGGAGAAGTTGGCTTCGCTGCTCAGAGGCGCCACCCGTTCGGACTTCGGAACGGCGGAGATCGAGGCGTTCATCCAGGCAGGCCTGGTTCACCGAATCAATGAACTCTTGTGGTGGATGCCCGCTCGTATCACTCGATGGCCAGTCGTACGGTGACGCTTCAAAGGGGCCGAATGTCCAATTCCGATATCACGTTGAAGGACCTGGCCGATTTAGCAACACCGATGGCCGTCAGAGTTGCCGTCACTCTGCGCATCGCCCACCGGATAGCGGCGGGGCGGCGGTTGATCAAGGAACTGGCCGATGATGTGGACGCCAAGGCCGACCTGTTGGAGCGAGTGCTTCTCCACCTGGTATCTGTCGGGCTGTTCCACCGAGATGATCTCGGTGCATTCAGTTTGACGCCGCTGGGCGAACAGATGCTCGTCGAGAGTGGCCCCGGTGCCACGCCGCCATGGTTGGACCTGGGTAGCGCGCTGGGGCGGGCCGAAATGTCGTTCACCCGGCTTCTTGAAACGGTGATGACCGGCGAAGTCGCTTACACCGCTCAGTACGGCAGGACCTTCTGGGAGGATCTCGACGGGAATCCATCGTGGAGTGCCCAGTTCGATGCCGCGTTGGCCCGTGGAATGGAGCGAAGGGCGCGTGAAGTCGCGCAGGCATATGACTGGGCGGCGCTCGGCGAGGTGGTCGACATCGGTGGCGGCGACGGAACACTTCTCGTGGCTTTGCTGCGAGCGCACCCCGCGCTACGGGGCACAGTGGTGGATCGTTCACCCGAACCCGCGAAGCGCACCCTCCAGGAAGCCGGACTGAGCGAACGAGCGAACGTGGTCGCCGGGAGCTTCTTCGAACCGCTGCCGCGCGGCGCCGGCGGATACGTCCTGTCACGGATTCAAAGCAACTGGAGCGATGCGGACCTGCGGACCATCCTGAGCCGGTGCGCCGAGGCGTCGGGGGCTGGCGGGAAAGTCATAGTCATCGACGAGTTGGTTGCCGATGTCGCCGTGGCAACGGAAAGTGACCTTCGCATGTTGGTCTACTTCGGTGGCAGGGAGCGCACCGCTGCACATGTCCGTGATGTGGCGGCGGACGTCGGCCTGTCGTTGGAGTCACTCCTCGTGGTGGGCGACTGGACCATCCTGGAACTGGAAAGCTGAGGGAGGAGAGTCCTATGTGGAAGAGTCACAAGACGCAGTTTTGGCTGCGCGGAGAGCGGCCTGAGAAGCCGGTCCGTTTTGACGAGTCGGCGGGCCTCTGGCATGTCTACGGCTATCCGGAGGTGCAGGCGATCCTGGCTGATCCCGGAACGTTCTCCTCCGATGTTCTGCGGATCACTCCCGAACATCGCCGGCCCAGGATCGAGGGCAAGGACGTGTCCATGGACGGGATGATCACCCTGATGGACCCTCCCGAGCACACCAAACTACGGAAGTTGATTAGTGGTGCGTTCGCCCCTAAGGTCGTGGCCGGTCTTGAACCCCAGATCGCGGCTCTTACCAACGAACTGCTCGATCAGGTCGACACGGACTGGATGGATTTTGTCGAGGTCTTGGCATTCCCGCTGCCGTCCATCGTGGTCTGTGACATGCTCGGCATCCCCAGGGAGGACCGCGATCTGTTCCAGAAGTGGGGCGCTGGGATGTTCGAGCGTGACCATGAGCCCTCGCAACTCGAACAAAGTGCGGAGCGGGAGCAGGAGGTCGAAAAGCACGCGGACAGCTTGCTGCAATTCCGGGCCTATGTCGCTGAACATGCTGCAGAGCGCCGCAAGAGGCCGCGCGAGGATCTGCTTACCGCGCTGGTCGAATCGCCACTGACCGACGATCAGGCGGTCAACTTCGCATCTGCCCTGTTGATTGCCGGACACCTCAATACCTTCATGATGCTCGGCAACACCGTCCTTTGCCTGGACGCGTTTCCCGAGGTGCAGGACCGGGTCCGGGCCG
>NZ_JBAKHX010000003.1:0-222012 GCF_036906915.1 Micromonospora sp. CPCC 206061
CCCGTCGCTGCGGACTATCCCCGACAATCCGCCCGAGTTCCTTGCCGCTGCTCTCCTGACCGGAGTACGAAAACTGCCGCTCACCCTCGGTCGGATGACCGGCAAACCGCGCTCGACACCAGCGACCCGGCTGGATGGAACGGAAAACTGAGGGAGGTGCGGGCTGTGTGGAGAACTCACGAGACACAGTTCTGGCTGCGCGGAGAGCAGCCTGAGAAGCCGGTCTGCTTTGACGAGTCGGCGGGCCTCTGGCATGTCTACGGCTATCCGGAGGTGCAGGCCGCCCTCGCCGATCCCGCGACATTCTCCTCCGACCTTCTCCGGATCACCCCCGAACATCGCCGGCCCAGGGCCGAGGGCAAGGACGTGTCCCTGGACGGGATGATCACCCTGATGGACCCTCCCCAGCACACCAAGCTGCGGAAGTTGGTCACCGCTGCGTTCGCGCCCAGAGCCGTCGCCAGTCTCGAACCCCAGATCGCGGCCCTCACGAACGAGCTACTCGACGAGGCAGGCACGGAACGGTTGGAGCTCGTCACCGACTTGGCCTTCCCGTTGCCGGTCATCGTGATCGCTGACATCCTCGGCGTGCCGAGGGAGGACCGCGACCTGTTCCAAAAATGGGTGGCCGGGATGTTCGAGCGCAATAATCAGCCCTCGCAGTTGGAACAGAGCGAGGAGCGAAGGCAGGAGGTGCAGAAGCACACAGACAGCATGCTGCAATTCCGGGCCTATATCGCTGAACATGCTGCCGAGCGGCGCAAGAAGCCCCGCGAGGACCTGCTCACCACGCTGGTCGTAGCCGAAATAGATGGTAAGCCCCTGACCGACGACCAGGTAGTGAACTTCGCGTTTCCGCTGCTGATCGCCGGGCACCTCAATACCACTATGTTGCTCGGCAACACCGTCCTTTGCCTGGACGCGTTTCCCGAGGTGCAGGACCGGGTCCGGGCCGACCGTTCGATCATTCCGGCGGTGATCGAGGAGTCGATGCGGTTCCTCACGCCTTTCGCCGCGCTGAGCCGGGCTACCACGCGTGAGGTCGAACTCGGTGGCGAGAAGATCCCCGCCGACCAGATGCTCATGGTCTGGCTAGCCACCGCAAACCGGGATCCACGCGTGTTCCCAAACCCGGACACCTTCGATCCCAGCCGTGGCTCCAGCGCCCATGTGGCGTTTGGCTGGGGGATCCACTTCTGCCTGGGCGCCTTGCTGGGCAGGGTGGAGGGCAGGGTGGTGCTCAACATCCTGCTCGACCGGTATCCGTCGCTGCGGACTATCCCCGACGAACCACCCGAGTTCCTTGCTGCTGCTCTACTGACCGGGTTGCGAAAGCTGCCGCTGAGGCTCAGCCGATGACCCCGACCCCACCAGCGGGCGGGCCAATGTCATCGAACTCGTGCGTTGGCCAAGGCCGGGGGTGACCGGCGAGGGACCGGAATTGCAGGGTCGACCCCCGGTCGATTGGGACGGCTCCCGCACGGTACGACCCTCAGCAGGCCGTTTATGCCCTATTTTGGGTCGCCGCGAGGGTGGTCCGATGCCGGTCCCTCTCTGGCGAAACCGCGATTTCCTCCTGTTGTGGACGGGTCAGGTCGCGTCGACGCTCGGCACCCGGATCAGCGGCCTTGCGTACCCGCTGCTCGTGCTGGCCGTGACCGGCTCACCGGCGTGGGCCGGCCTGGTGGCGTCCGCGCAGGCAGCCCCGTTCCTGATCTGGTTTCTGCCGGCGGGTGCCCTGGTTGACCGCTGGCCCCGCAAGCGGATCATGCTCGCCGCCGACGCCGGCCGGGCGGTCGCCCTGGCGTCGGTCGCGGTGGCCGTGGTGCTCGGGCGGATCACGATCGGTCACCTCATGGTCGTGGCTTTCGTCGAGGGGACGCTGTTCGTCTTTTTTCTGCTTGCCGAGACCGCCGCCCTGCCGCACGTGGTACCGAAATCCCAGTTGCCAGCGGCGATCGCCCAAAACCAGGCCCGCGACCAGGGTGCCGACCTGGCCGGTCAGCCCCTTGGTGGTTTGCTCTTCGGGTTGGGTCACGCGATGCCGTTCGCTGCCGACGCGGTGTCCTACGTGGTGGGCTTGGCCCTGATCGTCCCGATCCGGCGGAGCCTGGGGGAGGAGCAGGTAGCGCAGCGCCGCCACCTGCTGGCGGAGATCTCCGAGGGCGTCCGCTGGCTGTGGCGCCAGGACCTCCTGCGCGCCCTTGTGGCGATCGCGTCGGCTGGCAACCTCGCTTTCAGTGCCCTCGGCCTGACCATCATCGTCCGCGCCACCGACCTCGGCGCTTCCTCGGCCGCTGTCGGTGTTCTCCTTGGCCTGTTCGGCGTGGGCGCGATCGCCGGCGCTCTGGTGGCCCCGCCGGCCCAGCGCCTCGTCGCCCCGAAGGTGATCATGCTCGGCGCCCTGTGGTGGTGGGTCGCGCTACTGGTGGCCTTGGCCCTGGCCCCGACCGTGTTCGTGCTGGGCGCGGTCTACACGGTCGGTGCCTTGATGGGTCCGATCTTCAACACCACCAATGCCGCCTACCGCTACGTCCTGACCCCCGATCGGCTCCAGGGCCGCGTCAACGGCGTCTCCCGAATGATCGGCTGGGGCGCCCGCCCTGTCGGCGCCCTCCTCGGCGGCATATCCCTGGGAACCCTGGGCGCGGTGTGGACCTTCGCCGCCCTGGCGACGTGGCTGGCCATCGTCGCGGCGGCGTCGACGGCGAGCCGGCAGATCAGGCGGATCCCGAGGCTGGAAACGCTTAGTAGTGCATCTTGAGCACCTTGTCGTGCGCCTCGTCGCTCGGCGACGTGATCTCACAGACCAGCCGCACCGCCTCGACCGGTGCGACCACCACATCCAAGTCGAACGGCGATGTGATCACGATGTCTGGGATCAGTATCCGGCCCCGCTTCAGCCGGAGATTGAGGGGCCCGAGGACACGGAACTCCCGGGCCCGGGCCGGCAGATGAACTAGCTCGGAGGAGATGACCTGGTGCAAGACGCTTGCGAACGGACTTATGAAGAGAGATCCATCGATGATGGCTCGATGCGGTCCTTGGTCTCGCCGAGGGCAAGGTACTCCTCCTCGGTCCACGCGCCGTGGTCGGTGGGGATCATGGCTGTCACTGTCACCTCCCGAGGTCGCGAGACCGGAACTCTTGGCACAAGCCTTCCATGGGCTCCTACCGGCGTGTCGCGGTATAAAAGTTCTCTTGCACATCGAGGGCCGCGGGGCGAGGGCCCATCGAAACCGAGTCGTAACGACGTAGAATATTTTCAGTCTTCGCAGCTCGTTGTAAGTTCTCTACGAACGAGTGCGGAGGAGGCCCGGTGCGACCAGTCGGCGACGGCCCATATCTGCAGGTCCGCGACCTGCGGGTGCGGTTCGACACCGAAGACGGCGTGGTGCGCGCGGTGGACGGCGTCTCGTTCTCGGTCGAGCGCGGCAAGACTCTCGGCATCGTCGGTGAGTCGGGCTCCGGCAAGAGCGTCACCAGCCTGGCGGTGCTCGGACTGCACGATCCCAAACGCGCCCGGACCAGCGGCGAGATCCTGATCGGTGGCCGCGACATCGTGGGGCTCGCCGAGGAAGAGGTGCGCCGCCTGCGCGGTCGCGACGTGGCGATGATCTTCCAGGATCCGCTCTCCGCCCTGCACCCGTACTACACCGTCGGCCGCCAGATCGCCGAGGCGTACCGGGTGCACCACTCGGGCGCGACCCGGCGCGAGGCGCGACACCGCACAGTGGAGATGCTCGACCGGGTGGGCATCCCCCAGCCGGAACGCCGGGCCGACCAGTACCCGCACGAGTTCTCGGGTGGCATGCGGCAGCGCGCCATGATCGCGATGGCCCTGGTGAACGACCCCGACCTTCTGATCGCCGACGAGCCGACCACCGCGCTCGACGTGACCGTCCAGGCGCAGATCCTCGACCTGCTGAGCGACCTTCAGGACGATTTCGACTCCGCGATCATCTTGATCACCCACGACCTCGGGGTGGTGAGCCAGGTCGCCGACGAAGTGCTGGTCATGTACGGCGGTCGGGTGGCCGAGCACGGCAGCGCCCAGCAGGTGCTCCGCCGGCCACAGCACCCGTACACCTGGGGGCTGCTCTCCAGCGTGCCCTCGCTGCACGGCGACGCGGACGCGGACCTCGTGCCCATCCGGGGCAACCCGCCCAGCCTGATCAACCTGCCCTCGGGCTGCGCGTTCCACCCGCGCTGCCCGCACGCGACCGACCGCTCCCGGGACGACGTGCCCGACCTGCTGCCGGCGGCAGAGCCCGGCCACCTGGTGGCCTGTCACCTTCCGGAGCCCGACCGCCTTCGGCTCTACCAGGAGGCCCGATGAGCCTGCTCGCCGTCGAGGGGTTGACCAAGCACTTCCCGGCCCGCGGCGGCGTGGTGCGGGCAGTCGACGGGCTGGACTTCGCCGTACGCGCGGGGGAGACGCTCGGCCTGGTCGGGGAGTCCGGCTGCGGCAAGACCACCACCGGGCGGATGCTGGTGCGCCTGCTGGAGCCGACCAGCGGGCGGATCATCTTCGAAGACCGCGACATCACGCACGTGGGTCGCCGCGCGATGCGCCCGCTGCGACAGGACCTCCAGATAATTTTCCAGGACCCGTACGCGTCGCTGAATCCCCGGCACACCGTCGGCAGGATCGTCGCTATGCCGTTGACGGTCAACGGGATCCGGCCGCCGGGCGGGGTGAAGAAGCGGGTCCAGGAGCTGCTCGAACTGGTCGGCCTCAACCCCGAGCACTACAACCGGTACCCGCACGAGTTCTCCGGCGGCCAGCGGCAGCGGGTGGGTATCGCCCGCGCGCTCGCGTTGCGCCCCAAGCTGATCGTGGCCGACGAGCCGGTCTCGGCGCTGGACGTCTCGATCCAGGCCCAGGTGATCAACCTGCTGCGGCAGCTGCAGCGCGACCTCGGGCTGGCGTTCGTGTTCATCGCGCACGACCTGGCCGTGGTGCGGCACTTCTGCCAGCGGGTGGCGGTGATGTACCTGGGTCGGATCGTCGAGATCGGCGAGCGCGCCGAGATCTACGAGCGTCCCCGGCACCCGTACACGCGGGCGCTGCTGTCCGCGAT
Organism: Micromonospora sp. CPCC 206061; assembly: GCF_036906915.1. Classification (NCBI taxonomy): domain Bacteria; kingdom Bacillati; phylum Actinomycetota; class Actinomycetes; order Micromonosporales; family Micromonosporaceae; genus Micromonospora; species Micromonospora sp. CPCC 206061. Next base: position 5,085 of record NZ_JBAKHX010000003.1, read on the forward strand.
ACCCGATGTGGCGAAGCTCGGCGAGTCGCAGGGGCGGATCAGGCTCTCCGGCGACGTGCCCACGCCGATGAACCCGCCGTCCGGCTGCCGGTTCCGGACCCGCTGCTGGAAGGCCCAGGACATCTGCGCCAAGGAGGAACCGCCGCTGGCGGCGGGCGTGGCGTGCCACTTCCCGGAGGGAAGCCAGGAGCTCAGCCCGGAGGGAAGCCAGGAGCTCAGCCCGGAGGGAGGGAAGCTGTCGTGAGCCTTTCCCCCGAGATAGTCGAGCCGGTGCAGGCGACCGATCCCGTACCGGTTGAGCGCGGCGTCGTCGGCCGCTCGCCCGGCCAGCTTGCCTGGAGGCGGCTCCGCCGCGACCGCACCGCGGTGATCAGCGGCTGCACGCTGCTGGTCCTCGTGCTCGTCGCCCTCGCCGCACCGCTGATCGAGGCGCTGTACGGCGTCGGGCCCCACGACGAGTTCAAGCACCTACTGACCCGGCGCGGCAGCATCCCGCTCGGGTACGCCGGCGGTGTCAGCGCCGACCACTGGTTCGGCATCGAGCCGGGAACGGGCCGCGACATCTTCATCCGCATGGTGTACGGGCTGCGCACCTCGCTCTTCATCGCGCTGGCGTCCGCCCTGGTCACCGCCGCGATCGGGGTGACCGCCGGCATCGTCGCGGGCTACCTGGGCGGCTGGGTCGACGCGGTGATCAGCTGGATCACGGACTTCGCCCTCGCGCTGCCGTTCCTGATCTTCGCCTTGGCCGTCATGCGCCCGGTCGAGCTGCGCTTCTACGGCCCGCGTGAAGAGGTGCCGACGTGGTTCCGGGTGGCCGTACTGATCGCGATCTTCGCGGCGTTCGGCTGGACCAGCACCGCCCGCCTGGTACGCGGACAGGTGATCTCGCTGCGCGAACGTGAGTTCGTCGAGGCGGCCCGGGCCAGCGGCGCCGGGCTGGGACACATCCTGTTCCGGCAGCTCCTGCCGAACCTGTGGGCGCCGATCCTGGTGTCGTTCTCGCTGGCGGTGCCGGCGTACGTCACGGGTGAGGCGGCGCTGTCCTTCCTGGGCATCGGCATCGTCGACCCGACTCCCGACTTCGGCGCCATGATCTTCCGGAGCATCGCCTACCTACAGACCGACCCGGCATACGTCTTCTTCCCCGGAGTCACGATCTTCGCGCTCGTGCTGGCCTTCAACCTCTTCGGCGACGCGCTGCGCGACGCGCTCGATCCGAAGTCGTCCCGCTAGAGGTCGCCATGATCCGATTTTTGATCAAGAGGTTGCTGTCGGTCTCGCTGACGCTGTTCGCGGTCAGCGTGGTGAGCTTCCTGATGTTCTTCGCGCTGCCGAAGGACCCGGTCGCCGGCATGTGCCCGAAGAACTGCAACGCCGAGCGCCTGGAGCGGGTACGCCAGGAGCTGGGCCTGCGCGACCCGAAGGTCGAGCAGTACGCGGCGTACATGAAGGGGATCTTCGTCGGGCGCGACCTCGGCAGCGCCCAGGGCGGCAAGTGCGAGGCGCCGTGCCTCGGGTACTCGTACGTCAACAGCGAGGCGGTCACCGACACCCTCGGCCGGGTGCTGCCGGTGACGCTCAGCATCGTGATCCCGGCGGCCATCCTGTGGCTGCTGCTTGGCGTCGGGCTCGGCATGCTCTCCGCACTGCGGCGGGGCACGCTGCTCGACCGGCTCGCCATCGGCTTCTCGCTCACCGGCGCCTCGATGCAGCTGTACTTCGTCGGTGCGCTGTTGCTGCTGATCTTCACGTACCAGCTCAAGCTCGTGCCGGTGCCGCACTACACGTCCATTCTGGACAATCCGCTCGACTGGGCGAGCGGCCTGGTGCTCGCGTGGATGGCGCTGGCGTTCCTGTTCTCGGCGATCTACGCGCGGCTGGCCAGGGCACAGATGCTGGAGACCCTCTCGGAAGACTTCGTGCGCACCGCGCGGGCCAAGGGTCTCGCGAAACGCACGGTGTACGGCCGGCACGCGCTGCGCGCCGCGATCACGCCGCTGGTGACGATCGCCGGCCTCGACGTGGGCGCGGCGCTGGGCGGCACGGTGATCACCGAGACCACCTTCGGCATCCAGGGACTCGGGCGTACCGCGGTCTACGCCGTCCGCGGCGGCGACCTTCCCATGATCATGGCCACCGTTCTGATCGCGGCGGTCTTCGTCGTGGTCGCGAATTTCGTGGTCGACCTGCTCTACGCGGCCATCGATCCGCGCGTCCGATTGTCATAGGGGGTGTCTGATGGATCTTGTGGTGCCGCAGCTCCGTGAAGATCCATCAGGCATCGCCTCACCCCAGGGGAGGTACAGATGAGGTCTAAAGTGGCCGCCACCGCGGCCCTGGTACTCGTGATAAGCGCCGCCTGTAGCAAGACCACTGACGAGGGCGAGGAGGTCGACCAGACCCGCACCGCCACCGGCGTGATCGCCACGGACCCGAAGGACTCGATGGGTCCGGCGGCCGAGGTGCCCGGCGCCACGAAGGGCGGCACGTTCACGATCATCCGCGAGAACAAGATTTCGCACCTTGACCCGCAGCGCGTCTACTCGTTCGCGGGCCTGATGAACGCGCCCCTGTACGCCCGCTCGCTCACCACCTGGAAGGACGACGGCAAGGGCAACCTGACACTCGTCGGTGACCTCGCCGAGACGCCCGGCACGAACGTCAACAAGGACTGCAAGGTATGGGAGTACAAGGTCAAGAACGGGGTGAAGTTCGAGGACGGCACCCCGATCACGTCCAAGGAGATCGCGTACGGCATCGCGCGCTCCTTCGACCCGGACCTGACCGGCGGCCCCACGTACGTGCAGGAGTGGCTGGCCGACAGCGCCGACTACGACACCAAGTGGGACTTCAAGGCCAACAAGACGTCGCTGCCCCCGGGCCTGACCACGCCGGACGCCAAGACGGTCAAGTTCGAGTTCGCCAGGGCGCGGTGTGACCTGCCGTTCGCGCTGTCGCTGCCGTCCAGCGCGCCGCTGCCGCCGGCGAAGGACACCGGCGTCAACCTCGACAATCAGCCGTTCTCGTCCGGCCCGTACAAAATCACCAAGCACACGCCCGGCGTGGAGCTGGTGATGGAGCGCAACGAGCACTGGGACCCGAAGACCGACCCGGTGCGCCACCAGTACCCGGAAAGGTTCGTATGGACCTTCGGCGCGGACCCGGACGCGGGCGCCAACCGCGTGATCGCCGACACCGGCGGCGACGCCGCCGCGCTCGCGTTCAATGGCGTGCCGTCCTCACTGGTGTCCAAGGTGGAGGCCGACGCGACGCTGAAGGGCCGCACGATCACCTCGCCGACCCCGTCGGCATGGCGACTGACCATCAACACCCAGCGCGTCACCGACCTCGCCGTCCGGCAGGCGCTGAACTACGCGATCGACCGGCAGGGCCTCATCACCGTGTACGGCGGCACGACCGTCGCGTCGCCGCTGACCACGCTCATGCCGCCCGCCACGATCGGCTACAAGGAGTACGACGCGTATCCGGCCGGGGCGACCGGCAACCCGGAGAAGGCCAAGGAGGTGCTCGCCGGCAAGGCGCCCGAGCTGGTGCTGGGTATCAGCGACGACTCCACGGAGCTGGGCACGCAGCTCAAGACGAACCTGGAGAAGGCCGGCTTCAAGATCACGGTGAAGACGATCCCGGCGGACGCCAAGCTCGACGAGACCAAGAAGAAGGACAACCCGTGGGACATCTGGCTGGACCAGTGGGCCGCCGACTGGCCCAGTGGCGCGGCCATCCTGCCGGTTCTCTTCGACGGTCGCTCGATCAAGGCTGAGGGCAACAGCAACACGTCCTACTTCAACAACGACGCGATCAACGCGGAGTTCGACCGCGTGCTTGCGATGGACCCGTCCGCCCAGGCGTCGGAGTGGTCCAAGATCGACGAAAAGATCATGAAGGAGCAGGCGCCCGCCGTGCCGCTGTTCGTGGAGGTGGCGTACTACCTGCACGGCTCCAAGGCAGGCGGCGTCTTCATCTCCAGCGTCTTCGGGTACCCCGCGTTCGTGAACGCGTACGTCAAGCAGTAGTCACCGAGGTGTGGAGGGCGCCGGACGGGCGCCCTCCACCTTCAGATGTTGCGCCGCAGGAAGTCCAGCTCCAGCGCGAGCAGCTTTTCCGCCACGCCCCCCGCCGCCATGTGGGTCGCACCGGTCAGCGGAATCACCGAGTGCGGGCGGCCCGCCGCGAGCAGGGCCGCCGACAGGCGCAGCGTGTGTGCGGCCACCACATTGTCGTCGGCGAGCCCGTGGATCAGCAGCAGAGGCCGGGTAACGTCGGCCGGTTCAGCCGCCAGGTCGACCAGCGAATGATGCGAGTACACGTCCGCGTTGTCCTCGGGCAGGCCCAGGTAGCGCTCGGTGTACGCCGTGTCGTACAGGTGCCAGTCGGTCACCGGCGCTCCGGCGATCCCGCACTTGAAGAGGTCGGGCCGGCGCAGCACCGCCAGCCCGGCCAGCCAGCCGCCGAACGACCAGCCCCGCACGGCCACCCGGTCCAGGTCGAGGTCGGGGTGCTTGCCAGCGAGCGCGGCCAGCGCGTCGACCTGGTCGGTGAGCGCCACGTCGGCCACCCGCCGGTGGATCACCTTTTCGAACGAGGGAGCCACGCCCGGCGTGCCCCGGTTGTCGACGGTCACCACCGCGAACCCGGCGTCAGCCCACCACTGCCGCTCCAGCCAGCGCGAGCGCGCGGCCACCACCTCCTGGTGACCCGGCCCGCCGTACACGTCCAGCAGCACCGGCAGCCGCCGGCCACCCACGTGGCTGCGCGGGTAGACGACCGCGGCGGGGAGCCGGCGGTCGGTGACGCGCTCCAGGGTGGGGCGCGGCGCGTACGGCGGCTTGGCGGCCAGCGAATTCAGCGCGGTGACCTGCTTGTCGCCCCGCCAGACCGTCCACTGTGTGCCCGCGTGGTCGAGCGAGGCGGTGCCGATCACCACCACGTCGCCGCCGACCGCGCCGAAGTGCCAGCCCGGTGCCGTGGTCAACGCGCGGATCTCGGCGCCGCCCCCGCCGATCGCCGTGCGCACGCGATACAAGTGCTGCTCGCTCGGCTCACCCTCGCTGCCCTCGACCAGCAGGTCCGGCGAGCCGGAGCCGCCGGACATCCGGCCCACGACCCGGCGCACGTATAGCGACGGCGGCGTCAGCAGCGTGCCGTCGGCGAAGAGGCAGCGCGCGTCGTACCCGTCGTGCGCCAGCTCGCCGCCGACCAGCACCCGGCCGTCGGGCAGGTGGTTGGGCGTACCGGCGACCGGCTCCACCCAGCGCGGGTCGGCCAGCTCGGCGTGCACCTGGGTTTCGCCGGTGCGCGGGTCGACCGACAGCACGAGGCCGTGTTGCTGGAGGCGGCGCAGCACGGTGATCAGCGGGCCGCCCTCGGCCCAGTGCACGGACACGAGGTAGGGGTACGTCTCACGGTCCCAGTGGACGTCGACCCAGCCGCCGTCGAGGTCGAGCAGGTGCAGCGTGACCTCGGCGTTCGCGGCGCCGGCGTGCGGGTACGCCACGGAGCTGGGCGCCTGCTCGGGGCGGGCCGGGTCGTGCAGGTGCCAGCGCGGCACCCGAGACTCGTCGACCCGTGCCGCCAGGATCGAGCGGCCGTCGGGAGACCACCAATACCCGCGGTACCGGTCGAGCTCCTCAGCCGCGATGAACTCCGCGAGGCCCCACGTGACGCCGCCTTCTTCGCCGGCCAGCATGGCGTCGGTGCCGTCGGGATGCACGATGTGCAGGTGACCGCCGGTGACGTACGCGATGCGCGTGCCGGCGGGGTCGGGCCGAGGGTCGACCACCGGCCCGGCTGTGTCGACCTCGGTCACCTCGCCGCGCACCAGGTCGGCCCGAAAGAGCCGCCCCGCCAGCGGAAACGTGCAGACCCGCGCGGCGGTGTCGGTCGCGTACGACCCGATGCCGGCGGCGGAGAGCCGCAGCCTCTCGCGTAGCGCGCGTTCCTCGGCGGGCAGGTCCTCGGCGCCTCTATCGCCGCCTGCGAGCAGTGCCGCGGGGTCGGCGACGAGTCGCTCGGACGCTGTGCCCACATCGAGCACCCACAGCGCGTCGGCCGTCGCTTCCGGCCCGTCTGACCTGAGGAAAACCACCCGCGATCCGTCGCTCGCGACGCTCACCGCCCGTGGCGCGCCGCGCGTGAACCGGCGGGTGCGGGCTGCCAGCTCTGGATACTCCACACTTGGGATCGTAGATCCGGGAGGCCGCGGTGCCCGACCGCCACGGGCGTGTCTGCCCGGAACGTGGTGATCTCTACGCGCGCGCGTAGAGTGACGCGGGTGGCACGACGACTGATGCTGGTGCATGCGCACCCTGACGATGAGACCGTCGGCACCGGCGCGACCATGGCCCTCTACGCCGCCGCCGGCGTCCAGGTCACGCTCGTGACCTGCACGCTCGGTGAGGAGGGTGAGATCCACGTGCCCGAGCTCGCCCTGCTGGGGCCCGCCGAGGCCGACCAGCTCGGCGGATACCGCCTGGCCGAGCTCGACGCGGCGTGCGCCGCGCTGGGCGTCACCGACCGCCGCTTCCTCGGCGGCGCCGGGCGCTACCGCGATTCGGGCATGATGGGCCTCGAGACCAACAAGCATCCCCGCAGCTTCTGGCAGGCCGACGTCGAGGAAGGCGCCGGTTACCTTCTGGAGATCATGCGCGAGGTACGCCCGCAGGTGCTGGTCACGTACGACGAAAACGGGTTCTACGGTCACCCCGACCACATCCAGGCGCACCGGGTCGCGATGCGCGCGGCCGAGCTGGCCCGCGCCGAGGGCTTCGGCCCTGACAAGATCTACTGGACCGCGATGCCGAAGAGCGTGCTCGAAGCCGGCATCAGCGCGTTCGCGCAGTCGAGCGACAACCCGTTCGAGGGCATCGAGCGCATCGAAGACTTCCCGTTCGGCACGCCGGACGACCAGGTCGCCGCCCGGATCGACGGCACCGACCACCACGAGGCGAAGGTGGCGGCCATGCGGGCGCACGCCACCCAGATCCCGGAGACGTCCTGGCTGTACTCGATCGCCGGCAACTTCGGCAGCGAGTTCATGGGCGTCGAGTACTACACCCTGGCGTCAGGCGAAAAGGGCCCCGGCGGCGGCCCGTACGGCTGGGAGAGCGACCTTTTCGCCGGTTTGCCGGTATGAGCCTGTCCAGCACGCCCACCGCGGAGCCGGCCGTGGAGCCCCAGCCGCCGTCCCGGTTCGCGCCGCTGGCGCACGCGGCGCTGCGCACGGCGGGCGGTGTGATCGCGGCATTCGCCGCGGTGCTGACCGCCGTGCTCGAATTGCTGCTCGCGCCCCTGCGGGTCGGCGGGCAACTGGTTGGCGTCTCCGTGGTGCTCGCGGTGGCGGCCAACCTGGCGCTGGGCTGGTTCGCCTACACCACCGTGGGGCGGAAGTGGGCGATCGCGTTGCCCGCCGTGGCCTGGCTCGGCGTGATGCTGGTGGCCTCCGGCCGCACCGCCGAGGGCGACCTGCTGCTCGTCGGCCCTTCGGGCGGCAAGGTCATCGACGGCAACAGCTGGGTGGGCATCACGATGATCTTCACAGGCGCCATTGCGTACGCAATGGCCGCTTTCCGCCTGATGCTCATGCCCCCACCGCCGCCGTCCGCGCCACCATCCGCGCCGCGCGCCCCCACCCCTTCCGCCGATCAAGGGCATACGCACGTGCTTTGATCTCCGATCCGCGTGCATTCGCCCTAGATCGATGCGAAAGCCCTTGATCGGCGCGTTGCCACGCGCCGTAGTCGAGGGTTTACTCGTCATGCCTGGCGGATTTTCCGGCCGCGCGGTAAAGGAGAGGTACTGCTTCGGGGAGGTTGAGATGAAGGATCGTTGGCTGCCGGTCGGCGTGCTCGCGGGCGTGCTGTTCGCGGTCAACGTGGCGGCCCGCCTGGTCGCCCGCTTCGCGTTCGACGGCGACAACGAGGCGCAGGACCGGATCTCGTTGGTCATGTTCGTCGCGATCGGGCTGATCCTCGCCACGATGGCGTTCATCTGGGGCCGGCGGTATCCGGCCGGCCGGTGGATCGCGGACATCGGCGCCGCCGTCCTCACCGCGATGGTGCTGACGATCTTCGTCGGGCCGTTCATCAGCGGTGACGCCCCGTTCGAGGGCGGGGCCGGCGACTTCTTCTCGCAGATCTGGCTCTACTGCGGCTTCTCCATCGGCGGCGCGCTCGTCGGCTTCCTGATCCTCACGACGCTGGGCTGGGACTACCGCTCGCAGTCGCTGAAGCGGTTTGCGGAGACGAAGCTGGCGAAGCCGCGCCGTCCGGTCCGCCGCTGACGCTCGCCGATCAAGGGCTTTCGCATCGATCAAGGGCGAATGCACGCGGAAAAGAGATCCAACCGCGTGCGTATGCCCTTGATCGACGGAAGGGACGGGGGCGCGCGGCTTGAGCGGCGCGGCTTGAGCGGCGCGGCTTGAGCGGCGCGGCTTGAGCGGCGCGGCTTGAGCGGCGCGGCTTGAGCGGCGCGGCTTGAGCGGCGCGGCTTGAGCGGCGCGGCTTGAGCGGCGCTGTGGCGGCCGTGTGGGTTTATGGGGGTGGGGGTGTGCGGGTTAGGTAGGCGTGGTGGGTTGCGAAGCCTAGGCGGCTGTAGAGAGTTACCGCCGGGGTGTTGCGTTCCTCTACCTGGAGGAAGGCGCGAGAGACGCCCAAGGTGGCGGCCCACGCCGACAGGGCGCCGATGATCTGTTGGGCAAGGCCGCGGCGGCGGGCCTCGGGGACCACCTCGATCAGCGAGAGTCCCAGCCAGCGCCGGTCGGCGGTGACGGCGCCGCGGCCTATCGCGATCAGTTCGCCCGGCTGGCCGTACACGTGCGCGAAGCGGACCTGGGGCACGGCGGTGAGGATGTGGCGCGCGGCGCCCGGTAGGCCGCCCTTCCGATCGCCCGCGATCCGCAGCCAGCCCTCGGAGGGTGACGTGGCGAGATCGACTTCGACGGTGCTGGTGATCGCCGGCAGGGGCGCGGTCTGGACGAGTGTGAGCGGGCGGGCGCCCCAGCCGCGCGCGTCGAGCGCCGCGCCGACCGGCGCGGCCAGCGGCAGCGGCGTGTTGACCAGCGCGGGCAGGCCGCGGTCGGCGTACCACCGCTCGATCGCGTCGATGGCCGCCTCCAGCGGGCGGTCGGGGTCGCCGATCGGGAGTGCGGAGTTTCCCCGGCCGCTCCAGCCGTCGGCGGCGCGCAGCAGCCAGCCGCCGAGCCGGTCCTGGACGGGCGCCGGCCAGGTCTCATTGGACGCCAGCTCAAGGGCCACGACGTCCGTGGCGTTCGGCCGCCGCGAGGGTGGCACCCGCTTGGCCCGGTGGATCTCATCCAGTGGTACGCGGAGCGGGCCCTTCGCGGTCGCCAGAGTGAGATCGGTCTCGGACACCTCGATCAGTTCGCCAAGTGCGTCGGAGTAAAGCGGACGATTGTTACGAGTACCGACAATTCGCCGCACCACGACTCGGTGTCCCACATCCTGCCGCCGGAGCACTTTCCACCCCCTCTCCGGCGTGATACTAGGCTCCTAGAAGCTGTGGAGAAGTGCGGCAGTGCCTGCAGCGCTTGCGGAGAGGAAGACCCGTGACCTACATCATCGCCGAGCCGTGCGTTGATCTGCTCGACAAGGCGTGCATCGAGGAGTGCCCGGTCGACTGCATCTACGAGGGCAACCGGATGCTCTACATCCACCCCGATGAGTGCGTCGACTGCGGGGCCTGTGAGCCGGTCTGCCCGGTCGAGGCGATCTTCTACGAGGACGACGTGCCGGAGCAGTGGAAGGACTACACCGCGGCGAACTACGAGTTCTTCGAGGATCTCGGCTCGCCCGGCGGTGCCTCCAAGATCGGCAAGGTCGAAAAGGACGCGACCTTCGTCGCGGCCCAGCCGCCTCGCGAGGAAGCCCACTGAGCAGAACCTCCGGGCTCCCGGACTTTCCGTGGGACCTGCTTGCGCCGGCCAAGCGGGCCGCCGCGGCACACCCGGACGGGCTCGTCGATCTGTCGATCGGCACGCCCGTCGACCCGGTGCCGCAGGCGGTCCGCGACGCGCGCGCGGCGGGCTCCGACGCGCCCGGGTACCCGCTGACGGCCGGCTCACCCGGCCTGCGCGCCGCCCTGGCCGACTGGGCGGTGCGTAACTGCGGCGCGACCGCCGACGCGCTGGGCGTGCTGCCCACGATCGGCTCGAAGGAACTGGTGGCCTGGCTGCCGACGCTGCTCGGCCTCGGCCCGGGCGACGTGGTCGTCATCCCGGAGGTCTGCTACCCGACGTACGAGGTGGGCGTCCGGCTGGCCGGAGCCACCCCGGTACGCAGCGACTCGCTCACGGCGGTCGGCCCGGCTCGGGTGCGGCTGGTGTGGGTCAACTCGCCGTCCAACCCCACCGGCCGGGTGCTACCCACCGCGCACCTGCGCAAGGTCGTCGACTGGGCGCGCGAGCGTGGCGCCGTGGTGGCAAGCGACGAGTGCTACCTGACGCTCGGCTGGGACGACACGCCGGTGTCGGTGCTGGCGCCTGAGGTGACCGCCGGCCGATACGACGGCGTACTCGCCGTGCACTCCCTCTCCAAGCGGTCCAACCTGGCGGGATACCGGGCCGGGTTCGTGGCCGGCGACCCGGCACTGGTGGCCGAGTTGCTGGCGGTACGCAAGCACGCCGGCATGATCGTGCCGGCACCGGTGCAGGCCGCGATGGTGGCCGCGCTCGGCGACGAGGAGCATGTCGCGGAGCAGCGCGCCCGGTACACCGCCCGGCGGGAGACCCTGCGCTCGATGCTGATCAAGGCCGGCTTCGAGATCGAGCACTCGACCGCCGGGCTCTACCTATGGGCCACCCGGGGCGAAGACTGCTGGGCCACTGTGGACTGGTTCGCGGCCCGGGGCATCCTCGTCGCGCCCGGTGCCTTCTACGGCCCGGCCGGCGAGCGACACGTGCGGGTGGCGCTCACCGCCACGGACGAGCGGGTCGCCGCCGCCGCTGACCGGCTCAGCGCCTGATCCACGATTTCGCACCCTACAGATCGAGCCGCCCGAACAATTCCTTGATCGACCGATTTGGAGTACGGTCCGTCGTGCCGCAGCCCGTGAAGGGGAGGCTCGTGTCGGCTCGGAAGATCATGGTCGGTTACGGCCTGTGGATGAGCATTCTGGCGGTTGGCGCTTTCGCCCTGCCGGCACTCCATCTGCATTTCTGGGCCGCGGTGGGCGTGAGCAGCACCGCCGCGATCGTGTACGGGGTCGTGCGGCACCGCCCGAGGCGCTGGTTGCCGTGGTCCTTGCTGGCCGCCGGCATCGCGACTTTCGCGGCTGGCGATCTCGTCTTCAACGCGGCCGCTGACTCGCAGTCGCAATCCGTGCCGTTCCTGGCGGACGTGCTTTACCTGTCGGTCTTTCCATTGGTGGCGGCCAGCTATTGGGGGTTCACCCGATCGAGCACCACCATTAGAGCGCGCTCCGGCCTTCTCGACCTGCTGGTGTTCGTCTCGGCGGGTGCACTCCTCTTCTGGGTACTGGTCGTCGGGCCGCAGGTCACCGATGCGAGCCGGGATCCGTTCGAGAAGTCGGTGGCGGCCGCGTACGCCCTGGGCAACCTGCTGGTTCTCGCCACCACGCTCCGGCTCCTGGTGGTGTCCCGGCGTGCCGTTTCGGCGACGCTGCTGACGGTGGGCGCCGCCGGCCTGCTCGCGGCCGACCTGGTGTACGCGGGCGCCGAGATGCAGGGCGGCTGGGAGAACGGCCAGCCGGCAGAGCTGGGCTGGCTGCTCTTCTACGCCGCGTGGGGTGCGGCGGCGCTGCACCCGTCGATGGTCCGGCTGACCGCTCCGGCCGACGCGAGGCACGGCGACGTCAGTCGCGTGTGGATGGTGCTGCTCGGTCTGGCGGCGCTGGTCGGCCCAGGGGTGCTGCTGGTCCAGGCGATGATGGGCGACGTGCGCGACGGCGCCGTCATCGCGGTCTGCTCGGCGATGGTGTTCTGGCTGGTGCTGAGCCGGCTCACCGACTCCATGGAGGCGCACCGCCGGTCGGTTGCCCGCGAGCGGGCGCTGCGCCAGGCGGCTGGCTCGATGGTCTCCGCCACGCGCGTGGCCGAGGTCGACCGGGCGGTCCGGACGGCGGTCGGACGGCTGGTCCCGCCCGACACCGGATACCGCGTGGTGTTCGCGGTGCACCACGCCGACGGCATCCCCACGACCGCGCTCAGCATCTGGGGTCCGGCGGTGGCCTCACTGGTCGGGTCGCCTTCCGTCGCGGCCCGCCGCATGAAGCTGCTCCGGGTACGCGGGTTGCACCCCTCGCTCTCCGAGCAACTCGGCGGGTTCGAGTCCGCTGTGCTGTGCCCGCTGGTGCTCGACGTGCGGTCGGCCGGTGCGCACTGGGTCGGTGCGCTGCTGGTCGCGTCCGATGCAGGGGTGCTGAGCACGCTGCGAGACTCGCTGGAGGTGCTCGCCGCCGAGGCCGCGTTGGCCCTGGAACGGATCACGCTGAACGACGAGATCGACAGGCGCAACAGCGAGGCGTACTTCCGGACCTTGGTGCAGAGCACCGCTGACGTGATCCTGATCGTGGGCGACGACGACGAGATTCGGTACGCGAGCCCGTCCACCGCGTCCGTGCTAGGCGTCGACCCGGCGAAGTGCGCCACGCTCGACGCGGCCATCCACCCGCACGACCAGGCGGCGGTGCGGCGCACGCTCGACCTGGCGCGCAGCGGTCAGGAGCCGGCCAGCGAGTGGATGCCGTGGAGCCTGCGCCGCCCCGACGACAGCCGGGTACAGGTCGAGGTGAGCTGCCGCGACCTGCGCGCCGACCGCACCGTACGCGGACTCGTGATCACGATGCGCGATGTCACCGCGCGCCGCCAGCTGGAGCGGGAGCTGAGCCACAGTGCGCTGCACGACGCGCTCACCGGCCTGCCCAACCGGGTGCTCTTTCAGGACCGCGTGCGGCACGCCGTCGCGCACCCGCCCGGCGACGGCAGCCCCGTCGCGGTACTGCTGATCGACCTGGACGACTTCACGATGGTCAACGAAGCGTCGGGGCACGCGATCGGCGACGAGCTGCTCGCCGCCGTTGGCGCCCGGCTGTCCACGGTGCTGGGCAGGCGCGGGATGGTGGCCCGGGTGGGCGGCGACGAGTTCGCGGCTGTGGTCGACGCGGTGGCCGATCCCGAGGCGGCCGAGCATGTCGCGGCCGAGGTGCAGGCGGTCCTCACCGAGCCGTTCCAGCTCCGCGGGGACGGCGAAGGCGGCCGCACGCTGGTCAGCGCCCCGGCGAGCGTGGGTGTGGCGACGACCGCTGACGCCGCGACAGCCGACGAGCTGTTTCGCCAGGCTGATCTCGCACTGCGCCTCGCGAAGGGCGCTGGACGCGGCCAGTGGCGGCGGTACGAGGCGACCCTGCACACCGCCGTGCTCCAGCGTTTGGAGCTGCGCGCCGCCCTCGACCGGGCGGCGGCAGACCTGGACTTCACCCTGGAGTACCAGCCGATCGTCGAGATGGCCTCCGGGCACACGGTGGGCTTCGAGGCGCTGGTGCGCTGGCGGCACCCCACGCTGGGCCTCGTCCCGCCCGACGAGTTCATCGAGATCGCCGAAGAGACGGGGCTCATCGAGGCGATCGGCGACTTTGTGCTGCGTCAGGCGATCGGCGCGGCGAGCCAGTGGGCCAAGCAGGACGGCACGAAGCCGTACGTCAGCGTCAACGTTTCGGCGCGGCAATTTCGGACACCGGGGTTCGTGTCCAAGGTGTGCCAGGAGTTGGCGGATGCGGGGCTCCCGCCGTCGGCCCTGATGCTGGAGATCACCGAACGCCTGCTGCTGCGCGACGACGAGCAGGTCTGGCACGACCTCACCTGCCTGCGCGAGCACGGCGTGCGGATCGCGATCGACGACTTCGGCACCGGCTTCTCGTCGTTGAGCTATCTGCGTCAGGTGCCGATTGACGTTTTGAAGATTGACAAGTCGTTTACGGCCACTGTGGCCTCATCGGCACGGCAACAGGCCATTGTGGACGGTATCGTGCGGCTGGCCCAGACGCTTCAACTGGACGCGGTCGCCGAGGGCATCGAGACCGCCGCCGACCGCGACTTGCTGTGCGACCTCAACTGCCCGTACGGCCAGGGTTTCCTTTACTCGAAGCCGTTGCGCCTCGACGAGGCCATGGAATGGCTGCGTTTCGAGGGCAACGCCGCAGATGCCGAGATCGCCGCCATTTCCACCCACCCCTGAGATCTTCCCTGAATTTTCCTCCTGAGAGATTTAGGGGCAGCGGGATGCATACTCGGTATGCAATGCTGGCCCCCATCTGAAACGGGGTTCGGTGTCTATATAGACACCTCTGAGGGGAGGATGCGTTGCATCTACTCAGGAAAATCGGCATGGCACTGCTGTCGACCGGGCTCGTGCTCGGCACGGCGCAGGCCGGGTGGGCCGCACCGGAAGGGGCGGCACCAGGCGGTGGAGCACCGCCGGCAGCAGGTAACCGAGGCACGACGACGGTCACGCTGGTGACGGGCGACCAGGTCACGGTCGCGCCCGGCGGTCGTCTGGCGGTGCGGCCCGCGAAGGACCGGGCGGACATGAAGTTCGCCGTCCAGCGCGACCGCGGCGCCACGTACGTCATCCCGCAAGACGCCCTCGGCCTGTTGCGCAGCGGCAAGGTCGACCGCCGGCTCTTCGACGTCACCGGGCTCGCCAAGGCCGGATACCACGACGGGGCCCGCGACACCGTGCCGTTGATCGTCACCTACGGCAAGGGTGTGGCCAAGCGCGGAAACAGCGCCCTCGCGGCGGCTGGTGCTGAGGTCAAGCGCGACCTGCCCGCTGTCGGCGGCGCCGCCGTCACCGCCCGCAAGGACCGGGCGAGTGCACTGTGGACCGCGCTCTCCGGCACCGGCGAGGTGGCGAAGGTCTGGCTCGACGGCAAGCGCGAGGTGCGGCTGGACCAGAGCGTGCCGCAGATCGGCGCGCCGACCGCGTGGCAGAGCGGATACACCGGAAAGGACGTGACCGTCGCGGTGCTCGACACCGGCGTCGACACGTCGCACCCCGACCTGGCCGGCAAGGTGGCCGAGGCGCGCAACTTCAGCGAGGCGGCCGAGGAAGGCGACATGGTCGGCCACGGCACCCACGTGGCGTCCATCATCGCCGGCAGCGGCGCCGCGTCCGGCGGCAAGTACAAGGGCGTCGCCCCCGACGCGCGGCTGGTCTCCGGCAAGGTGTGTGCGTCGAGTTTCTGCACCGAGTCGGCGATCCTCGCCGGCATGCAGTGGGCGGCCGCCGAGAAGAACGCCACCGTCATCAACATGAGCCTCGGTGGGTTCGACACCCCTGAGATCGACCCGCTCGAAGAGGCCGTCAACACGCTGACCGCGCAGTACGGCTCGCTCTTCGCGATCGCGGCTGGCAACAGCGGTTCGGGTGACGGCACCATCGACTCGCCGGGCAGCGCCGACGCGGCCCTCACCGTGGGCGCCGTCGACAAGTCCGACGAGCTGGCCGACTTCTCCAGCCGAGGGCCGCGGGTCGGCGACGACGCGATGAAGCCCGACATCACCGCGCCGGGCGTCGACATCGTCGCGGCGAAGGGCGCCGGCACCGACATCGGCGACCCGGTCGGCACGGGGTACACCACCCTCTCCGGCACGTCGATGGCCACGCCGCACGTGGCGGGCGCGGTGGCGATCCTCGCCCAGGTGCACCCCGACTGGACGGCGGGTCAGCTCAAGGCGGCTCTCACGGCGTCGGCCAAGCCGAATCCGGCGCTGTCCGGGTACCAGCAGGGCGCTGGCCGCGTCGACGTGGCCCGCGCGATCGCGCAGAGCGTGACAACCGACCCCGTCGGTGTCTCATTTGGACGGCCGTTCTGGCCGCACCACGACGACGAGCCGATCGTGCGGACCGCGACCTATCGCAACACCGGCTCCGCCGACGTGACCCTCGACCTGGCCATGAACGTTCGTGGCCCGAAGGGCGTGGCCTCGCCGGCAGGCATGTTCACGTTGAGCTCCGCCCAGGTGACCGTGCCGGCGGGCGGCGAGGCGAAGGTGACCATCACGGCCGACACCACCGTGGGCGGCCCAGACGGCCTGTACTCCGGCCAGCTCGTGGCGACCAGCGGCGACACCCGGGTGATCACCGGCATCGGTGTGAACAAGGAGGTGGAGAGCTACAACGTCACCGTCTCGCACCTGGACCAGGCGGGTGCCGCGACGGGAGACTACTTCAGCCTGCTGCTCGGGCTCGACTCGTTCGCCGCGATCGACGTCTACGACGAGGACGGCACCGCGACGGTGCGGGTGCCCAAGGGCAACTACAACCTGTCGACGGTCATCTTCAAGTCGCGTGGCGAGGAAGAGGAGTCCGACGCGGCGTTCCTGGTGCAGCCGACCGTCAAGGTGACCGGCGACCTGACCATCGGATTCGACGCGCGGACCGCCAAGCCGGTCGTCTCGTCCGTGCCGGAGCGCTCGGCCCGCCCGGCGCTGATCGACGTCGCGTTCGTGCACTTCACCGAGGATGTCAGCTACGGCGTGGGCGTGTGGGCTGGCTCGTTCGAACGGCTCACCACGCGGCACATCGGCCCCGCGCTGCCGGCGAACGAGTTCGTCTCGTACGTCGCCAGCCAGTGGGGCAAGCCCGGCCCGGATGGCAGCTTCGAGGACACGCCGTACTTCTACGCGGTGGCCGAAGGCATTCCGGGGCGGCTGCCCACCGGGTACACCCGGCACTACCGGGCCGGTGAGCTGGCCACCGTGCGGCACCAGTTCGCACAGAACGTGGCGGGGCTGACAGCGGAGCGCACCGTGTTCCCGGCCCTGGAGTGGAACACCGGTGGCTCGGCGATCGTGCTGCCGACCGACCTGCCGGGCCGGCGCGTCGAGTACTACAACACCGCCGACGTTCGGTGGGAAAGCGCGCTGGCGATCGGCACGATCGACGAGGAGGAAGGCTGGCTGGACGCCAGCACGTACCTGTTCCACCCGCCGAAGGCGTTCCGGGCCGGTCAGGTGTACCGCGACCAGTGGAACGCAGCACCGTTCGGCCCGGCGCTGCCAGCCAACCCCTGGTGGCCCTCGCTCGGGCGGGTGGGCGACTACATCTTCGCCGACGTGTCGCTCTACGGCGACCGGGCAGGTCACGGTGGCTACTCGCTGACCGACACCTCCCGCACCGCCCTGTACCGCAACGGGAAGCTGGTCGGCGAGAACGAATGTTCGGCCTGCGGCGAGTTCGAGGTGCCGGCGGGCCGAGCCAGCTACCGGCTCGAGGTGGCCGACACGCGTAGCGTCGGCGACCTGACCACGGCGGTCAGCGCGGCGTGGACGTTCAAGTCCGCGCACGTGGGCGAGGAAGAAGTGGCGTCGCTGCCGATCTCGGTGGTGCGGTTCGCGCCGAAGCTGGACGAGGCCAATGCCGCCCCGTCGGGCGGGGCGTTCGAGATCCCGGTCACGGTGGAGCGCCAGGCGCGCACGCCGGGCGTCTCGCGGCTGGCCGTCGAGGTGTCGTACGACGACGGCAAGACGTGGCGCACGGCGAAGCTGCGCAAGACCGGTGCCGGATGGGTCGCGACCGTGTCGCACCCGAGCGGCGCGGGCTTCGTCTCGCTGCGGGCCAAGGCCACCGACACCGGCGGCAACACGGTCACGCAGACGATCGTGCACGCGTACCGCTTGAAGTAGGAATCTGACGGGGGCGGGCGCTGGCCCGCCCCCGCTCAGTCGTTGGCGTGCAGGGCGGCGTTGAGCTCGATGCCAGTGCCCTTGCGGTGCCGCACTTCCAGCGCGCCTGTCACCGAGTTGCGCAGGAAGAGCAGGCCGGAGGCGCCGGACAGGCTCGCCGCCTTGACGATCTCGCCGGTGGGCAGCGTCAGCTTTGAGCCGGCGGTCACGTAGCACCCGGCCTCGACCACGCAGTCGTCGCCCAGCGAGATGCCGACGCCCGCGTTCGCGCCGATCAGGCAGCGCTCGCCGATGCGGATGCGCTCCTTGCCGCCGCCGGAGAGGGTCCCCATGATCGAGGCGCCGCCGCCGACGTCGGAACCGTCGCCGACCACCACACCGGCACTGATCCGGCCCTCGACCATCGACGAGCCGATCGTGCCGGCGTTGAAGTTGACGAAGCCCTCGTGCATGACCGTCGTGCCCGACGCGAGGTGCGCGCCGAGCCGCACCCGGTCGGCGTCCGCGATCCGGACCCCCGCCGGCACCACGTAGTCGACCATCCGGGGGAACTTGTCGAGCCCGTAGATGGTCAGGTGGCGACCGCGGGACCGCTCGATCAGCCGCAGCTCATCGACCCACTCCGGCGGGCAGGGGCCCGCGGAGGTCCAGGCGATGTTCGGCAGCAGGCCGAAGATGCCGTCCAGGTTGACCTCGTTGGGGCGCACGTGGCGGTGGGAGAGCAGGTGCAGCCGCAGGTACACGTCGGCGGTGTCCTTCGGCGGATCTTCCAGCGAGCCGATCTCGGTGCGCACCGGCACCGTCTTGAGCGTTGGCAGCGCCGGCTCGCCCACCACGGTGGTGTGCGGCTCGTCGGCCGGGATAATCCCGAGCCCGAGCTTGCCGGTCGGGAACCACGCGTCAAGGACCTGGTCGTGGGGCGTCACGGTGGCCAGTCCAAGGCCCCAGGCTGGCAAGGTCTGCATGAGGAAAAAGGTACCGTGCCATCCATGGCGAACCCGCTCACCCCCGAGGTACTGGCCGACCCGGTGGCGCTCACCCGCGCCCTGGTCGACATCGAGTCGGTCTCCCGCAACGAGAAGGAGATCGCCGACTGCGTGGAGGAGGTGCTGCGGACCGCACCGCACCTGACCGTCGACCGGTACGGCAACACGGTGATGGCGCGCACCGATCTTGGGCGGGCGCAGCGGGTCGTCCTCGCTGGCCACCTCGACACGGTGCCGCACAACGACAACTTCCCGTCCCGGCTGGACGGCGACCTCATCTACGGCTGCGGCACCTCGGACATGAAGAGCGGGGTGGCGTTTGCCCTGCACCTGGCGGTGACGGTGACCGAGCCGCGCTTCGACGCGACGTACTTCTTCTACGACGCGGAGGAGATCGAAGACAGGTACAACGGGCTCAAGCTGGTCGCCGAGGCGCACCCGGAGTGGCTGGCCGCTGACTTCGCGGTGCTGCTGGAGCCCACGTACGGGATGGTCGAGGCGGGCTGCCAGGGCACCATGCGCGCGACCGTGTCGACGACGGGTCGCCGGGCGCACGCGGCGCGGGCCTGGCGGGGCGTCAACGCCATCCACGCGGCTGCTGAGGTGCTCGACCGGCTGCGGGCGTACGAGGCACGCACGGTGACGATCGACGGCTGCGTGTACCGCGAAGGGCTCAACGCGGTGCGGATCAACGGCGGCGTGGCCGGCAACGTTGTGCCCGACCGATGCGAGGTCGAGGTCAACTACCGGTTCGCGCCGGATCGTTCCGAAGAGGAGGCGCAGGCCCACGTCCGCGAGGTGTTCGAGGGCTTCGAGGTCGAGGTGACCGACTCGGCCGGCGGCGCCCTGCCCGGCCTCACTCAGGCGCCGGCGCGCGAGTTTCTGGCCGCGGTCGGCGAGGAACCGGTCGCCAAGCTGGGCTGGACCGACGTGGCGCGGTTCGCCGGGCTCGGTATACCCGCGCTGAACTTCGGACCCGGCGACCCCAACCTCGCGCACGCACCAGACGAGCACGTCGAGATCGGCAAGATCCGCGACGGGGCGGCGACGCTGCACCGCTGGCTGGCGCTCAGCTAGTCGGCGTGTCCTTCCGGTCGCCCGATGGCTCGCTCTCGGTGGCCGGCCGCTGGTTGACCGCCAGCCGGCGCTCCGCCACGACCTCCTGGATCCGTCGCTGCATCTGGCGACGGAGCCGGATCATCTCGATGCGGGTCACGGTCGTTCCCCCTCCCCGTGCATACCCGGTATGTGAAGTGTAAGACGCGCCAGGCGCCCAATTGGTTGCAATCACATACACGAGTCGTAGCGCACTACGGTTGATCCCATGAACCACATAAAGCGCAGCGGCATTCCTGGACCGGAGCGCCACCGCGGGGCGGTCACTCTGCGTGGGGAGGCCATCCCTGGCAGTACCGCTGATCAGCGACTGCTCGACTCCCGGCTGCGTGCGGAGTGGAAGACCAAGGACGCGTGGCGGGCGCTGCGAATCCTGTCGGAGTTCGTGGAGGGCTTCGACACGCTCGCCGACCTGCCGCCGGCGGTCAGCGTGTTCGGGTCCGCGCGCAGCAAACCCGACAGCGCCGAGTGCGAGCTCGCCCAGCAGCTCGGCGGCGCGCTGGCCCGTGCCGGGTACGCGGTGATCACCGGGGGCGGTCCGGGCGTCATGGAGGCCGCCAACCGGGGCGCCAACGAGGCCGACGGGCTGTCCGTCGGGCTCGGCATCGAGCTGCCGTTCGAGCAGGGCATCAACGAGTGGGTCGACATCGGCATCGATTTCCGGTACTTCTTCGCCCGCAAGACCATGTTCGTCAAGTACGCCCAGGCGTTCGTCGTCCTACCGGGCGGCTTCGGCACCATGGACGAGCTCTTCGAGGCGCTCACGCTGGTGCAGACCCGCAAGGTCACGCGCTTTCCGGTCGTGCTCATGGGTTCGGCGTACTGGCGCGGGCTGCTCGACTGGCTGCACGAGACGATGGCCGGCGAAGGCAAGGTCAGCCCGACGGACCTCGACCTGATCTGCGTGACCGACGACGTCGACGAGGCGGTGCGGCACATCGTCGAGGCGGACGCGGCCCTGGTCGAGCAGGCCCAGGCGACCACGCCACCCGATGGCCCGGTGGAGGACTGACGTGGCGGCCATCTGCGTGTTCTGCGCGTCGTCCCGGACCCTCGACCAGCGCTGGCTCGACCTGGCCACCGCCACCGGTCAAGAGATCGCCCGGCGTGGGCACACGCTCGTCTCCGGCGGCGGATGTGTCGGCATGATGGGCGCGGTCGCGGATGGCGCCCGATCAGAGGACGGCCACACCGTCGGCGTGATCCCACAGATCCTGGTCGACCGCGAGATCGCCGACACCAACTCCGACGAGCTGGTCATCACCGACGGGATGTTCGATCGCAAGGCCACGATGCTCGAAAAGTCGGACGCGTTTCTCACCCTGCCCGGTGGCCTCGGCACGCTCGACGAGCTCTTCGAGGTGTGGACCATCGCGATGCTCGGCATGCACCGCAAGCCGGTCGTGCTCGTCGACGCGCACGGCTTCTATACCGGTCTCGTGCACTGGTTGGCTGGCCTCGCGGAGAATTCTTTTGCCCGACCGGCCGCGATGGACCTTCTGATCGTCGCCGAATCGGTGCCCGAAGCGCTGAACAAAATTGAATCCCTGCTTGAATGAGTCGCCAATACGACTCCAATTCCCCCATCGGGGACGCGACGTTTCCGCGCTGATCCACAACAATTTGTGGTCCGGATATCTCGATGGAGGGCACGTGAAGAAGACCATCGGCCTCATCGCCGCCGCGCTGTTCGGCGCGACCGTCGCTTTCGTTGGCGCGGCACCGGCGGGCGCGGCAACACCCACGCTGCGCTTCCACGGTGCGCAGTACGACTCGCCGGGAAAGGACACCGGCTCGAACGGCAGTCTCAACGCTGAATGGATTTCGCTAATCAACACCGGCTCGTCGGCGGTGAACCTGAAGGGGTGGACCATCCGCGACAAGGCGGGTCACGTTTACACGTTCACCAGCGATTACATCATTCCCGCCAAGAACGGCCGGCTCTGGGTGCACACCGGAAAGGGCACCAACAACGCGCAGAACCGTTACTGGTGGCGGAGCGCGTACGTCTGGAACAACACCGGCGACACCGCCTACCTGCGCAAGCCGTCCGGCACCACAGTCGACACCTGTTCGTGGGGCCAGAAGTCCGGGCGCACCTGGGTCGCGTGCTAGGTAGGGCGTGACCCGAGAGGTCAGACGGGCGTGGTGTGATTGGCGGTGTGGCTGAGGCGGCTGTGAGCAGATGGGCCGGATACCGGCTGGTCCGCCGGCCAGCCGAGCCCGCGCCCGCGCCGCTCGACGATCCGCTCCAGTCGCACGTCGCCGGCCACACCGACGGTCCGCTGCTCGTCGTCGGCGGCCCGGGCACCGGCAAGACCACCACGCTGGTCGAAGCCGTCGCTGCCCGGGTCGCCGAGGGCACCGACCCGGAACGCATCCTGGTGTTGACGTTCGGGCGGCGGTCGGCCGCGGCCCTGCGGCAACGCATCGAGGGCCGCGTCGCGGGCACCGGCCGGGTGGTGCACGAGCCGCTCGTGCGCACGTTCCACGCGTACGCCTTCGGCCTGCTGCGCCGCGCGGCGGCCGAACGCGGTGAGCTGTCCCCCCGGCTGCTCACCGGCCCCGAGCAAGACCTGGTCATCCGCGAGCTCCTCGAAGGCGCCGACGACAACTGGCCGCCCAGCCTGCGCCCCGCGCTGCCCACCCGGGCGTTCGCCGGGCAGCTGCGCGACCTGCTGCTGCGGGCCGCCGAGCGGGGCCTGACGCCACCCGAGCTGGCGCGGCTGGGCGAGCGGCTTGGCCGCCCGGACTGGGCATCCGCCGCGAGCTTCCTGCGCGAGTACGTCGCCGTGCTGGCGCTGCGCGACGCCACCACGCGAGGCTCGGTCGCCTACGACAACGCCGAGCTGATCCGGGCCGCCACCGGGCTGCTCGGCGACGACGACGCGCTGCTGGACGCCGAGCGCCGGCGGCTCGAGTACGTGTACGTCGACGAGCTCGCCGACACCGACCCCGCGCAGTTCGACCTGCTCGCCATGGTCGCGGGCGGCGGTAAGCCGCTGGTGGCGTTCGCCGACCCCGACTCGTCGACGTTCGCCTTCCGGGGGGCCGACCCGGCCGGTGTCGGCGTGTTTCCGCACCGGTTCCGCACAGCGTCGGGCGCGGTCGCGCCGACCGTCACGCTGCACGCCACCTACCGCACGAGCGGCGAGCTGCTGGAGGCCACCGCGCGGGTGGCGCGGCGGCTGCGCGGTGCCGCCGGCCACCGTCGCCTGACGCCGGCCACCGAGGGCGACAGCGCCGTCGAGGTGCGGACCTTCCGCTCCGGCACCAGCGAGTCAGCGTACGTCGCGCACGTGCTGCGTAAGGCGCACCTCGAAGACGGCGTGCCGTGGTCGCGCATGGCGGTACTCGTGCGCTCGACGATGCTCCAGCTCGCGCCTTTGCAGCGGGCCCTGCACACGGCGGGCGTGCCGACCGTGACCCAGGCCGAAGACCTGCCCCTGCACCTGCAGCCGGCGGTCGCGCCCCTGCTGTTGCTGCTGCGCTGCGCCCTGGAGCCCGACCGGCTCGACGAAGCGGCGGCAGTCGCGCTCCTGCACTCGCCGCTGGGCGGCGCCGATCCGCTCGGCGAGCGCCGGCTGCGGCAGGGCCTGCGGGCGCTGGCGCTCGCGGCCGGCGATCCCCGGCCGTCCGGCGACCTGCTGGTCGAGGCGCTGCGCGACCCGGCCGAGCTGGCGGCGATCGAGCGGCGGTGGGCCACGCCTGCGAAGGCGATCGCGGAACTCATCGCCAAGGCCCGCGAGGCGGCCGCCCGACCGGCCGCCACGGTCGAAGACGTGCTCTGGGCGGTATGGCGGGCCAGCGGCCTGGGAGACCGGTGGTTCGGGCTCACCGCGCGCAGCGGACCGGCCGGCGACCCGGGGGAGGAGCGTGGACTGCAGTGGCGGGGGATCGCCGCCGACCGCGACCTCGACGCCGTGGTCGCGCTCTTCGACACCGCCGCGCGCTTCGTAGACCGGCTGCCGGGCGCCCGCACCGAGGTGTTCCTCGACCACGTGCTCGGCCAGCAGCTGCCGGCTGACACGATCGCGCCCAGCGCCGACCGCGGCGAGGCCGTACGCCTGCTCACCGCCCACGCCGCGAAGGGTCTGGAGTGGGACGTGGTCGTCGTCGCCGGGGTGCAGGAAGGCATCTGGCCCGACCTGCGGCTGCGCGGCAGCCTGCTGGGCTCCGAGCGGCTCGTCGACGTGCTCGCCGGCCGTGCCGAGGGTGCCGGCACCGCGGCGTCGCTGGTGGGGCAGACCTCCGCGCTGCTCGACGAGGAGCGCAGGCTGTTCTACGTGGCGATCAGCCGGGCTCGGCGGCGCCTGCTCGTCACGGCGGTCGCCTCGGCGGCGGTGGGCGGCGCCGACCACGAGGAGCAGCCGAGCCGGTTCCTGTACGAGCTGGCGCCGGCCGTCGATGCCGAGGACGGGCTCGACGAGCTGGCGCTCCACCGGCTGCCCCGGGCTCTCACCCTGCCCGCGCTGGTGGCCGATCTGCGCACCGCCGTCACCGACCCCGCCTCGTCCACGGAGCGCAAGCGCGCCGCGGCGGCCGAACTGGCCCGCCTCGCGGCCGCCGGCGTGCCCGGCGCGCACCCCGACGACTGGTGGGGCCTGCGGCCGCTCTCCGACGACCGGCCGCTGGTCGACGAGGGTGAGCCGGTCAAGGTGACACCGTCCACTATGGAGAGCGCGCTGCGATGCAGTCTGCGCTGGCTGCTGGAAAAGCATGGCGGTGGAGCGCCCGCCAGCGCGGCGCAGGGCGTGGGCAACCTCGTGCACGCGGCGGCCATGCTCGCGGAGGACGCCAGCGTCGACAGGGGAAAGCTGATCGAGTACGTAGCCGGGCGGTTCGACGCGATCGAGTTGGCGGCCCAGTGGATGGCCGGTGCTGAGCGCAGCCGGGCCGAGGCGATGGTCGACAAGCTGCTGCGCTGGCTGGCCGTCAACCCGAGGCGGCTGCTGGCGATCGAGCACGAGTTCGCGGTGCGGCTGGCCCACCCGACGCACCCGATCGAGCTCACCGGGCGGGTCGACCGGCTGGAGGTCGACGCCGACGGGCGGCTCGTCGTCATCGACCTCAAGACCGGCAAGTCGACGTCGGTGACCGAGGCGGAGCTGGCCGAGCACCCGCAGCTCGGCGCATACCAGGCGGCCGTCGAGGCGGGCGCCTTCGACGAGTTCGGCGCCGACACCGGCGGCGCCTCGCTGGTGCAGCTCGGCACCCCGACCAAGGAGGCGAAGGAGCAGGCGCAGGCCGCGCTCGGCGAGGGCGAGGACCCGAACTGGGCGGGCGCGATGGTCCGGCGCACCGCCGACACGATGGCGGCGTCGACGTTCCACGCGGTGGCCAACTCGAAGTGTCGTGTGTGCCCGGTGCGCACGAGCTGCCCGATCTCGGGCAAGGGCCGCCAGGTGGTGGAGCCGTGACCGAGCTAGCTGGCGCTCGCCTGCGCTTTGTGGCGGCTGCGGGAGGCGGCGCATGACCGCCACTCTCTTCCCGGTTTCGCACGCGGAGGCGGGGCCGCGGTATACGCCGCACGAGTTGGCGCGGATGCTGCGGCTGCATCCGCCCACGCCCGAACAGGCGGAGATCATCTCGGCGCCGGTCGAGCCGCTGTTGGTCGTCGCTGGCGCTGGCTCCGGCAAGACCGAGACGATGGCCGCCCGGGTGCTGTGGCTGGTGGCCAACGGGTACGCCGCCCCCGACCAGGTGCTCGGCCTGACCTTCACCCGAAAGGCCGCCGGCGAGCTGGCGCACCGCATCCGCACCCGGCTGGGGCAGTTGGTGCGGCGCCTCGGTCAGGAGGAGCTGCTCGCCGGCGAGCCCACCGTGGCCACCTACCACTCGTACGCGGCGCGCATCGTGGTCGAGCACGGGCTGCGGGCCGGGTTCGAGCCGTCCGCCCGGCTGCTCACCGAGGCGTCCCGCTGGCAGATCGTCGACCTGCTGGTGCGCAACTACACGGGCGACATGACCGGCGTGCACTTCTCACCGTCCACGGTCACCGACGCGGTGCTGGCGCTCTCCGGCGAGCTGGCCGAGCATCTGGTCACACCGGACGACCTGGCGGCGTGGACCGGCCGGTTCTACGCCGAGGTGCAGGACCGGCCGGGCAAGGTGTCGGCCGCGGTTCGGGACGCGCTGGCCCGCCAGCAGATAAGGCTGAAGCTGCTGCCGCTCGTGCGGGCGTACGCGCAGCGCAAGGCCGACTTCGAGGCGATGGACTTCGGCGACCAGATGGCCCGCGCGGCCATGGTGGCCCGCGACCACGCCGAGGTCGGCGAGATCGAGCGGGCCCGGTACAAGGTGGTGCTGCTCGACGAGTACCAGGACACGAGCCACGCGCAGGTTGTGCTGCTCCGGTCGCTCTTTGCCGGAGGCGGGAAAGGCCGGCTCAGCGCGGGGGAGCACCCGGTGGCCGCGGTCGGCGACCCGTGCCAGTCCATCTACGGGTGGCGCGGCGCGAGCGCGGGCACGCTGGAACGGTTCCCGGCCGAGTTCGGTGGCGACCAGCGGTCGCTCACCACGAGCTGGCGCAACCGCCCCGAGGTGCTCAAGGTCGCCAACGCGCTGTCGGCGCCGCTGCGCGAATCGGGTGCCCAGGTGGCTGAGCTGACCGCCGCCGCCCGGGTCGACCCGCGGATCGGCGGTGCGGCCGTCCACTGTGCACTGCTGGAGTCGTACGCCGACGAGGCGGACTGGATCGCCGAAAGCATGCTGCGCGCCTGGCAGGTGGCGGCCGGCATGCCCGACGCACTGGCCGAGCAGATCCCGGTGGAGCAGCGCCCGACCAGTGCGGTGCTGGTGCGGGTGCGCAGTCAGATCCCCGCGATCGAAAACGCGCTGCGCGTCCGGGGCGTACCGGTCGAGGTGGTCGGCCTCGGCGGCCTGCTCGACACGCCAGAGGTCCGCGACGTCGTCTGCACCCTGCGGGTGCTCGCCGACCCGACCGACGGCGCGTCGCTGCTGCGGCTGCTCACCGGCGCGCGCTGGCGGATCGGCCCCCGCGACCTCGTCGCCCTGTACCGCCGCTCGCGCGCGATCGCCGCGGCGAGACGTGGCCTGGCACCCGACCAGCCGGAGCTGATGCCGGACCGCCTCGACGAGGCCAGCCTGGTCGAGGCGCTGGCCGACCCGGGCCCGCCGCAGGCGTTCTCGGCCGAGGGATACGCCCGGCTCCGCGCGTACGGGCGGGAGCTGGCCCTGCTGCGGCACCGGCTCGACCAGCCGTTACCCGATCTGATCGCCGACGTCGAGCGCACGACCGGCCTGGACGTCGAGGTGGCCGTGCGAGTAGGCGCCGACGCGGGGCTGGCCCGCGGCCACCTCGACGCGCTCGGCGACGTGGCGGCGCGGTTCGCGCGCGACTCCGACGGCGGCACGCTGGGCGGGTTCCTGGCGTTCCTCGCCGCGGCCGAAGACGAGGAGCGCGGGCTGTCGCCGGGCGAGGTCGACGTGGTCGAGGGGGCGGTGCAGATCCTCACCGCGCACGCCGCGAAGGGCCTGGAGTGGGACATCGTGGCGGTCGCTGGGCTGACCCGCGGCGTGTGGCCGGGACCGGCGCGCAACTCCGACCACTACCTGATGGGGTTGGGCGTGCTGCCGTTCCCGCTGCGCGGCGACTCAGACGGGCTGCCGCGGTTGATCCTGGACGAGGCTGAAGACCAGCGTGCGGTGGCGCAGGCGGTCGAGGCGTTCAACGACGATTGGCGCGCGCACGACGAGCGCGAGGAGCGGCGGCTGGCGTACGTGGCGGTCACCCGGCCGCGCCGGCTGCTGCTGTGCAGCGGGTACTGGTGGGGCGAGAGCGTGAAGAAGCCGCGTGGCCCGTCCGTGTTCCTCACCGAGATCCGTGACCGTTGCCAGGCGGGCGACGGCGCCGTGGTCGCCTGGGCACCGGAGCCGACGCCGGACACCGCCAACCCGACGTCCGAGGTCGTGCCTTCGGCACAGTGGCCGGCCGACCCACTCGGCCCGCGCCGTCCCGCATTGACCGAGGCCGCCGCTCTGGTGCGGTCGTTCCTCGCCGATCCGCCCACGGAGGACAGTCCGTGGCGGCGGGAGGTCGAAGTCCTCCTCGCCGAGCGCGAACGGCAGGCCCGCCGGGACGGCCCGATCGAGGTGGCGGTGCCGGGCCACCTTTCCGTGTCGCAGCTCGTGACGCTGCGCCGCGACCCGCAGGCGCTGGCCCGTTCGCTGCGTCGCCCGATGCCGTCCCGTCCCGACCCGTACTCGCGCCGCGGCACCGCCTTCCACCTGTGGCTGGAGCAGCGGTACGGCGCCGCCCGGCTGCTCGACGTCGACGAGTTGCCTGGTGCCGCCGACGAGGATGCCGCGCCCGACGAGGCGCTCGCCGACCTTCAGGAGAAGTTCCTGTCGAGCGAGTGGGCCGACCGCACGCCGGTGGAGGTCGAGGTGCCGTTCGCGACGGTGATCGGCGGCGTCGTGATTCGTGGCCGGATGGACGCGGTGTTCGGGTCGCCGGGTGGGCGGTACGACGTCGTCGACTGGAAGACCGGCCGCCAACCGTCTGGTGTGGACGCCTCAGCGGCGGCGGTGCAGCTGGCCGCGTACCGGCTGGCGTGGGCGGAGCTGGCCGGCGCGCCGGTCGAGCACGTGCGTGCGGCGTTCCACTATGTACGCGACGGTGTGACGATCCGTCCCGCGGACCTGCTCGACGCCGAGGGCCTGACCGCCCTGATCACCGCATTGCCAGCAGGATGAGCGCGAGCAGCGCCTCCCCGTAGGCCTCCGCCGGCTCCGCTGCCTCGAACCCCCGCTCCGCGCCGTTGAATTCGACTGTGACCCGGTAGCGGTCGCCGACTCTCACCAGCGACTGGAACGTGCCGCTGAGCAGCTCTCGCAACTGGTCTTCGCGCGGCAGCCAGATGGCCTCTTCCTTCTCGACGTCGTCGAGGGCCCACTCGGTGGTGCCGTTGAAGCCGATGATCTCGCCGTCGGGCAGGTCGTGGACTTCGATCGTCATGTTGCTGAGCACGAACACGTCGTCGTCGAGGTCGCGGTCGGGGATGGCGAACCGGTCGCCGGCCGCGGGTTTCCACACGAGCCCCGCCTCGCGGAGCCGGGCAGCGAGATCGAGCGGTATCACGGTTCCATCGTGCCACGAGCGCGGGTCTGCAAAGGAAATTTTGCAAAATACTCTTTGTGGTCTTACGGTGAGTGGCATGGCTGAGCGGCATTTCGAACGCAACGTCCATGACGCCGAGACGCTCCGGGCGGTGGCACACCCGACCCGTTCGAAGATCCTTGGCCTGCTGCGATACGAGGGCCCCGCCACCGCGTCGGAGCTGGCCCGCCGCCTCGACGACTCAAGCGGCTCGGCCAGTTACCACCTGCGGCAACTCGCCCGGTACGGGTTCGTCGAGGAAGACCCCGACCAGCCCAACAAGCGCGACAAGCGGTGGCGCGCCACGTACTCGATCACCACGTGGAGCCGAGCCGAGATGTCCAGCCCGGAGGGGCGCGAGATCAGCGACGCCCTCCAGCGGCGCCAGATGCTGCGCGCCGTCGACCACTTCCAACGCTGGATGGCGCAGGAGCGCGACCCGCGCTGGGAAGACAGCGGCGGCCCGTCCGACTTCATGCTCCGCCTCACACCGTCGCAGGTCGCCGCGCTCGACGACGAGCTGATGGCGGTGCTGGACCGCTATCGCACCGACCCGCCGCCCGCCGAGCCAGACGAGCCGGTCGCGCACATCTCCGCGTACGTCCAACTCCTCAACTTCGAGCAGTCACCGATATGACGCCGCTGACCGCGGCGCGGGTGCAGCGCCGGTACCTCCTGCTCATCGGGCTCCGGTGGGCGGCCACCGGCCTAGTCCTCCCGGTCAGCATGCTGATCTACGCCACCCGCGGCATCGACCTGCCGACCGTCGGGCTCCTGGTCGCGCTGTACTCCGGCCTCGTCGTCCTACTTGAACTGCCCACCGGCGGCCTCGCCGACCAGCTCGGGCGGCGCCGCACGATGCTGCTCGCCGGCGTGTTTCTCGTGCTGGCGCCGCTGTGCATGGCGTTCGCGCAGGTGTGGTGGCAGTTCGCGATCGCGGCGACCGCGTCCGCGCTGGGCCGCGCGCTGGGCTCCGGGCCCGTCGAAGCCTGGTACGTCGACACCATCCGGGCCATCGACCCCGACGTGTCCCTGCGGGCCGGCCTGTCCCGAGGTTGGGCCGTGGAGGCGTTCGGGCTCGGCGCCGCCGCCACGATCGGCGGGGCGGTGCCGGGCCTCGTCGGCGGGCTGGCCAACGATGGCCTGATCACGCCATTCTCGATATCGGCGCTGGGAGCCGCGGCGCTCGCGGTGGTGAGCCTGATCGCGCACGCAGTGCTCATGACCGAGACCGAGACCGCGACGCGGTCGGGCGGCAGCGTCCGCATGGCCTTTCGGACCGTACCCACCCAGGTCCTTCATGGGGTACGCGTGGCGTGGCGCGAGCCCGTCGTGAGGCTGATCGTGGCACACGGCGCGGCGATCGGGCTGTTCCTGAACAGCGTCGAGATGCTCGCACCGCTCCAGTTCGCCGAGATGCTGGGCGGGCCCGAGCGGGCCGCCCTCGCCTACGGCCTGCTCGCCGCGGGCGCCTTCCTGGGCACCGCCGCCGGTGCGGCCGTCGCACCGGCGCTGTGCCGGCTGCTGCCGCTGTCCGCGCTGGCCGTGGCCGCCCTTGTCACCGTGGCTGGCGCCGCGGCGGTCGGCCTGGTCGGCCTCGCTTCCGCCGGCCCGGGTGGCTTCGCGCTCGCGGCCGCCGGCTACCTGGCTGTCTACACGCTGACCGGACCGGCGGGGCCGCTGGCCGCCGAGGCGGTGCACAACCGCGTCACCGAGCGCGAACGCGCCACCCTCGTCTCGGTCGAATCGCTCGCGCTGCAACTGGGCGGATTCATCGGCGCCATCTCGGTTGCGCGGCTGGCCGCCTGGGCCGGATTCGTCACCGGCTGGCTCGCGGCCACATTGGCGCTGGTCATCGCGGCATCGCTCACGGTGGCTGCCCGCCGGGCCGAACGCAGAGCCGGCAAAACAGGCAAGGTTCCTGCCTATGAGTTCATCTGATTGCGTCCGATGGGCGACTGTATCAAGACACCTGTTACCGGATCCTGTCCTATGGGGGATTTGGGGGAGGGTGGACATGACCGATGCCAGCGCCGGGGCGGTACGCGAGATTCTCGTCGTAATGGCGCTCGCCGTGGTCGGCCTGATATTGGCGGTAGCCGCCGCTTTCACGCCGTGGTACGCGGCGCTCGACGAGCCGGGCGGCGCGGCGGTCGTCGAGATGCACGCGCCGTCGATACCTGAGTCCGGCGCGGGGGCGGCGGCCGGCGGGGTGGGCTGAGCTGGCGTGGTGTTCACTGGAAAGCATGCCGGCGACACCTGACCAGCGACCATGGGGCGCGGGCACGGTGACTGCACTGGGCACCCCGGTGCCCCCGCCGCCCGAGACCCGGCCTGACGAGGCACCCGATCAACGCAATCGCGACCGTCGACGCCTGCTGTTCTTCGCGGGTGCGGCGGGTGGCACGCTGGTGATCGGGCTCGTGGTCATCCTGACGATGGTGCTGTCCGGCAACTCCGACCCGTTCGGCCACGACGTCGCAGGCCCGTCCGACAAGCGCCCGCCGCTCGCCCGGATGTGCCCGGCGCCTACCGTCGTCGCCGAGCAACCGCAGCCCGTCGACCCCGGGCCCCCGCCCGCCGGCCCGCGCACCGTCGACGCCGAGTCCGGCATCTCGTACGCCGCGTACGGCGCCCCTTGGGTGCCGTGGAACGCAGTGTGGAGCGCCGGCACCCTCGAAGTGCCGTACAAGGTGGGTCAGCATTTCATCACCGAGAACTACAGCGGCGGCACCTACCACGCCTCGATCCTGTCGGCGGCGGTGCCGGCGGCCGACAACGACGCGGTGGCCCTCAACCTGGAGTGCCTCGGCCGGCAGGTGGCCGCCGACGTGCGCGCCGAGTACTATCCGCAGCCCAACCGGATGGAGCTTTTCCGCGACGAGCAGGCGCTCCTCGGCGGCCGCCCGGCGTGGGTGACGGTATTCCGCCTGCACTTCGCCCGTCCGGGGCTGAAGGCGACGGATGAGCTGGCAGCCGTAGCCATCATCGACGTAGGCAAACCCACGGCAGCGGTCCTCTACGTGTCGATCCCCGGCACCCACCGCCAGTTCGACCACGTGGTAGACGAGGTCCTAGCGTCCGTCCGCCCCACCTGACGGCCCTTCTTCCACCGATCGTGCGGCTGCCGGTCCCCGAGCTCTCCTAGATGGACGGTGCCGAGCAGTTCGGCGACGCGGGCCTTGCGTTCGGTCCTGGGCACACCGCCGAGCTTGAGCGGCAGCTCCACATTGGCCGCTACGGTGAGCCAGCCGCCGAGCGAGTATCCCTACTTGTTCGGTAGGTCCAGTGGATTAGATCGGATATCCGCCTGTCAAGAGGGGGTGTGGCAACATACGCCGAATGAGCGCCCGGGGCTGGCTTCTGCTCGCATTCGCCTTGTTCACGGCCGTTTCGGGGCCGGGGTCCTGTTCGGCTCGCCGCTCCTGCCGTCGTCCGGGCTCCTCGCCTGGGCGGCGCTGTGCGGATACGTGCTGGTAGCCGGGCGCGGCGCATCGGTGGCCGTCAGGGTCGCGCTCGGCGCTGGCCTGCTCGCTTTCGCGGGACTCGAACTCATCGACTATCAGGTCCCGCTGGAGCGCACGACCAGTCTCGTGGCCGCTCTCCGCGCGGGCCTGCGGGAGATCGGTCCGCTGATGATCGGGTACGCGTGCCTTACGGTCGCCGGGTTCGCGCTGGCGCGCGCCGGACGGCTCACCCGGGCGGGCGCGGTCATCGTGATGGGCGGCGTGGCCTGCGCGGTCGGGTATGCGGTACTCGAACTGTGGAGCCATGCCGACGGCGAGGGCGAGTGGCTCGGGTACCCGAGCAGCCTGGTGCTGCCCGCGAGCCTTGCCACGGCCGCCTTCGTGGCGGCGGGGCGCGCGGTGGCCCACAAGGTCACCTGCGCCGGCCTGATCTTGATCGGGTTCGCGGCGATGGCGCTGTACGACGGCGCCCTCTCGCACATGGCGCTCTGGCAACCCGTGGAAGCGGACGCCTTCCTCCAACCCGGCTACATGTTTTCTCTCGCCCGTCCGGCTGATCCGGTTAGCACCCGGGAGGCGTTCGGTTCCGTGCTGCCACTGGCCATCGCGGCGCTCGTCACGGTCGGATGTCTGCGCCGGGTGGGGCGCGCCACGGGCTGACGCGCTACTGTCGCCGTGTGGCGCCGAGATCAAGGATTCCAGCGACGAAGTACCCCGTCGAGCGGCGCACGCTCGACAACGGCCTGCGGGTGGTGCTGGCCCCCGATCGCAGCGCCCCGGTGATCGGTGTGGCGGTCGTCTACGACGTCGGCATCCGGTCCGAGCCGGAGGGGCGCACAGGTTTCGCGCACCTTTTCGAGCACCTGATGTTTCAGGGTTCGGAAAACCTCGAGAAACTAGCGCATTTCCGTCATGTGCAGGGTTCCGGAGGCACCTTCAACGGTTCCACGCACCTGGACTACACGGACTACTTCGAGACGCTCCCGAGCAACGCG
Organism: Micromonospora sp. CPCC 206061; assembly: GCF_036906915.1. NCBI lineage: Bacteria > Bacillati > Actinomycetota > Actinomycetes > Micromonosporales > Micromonosporaceae > Micromonospora > Micromonospora sp. CPCC 206061. The sequence continues at coordinate 38,453 of NZ_JBAKHX010000003.1, forward strand.
CTGGAGCGGGCGCTCTTTCTCGAAGCCGACCGCATGCGCGGCCCTCGGCTGACCGAGGAGAACCTGCGCAACCAGGTCGACGTGGTCAAGGAAGAGATCCGTGTCAACGTGCTCAACCGGCCGTACGGTGGCTTCCCCTGGCTGAAGCTGCCGCCGGTCATGTTCGACACGTTCGCCAACGCGCACGACGGATACGGCTCGTTCGACGACCTTGAGAGCGCGACCGTCAGCGACGCGGCCGAGTTCTTCGACCGGTACTACGCCTGCGGCAACGCGGTGCTGTCGGTCGCCGGCGACGTCGACCTCGACGAGGCGATGACGCTGATCGAGCGGCACTTCGGCGACGTGCCCGCGCGCCCGGCTCCGCAGCGGCCCAGCTTCGCCGAGCCCGACCTGACCGCCGAGCGCCGCGAGTCGTACACCGACCCGCTCGCGCCGCTGCCCGCGGTGGCCGCCGGCTGGCGGATTCCGGACCCGGTGAACGACTTCGCGGCCTACCTGCCCTACGTGGTGCTCGCCGAGGTGCTCACCGACGGCGACGCGTCCCGCCTCGTCGAGCGCCTGGTGCTGCGCGACCGCACGGTCACCAGCGTCGGCGGATACATCGGCTTCCTGGGCGAGGCGTACGAGGTGCGCGACCCCACCGCGTTCCTGCTCCAGGCGCACCTGCCACCCGGCGGCGACTCCGACAAGGTGATGCGCACGATCGACGAGGAGCTCGACCGGCTGGCCGCCGACGGCCTCGCCGACGGTGAACTGGCCCGCACCCAGGCGCGGATGGCCACCCACCTGCTGCGCGACACCGACGCGGTGCTCGGGCGGGCGCTGCGGATGGCGGTACTGGAGCAGCAGCGGGGCGAGCCGGCGCTGCTCAACGAGCTGCCCCGGCTGGTGGGCGAGGTCACAGAGGCGCAGGTCCGGGAGGCGGCCGCCGCGCTGCGCCCGCAGCGCCGCGCATCCATCGAAGTCGTACCGGGAGCGGGCGCATGAAGACTCTGCCGGACCTCGGTCCCACGAAAAAGCTCAAGCTGCCCAAGGAGACCGAGCGCAAACTCACCAACGGGCTGACCGTGCTGGCGATCCGGCGACCCGCGGTGCCGCTGGTCGAGGTGCGGCTGCGGGTGCCGTTCGGGCGGGCCAACCTGGCGCGGGCCGCGCTGCTGTCCCAGACGCTGTTCTCCGGCACCGCCGACAAGTCCACTGTAGAGATCGCCGCCGAGCTTCAGTCGGTGGGCGGTGGGCTCTCCGCGGGCGTCGACCCTGACCGGCTGATGGTCAGCGGCAACGGGCTCGTGTCGGGCCTCGACCGGCTGCTGGAAGTGCTCGCCGAGGTGCTCACCGGCGCGGCGTTCCCGGCCGACGAGGTGTCCACCGAGCGCAGCCGGCTGATCGACCACATCCAGGTCGCGCAGAGCCAGCCGTCGCACCTGGCCCGCGTCGCGTTGCTCAAGCGCATGTACGGCAAGCACCCGTACGCGGTGCAGACGCCCGAGGCGGAGCAGGTGCGCGGGGTGCGGCCGGCGCAGCTCCGGGCGCTGCACGGCGAGCGGCTGCACCCGGCCGGCGCGACGCTCGTCCTGGTCGGCGACATCAACCCGGAAAGGGCTATCGACGCCGCCGAGAAGGCGCTCGGCACGTGGAACGGCGGCGGCAAGCAGGCCGACCTGCCGCCCGTGCCCGAGCTGGTGCCGGGCCCGCTGACGCTGGTCGACCGGCCGGGCGCGGTGCAGTCGTCGCTGCGGATGGCGCTTCCGGCGGTCCGGCGCACGCACGAAGACCACGCGGTGCTCCAACTCGCCAATCTGATCTTCGGCGGGTACTTCTCGTCGCGCTGGGTGGAGAACATCCGCGAAGACAAGGGCTACACGTACGGGCCTAACTCGGGAATCGAGCACTCGGAAGCCGGCTCCGCCCTGATCGTCTCCGCCGAGGTGGCTACCGAGGTCACCGGCCCGGCGCTGCTGGAGACGTTCTACGAGCTGGGCCGGCTGGCCTCGCTCCCGCCCAAGGACGAGGAGCTGGAGCAGGCCCGGCAGTACGCGCTCGGCACCCTCCAACTCGGCATGTCGACCCAGGCGGGGCTGGCCAGCCTCGCCAGCACGTACGCCGGCTCCGGGCTGCGGCTGAGCTACCTGGCTGAGCACGCGACACGGCTGGCCAAGGCGAGCCGCGACGACGTGGCCGCGGCCGCGGCGCAGTACCTGGCGCCGAGCCAGGCGGTCACCGTGCTGCTCGGCGACGCGAGCAAGGTCGAGCAGCCGCTGCGCGCGTTGACCGCGGTCGAACGGGCCTGACGTGGCGCTGCCGCCCCTCGCGAGATCCACGCTCGATCGGGCGGCGCACCACCGCACCGACCCCGAGTGGCTGGCGGACGCCTGGGCGCGCGCCCGCGTACTGGTGGTCGACTCGGTCGGCGGGGGCCGGGCGCTGCTCGACGACGGTGGTCTGGTCGTCCTGGACGCCAAGGAAGCGCCGGACGGCGATCGGCTGTTCCTCGGCGTGGAGCCGGACGGCACGCCCGTCTTCGCGGTCGACGCGCCGCTGCCCGAGCGCCCCGGCGCCACAGCGGTGGCCCTTCGGGAAGTTGGACACGAGCTCAACGACCGGGACGCGGGCCTGTTCGTCGCCGCGCTCGCCCTGGCACAGTGGCACGCCGGTCACCCGTACTCGTCGGCCACCGGCCTGCCCACCACGCTCGCCGAGGGCGGCTGGGTACGCGTCGACGAGGGCGGCGCGCAGAGCTTCCCGCGCACCGACCCGGCGATGATCGTGCTCGTGCACGACGGCGTGGCCGGACCGGACGGCCAGTGCCTGCTGGGCAGCAACGCGACCTGGGGCCGGAGCCCGACCGTCCGGCGGTTCTCGTGCCTCGCCGGGTATGTCGAGCCCGGCGAGTCGGCCGAGGCCGCCGTCGTGCGCGAGGTCGCCGAGGAGGTCGGCGTCGCGGTCCGGGACATCGTGTACGAGGGCAGCCAGGCCTGGCCTTACCCTGGCTCGCTGATGCTGGGCTTCACGGCGTACGCCGACCCGAGCCAGCCGGTGCGCGTGGACCCGGCCGAGATCGCGCACGCCCGCTGGTTTATGCGCCGCGAGATCGGTGCCGCGCTGGCGGGTGACACGGTCGACGCCGGCGACGGCCTGCGGCTGATGCTGCCGCCGCCCGCGTCGATCGCGTACTTCCTCGTAAACACCTGGCTACGACAGGGCTAGAGGTCGAATTCGCCGTCTTTCGTGCTGGCCACGAACTCACGCCACCGCTGCCGTTCGAAGACCAGCATCGCGCCGCCCCGGTCTTTGCTGTCCCGCATGGCGACCGGCGCGGCATTGCTCGGCCCGAGCGCGGCTACCTCGACGCAGTTGGTGTTCTGGCTGCGGGAACTTGTCCGCCAACGAACAGCTTTGGCGTTCGACCGGGCAGACCTCATGTGGCCACTCCTCTCTGAGCTGAGCGGTGCACGTGTGGCCGGCGCTGTGCCGGCCGTATCGGGGGACGATGAGCGGCGACGATCTCGGCGATCAGCGCGAGCGAATCGTCGGGTGGCAACGCTGCCGCGCGCAACCACTCCGCTACCCGCGTGTACCGGGTGAGCGTAGGGTCGTCGGCCAGGACCATGTCTGCGGCCAGCGTCTCCACCGCAACAGTGTCCGGGTCGTCAGGGTCTGGGAACCGGTAAATCGAGAATGCTGTCTCGGGAACGAACCAATTGGCGAGCGCCACCGTGTGTGGCAGCACCCGGATCGTGATCGTGGGCAAATCGCCGAGGCGCAGCAGGCGTTGGAGTTGAACCGTCATCACGTCGACCGGTCCACCGCGCGGACCGAGAGCGCCTTCGTCCAGCACCGCCTCGTAGCGGGGCGGATCCTCGCGGGTCAGGGTCGCCTGCCGCGCGAGGCGTGCCGCGATCTCGGTCTCGGTCTCTTCGCGCGCTACGGCGTCGTCATCCTCGGGTGCGAGCAGCGGGCGCGACGAGATCAGCCGGACCCGTGTGTACTCGGGCACCTGGAGCAGCCCCGGGATGATGGCCGGCCCGTACTCGAAGATCTCGCCGCACCCGGCCTCGAGCTCGGCGTAGCCGCGCTGCCGCTGAGTCATGACGGGGTACGACCGCAGCCAGCCCCGCGTGTTGCCGGCGTCGCGGGTGATCGCGATGAGGTCGTCGCGGGCCGCGCCGGTCACCTCGTACAGGTCGAGCAGGTCGAGCACGTCGCTCAGGTCGGGGCGGCTGCGGCCGTTTTCCAGGCGGGAGAGCTTGGAGGCCGACGCCCAGCCGATCCGCGCCACCACCTGGTCACCGGTCAGCCCGGCGGCCTCCCGCAGCCGGCGCAGCTCCGCCCCCAACCTTCGGCGCCGCACCATCGGGCTGGGGGCTGGCGGCACGACTGGTCTCCCTCGATGAGGAATGCTGCGGGTCGACTCAGTATGAACCTGGCGGCGGTCCGATTGCCGGTCCCCGCCAAAAGCTTCTTCGATTAGTGAGTCGTCTGCGTCAACCGGGCCTTGACCTGTGTGATCGACGGGTTCGTCAGCGCCGTTCCGTCCGGGAACCGCACCGTTGGCACCGTTTGGTTTCCTCCGTTGACGCTCATGACGTATTCGGCGGCCGCCAGGTCCTGCTCGATGTCGACCACGACGTACCCGATGCCTTCCCGATCGAACTGCGATTTGAGCCGGTAGCAGTAGCCGCACCAGGTCGTCGAGTACATGGTCAGCATCAGGTAGGTCCTTTCGTACGGGCCGTCAAGCGGGTCAACGTCGGGGGTGGGTGTCATGATTCCTAGCTGTGGCGGGTGACTCACAGGCGAGGGGAGTGCTGGCCGGGCTCGACCCGGAGCAGCGCACGGCTGTGACCGCGCCCGCCGGTCCGGTGTGCATCCTCGCCGGCGCCGGCACCGGCAAGACCCGGGCCATCACCCACCGCATCGCGCACCGGGTGCTCTCCGGTGAGATCGTCGCGCGGCATGTGCTCGCGGTCACGTTCACGGCGCGGGCCGCCGCCGAGATGCGCGCCCGGCTCGCCGAGCTCGGTGTCGGCGGCGTCCAGGCCCGCACGTTCCACGCGGCGGCGCTGCGCCAGGTGCGATACTTCGCGCCCCGGCTGCTCGACGGGCGTGCCATGCCCGAGCTGCTGGAGAGCAAGGCGCGCCTGATCACGCTGGCCGCGAGCCGGGCCGGGCTGCGCGTCGACCGCACCGGCGCCCGCGACCTCGCCAGCGAGATCGAGTGGGCCAAGTCGTCGCTGGTCGAGCCGGCCGAGTACGCCGTCGCGGCCGCCAAGGCCCTGCGCGAGCCGCCGTACGAGCCGTCGAAGGTGGCCGAGGTGTTCGCCGCGTACGAGCGGGTCAAGCGTGCCGGCGGCGTCATCGACTTCGAAGACATGCTCCGGGCCGCGGTCTGGGGCATCGAGGAGCACTCCGACGTCGCCGAGCAGGTGCGGGCGCAGTACAGGCACTTCGTGGTCGACGAGTACCAGGACGTCAACCCGCTCCAGCAGCGGCTGCTCGATGCCTGGCTCGGCGGGCGTGACGACCTGACCGTCGTGGGTGACGCCAGCCAGACCATCTACTCGTTCACCGGTGCCACCTCGGGATATCTCATCGACTTTCCGCGCCTGCGGCGCGACGCCATCGTGGTCCGCCTGGTCCGCGACTACCGCTCTACGCCGCAGGTCGTCGGGCTGGCCAACGCGGTGATCCGCCAGGCCCGCGGCGCCGAGGCCCGGCTGCGGCTGGAGCTGGTCGGGCAGCGACCGCCGGGGCCCGAACCCGACCTGCGGATCTTTCCAGACGAGCCGGGTGAGGCGGCAGCGGTCGCGGCGCGCTGCAAGCAGCTGATCGCCGAGGGCGTTCCGGCCAGCGAGATCGCCGTGTTGTTCCGCATCAACGCGCAGTCCGAGACGTACGAGGAGGCGCTGGCGGCCGCCGAGGTGCCGTACGTGGTTCAGGGCGCGGAGCGGTTCTTCGACCGGGCCGAGATTCGGCAGGGCATGCTGGCGCTGCGAGCGGCGACCCGCGCCACACCGGCCGACGCGCCGGTGGTGCCGGCGGTCGTCGAGGCGCTCGCGGCCACCGGCTGGCAGCACGACATGCCGCCGTCCGGTGGCGCCGCTCGGGAGCGCTGGGAGGCGCTCGCCGCCCTCGTCACGCTCGCGGAAGGCGCGGCGTCATTCGCCGACTTCGTCGAGGATCTTCAGCGCCGGGCCGCGCAGCAGCACGCGCCCACAGTAGAGGGTGTGACGCTCGCCTCACTTCACTCGGCGAAGGGCCTTGAGTGGGACGCGGTGTTTCTGGTGGGGCTTTCCGACGGCACGCTGCCCACCACGTACGCGAAGACACCGGAAGCGGTGGAGGAGGAGCGCCGGCTGTTGTATGTCGGCGTGACCCGGGCGCGGCAGTGGCTGTGGCTCTCGTACGGCCAGGCCCGCTCGCCGGGCGGCCGGGCCCGCCGCCCATGCAGGTTCCTGCCGCAGTTCGAGCGGGGCGGCGGAGCGTCTTCGGGTGGCACGGCGGCGCTGAGTCGCAAACCCGACAATCGCCGGGCGCAGGTCGTCTCCTGCCGGGTGTGTGGTGCGACTCTTCTGTCCGGCGCCGACCGCAAGCTGGGGCGATGCGGGAGCTGTCCGTCCGATTTGGACGAAGAGCTGCTCGGGCGACTGCGCGAATGGCGGGTTCGAGTGGCCGGTGTGCAGAAAGTCCCCGCATACGTGGTTTTCACCGACGCCACACTCGTCGCACTGGCTGAACGGCAGCCCAGCAAGCCCGCGGAACTCCTGGCCATCGCCGGCATCGGGCCGCGCAAGCTCAGCCTGTACGGCGAGGCCGTGCTCGCCCTCGTGGGCGGCGCGAGCGTAGATGATCTTGCTCCGGAAAAAAGTTCCGCAACATAGTCATAAAACCGTTTGCCCTTGCCCCGGGCAGGGGCTTAGCCTCAAGGCACACCTCGCGCGCGGCGGCGTTAACGCTGCTCGCAAGGCACCGGAGACCGAAACTGACGACGAGCCAAAGACAGGAGGTGGCCCCGGTGAAGATCTTCAACCTGATCGAGCGACCGTCCGTGCTGCCTGCTGCCCTGGCTCCGGTGTCGGCCGAATGCGCCAATTGGCTCATGCGTGTCGACGTCTCGCAGGTTCCGCAGGTGCACCAGGTCCACGCCGTAAACCCGGCGCAGACCGCGGTGCTCATCGATGGACGCTACGAGATCAGTGGGTTCACGGCTAAGGACGTTCCGGCTGCCGCCAAGAAGCGGCTGGATGTCCGCGGTGTTCCACCTCGAGGAAGGCCGGTCTAAAAGACCATCGCCGGCTCACCTCGAGGCCGCGGAACCCGCACACCGGGATCCGCGGCCTCAGTTATTTCCGCCACAAAGCCACAAGCGAGAGAGAGGTGACCGGGCGATGAGTCTGGCCTTGGCCCCACTCGACGAGCGCGTCGAGTTGGAGGCGAATCTGCCATGTCGGAAGTTCGACCCTGACCTGTGGTTCTCCGACTCGCCCACCGACCTGGAGCTGGCCAAGTCGCTCTGCGGGGACTGCCCGCTGCGCGTCGAGTGCCTGGCCGGTGCGGTAGAGCGGGCCGAGCCCTGGGGTGTCTGGGGCGGCGAGATCTTCGAGCGTGGCGCGGTGGTTCCGCGCAAGCGGCCCCGTGGCCGTCCACGCAAGGAGGACGTCGCGCGTGACGCAGCCCTGCAGGTCGAGGTCGAGGCGCGGATGGCGGCCACTGGGCTCGCCGAGTCGCGCGACAACGTTCGGCTGGCGGCCTGACATGAACCCGATCGTCGGAACTTCCAAGACTTCCCGAGTTGGAGACACCAAAATGCAACATCTACTTCACGAAGCGTTGTCCCGGGCTCGAATGCTTAGGCCTCAGGCTGGCAAGACCACGAGCGCTGAGGCAACCGCAACCCGATCCGCCCGTCGCGTAGCGATGCGGGCCCGCCAGCAGGCGGCCCGTGAGATGGGCACTCTCTAAGACCGCTACCTAGGGAAACTCGCCCCGGCGCCCGCGCGCCGGGGCGAGCTCCGTTTCAGGCGACGGGGGCGAAGCCGGGGAGCCAGCGCTCCAGGATGGAGCGGTACGGGGCCTTGGCCTCCAACTGGCACAGCACGCCGATCGAGCCGAGGGTCACGCGGTGGATGAGCAGGTAGCTGGGCGGCAGGTTCAGGTGGCGGCTCAACTGGTACGCAGGGCTCTTCGGGCTGGCCAGCCGGGCGGCTTCGGCGCGCAGCCAGGAACGGGTGAACCGGAACTCCTCCACCGCCACCGGCTCCAGCATCGGCAGCAGGAACTCGAGCAGTGCGTGCGCGTCGATGGGGTCGTGCTCCTTGACGAACCCCTCCTCCATCAGCCCGTCCAGTACGCCGTCCGCGTCACCGGCGAGCGCCAGCCGCACCAGCCGCCCGATCGGCTCGGGGTGGCCTTCGGGCAGGCGGGCCACGGCGCCGAAGTCGATCACGCCGAGCCGGCCGTCGGGCAGCATCCGGAAGTTGCCCGGGTGCGGGTCGGCGTGCAGGAGCCGGGCCCGCTCCGGTGCCGAGAAGTGCAGGGTGGCCATCAGGCGGCCGGCTTCGTCGCGTTCGGCTTCGCTGCCATCGCTGATGATTTTGGCCAGCGGTACGCCGTCGACCCACTCGGTGACCAGCACCCGAGGTGCGGCGGCGACGACCTGCGGTACGAAGATCTCCTCGTCGCCGGCGTACGCGGCGGCGAAAGCCCGCTGCGCCTCCGCCTCCAACTCGTAGTCCAGTTCTTCGGTGATCCGGTCGCGCAGCTCGACCAGCAGCGGCTTGACGTCGATGCCGGGCTGAATCACCCGGAACATGCCGCCGAGTCGGGAGAGCTGCTTCAGGTCCGAGACCAGTGCGTCGCCGGCGCCCGGGTACTGCACCTTGACGGCGACCTCGCGCTTGCCCTTCTTCCACACCGCGCGGTGCACCTGGCCGATGCTGGCGGCCGCGGCGGGCGTGTCGTCGAACTCCGTGAACTTCGCCCGCCAGCGGTCGCCGAGCTGAGCCGCGATCGCCTTGTGCACGCTGGCAGCGGGCATCGGCGGCGCGGACTCCTGAAGCTTGGTCAGGGCCTGGCGGTACGGCCCTGCCAGCTCGTCGGGCAGCGCCGCCTCGAACACCGACAGCGCCTGGCCGAACTTCATCGCACCGCCCTTGAGCTGCCCCAACACGCTGAAGAGCTGCTCGGCTGTGCGTTGCTGGATGTCTGCCGAGATCACCTCGGAGGCCAGCCCGGTGACCCGCTTGCCCAGCCCGAGGACGGTGCGCCCGGCGAAGCCGAGCGGCAGTGCGGCGAGCCTGGCGGTGCGGGACACGGCCCGGCGCGGGATGTCGGTCACCGGATCATTGTGACCGACGGTGCAGGGATTTGACGGCTGTGAATGTCACCGGGGCGTCGTGCGGGCGCATCCGCACCCGGGGTGGGGCGGCCACGTGCGGCGCCGGCTGCGCCCGGGCGCGCTGATCTCCACCGCGGCGCCGACCGTCTCCGGCGTCGCGCCGTCGAGGTAGGCGAGGACTTCGGCGGCCGCGTAGGCGACGGCGGCGAGCAGCGTCGGGGTCGTGCACGTTTCGGGTACGCCACCGGCGGCGAGCTGGGCCGCGATGGCCGGCCACGCGGGATCCCGATCTTTCCGGTGCAGATCGAGGCAGTTCAGGCACGGGGCGCCGCCCGGCGGCACCAGTGGACCGATGACGGCGGTGCCGTCGCGGACCCCGACCGCGAGGTGCGCCTGCCGCCGCTGGGCGAACCCGGCCGCCACCAGCGCCGCCGGCCGGTCGGTGCCGGCCTGTACGACGAGGGTGGGCCGCCCGTTTCGTACCGGACCGGTGTCTGTGTCCGGTGTGGCGCGCGCGATGGCGTCTATGGTGGCCGCTCCGCGTGGCCGCTGGGCGTCGTCGGCGGAAAGGGGCCCGCCGGGCATGTCGGCGGCCTCCACGGATCCGGCGAGCGCCGGATGGACGTGCCCGACGCCGGCCTGTGCGAGCGCCACCGCCAGCGGCGCGGCCAGCCGGCTGTGCCCGGTGAGCACCACCTGGGTGGCCGCGCGGCGCCGCAGCACCTGGGCTGGGCTGGCGGGGGCGTCAATGCCTCGCAGGGCCATCGCGGTGGCCTCGGGGACCAGTCTGCGGCGTACGGGCTCGGGAAGGCTCGTGGGCACCAGGCTCGGCGCGGCTACGACGAGCCCAGCGCTGCGGAGCGTGTCGAGCAGCAGCCGCGCCTCGTCGCGGCTCACACCGATCTTGCTGGCTTCGTCGAAGACGGCTCGCTCAGGGTGCGCGCCGTCGAGCAGGTCGAGGAGCCGGGCGGCGCTCGGGTTGGCGATCTCCAGCAGTACGGCGCGGGCCGGGTCGAGGCCGAGTTGGAGGGTGTGCCGGTCGCGCCAGAGCCGGTGCAGGCCGGGCAGGAGGGTGGGCCGGAGGAGGGGCGGCGAGCTCGTCATGGCATGACAGGTTGTCACCGTGTCCTTGCGCCACGTCGTTCGTTGTCCACAGGTGGCCACGCCCAGGTTCAGGGTTATCCACAGTTTTTCGCCGGTTGTCCACAGGTAGCGATGTCGTGACCGTGTGTGTCGACGTCCTCACGAACGACCGAAAACGGAACGGGGCGGCCCGAAGGCCGCCCCGTTCCGCATGGAAGGACCGCTGTCCTTTCACGTAACCGTGGATCCTGGTCGGCCTGCGGGTGACCCCGACGGCGGACGACCCGAATTCCGGTTTGGGTTACTTGGCCTTGCCAAGGATCCGGTTCACGGTCGTGCCGCAGACCGGGCACTTGCCCTTGGCCATGTTCATGCCGGTCTTCGACACCTCGACGGTGCCCTCGAAGTCCCGCTTCTCCTTGCACTTGACGCAGTAGCCGTTGTAGGTCTGGGTCTTGGTGGCCACGGTGCCCCTCCTCGTACTCTTTGCCGGTTTTCGACTCCGGCGTCCCCCCAACCGGCGCCCGGACGGCGCCGGCGCTGAGACCCCCTCCGCGGCCACCCGTGTGACCGCCGGTTCCGCCGGACCCTACCCATGTTTGGGCAGTTCCATGTCGACAACGCGTCGACACTGTGAGGAAGCCGACGACGTGAGTGTGCATGGGGGAATGTACCGGATAAGTCAGTTTCGCCGGGACACGCCGGAGGAACCGCTCAGAACACCCCCGATTAAGTGATCACTAACTGTAATCATGCAAGATTTTTTCAGGATGTACGGCTCAAATCTGGACGTTTCTGGCGAGCCAAGATGTCTTGACTCTTGCGGCCACCTGGCACATACGGATTAGCGTGCCATCGTGAACGTTGCCCGGGGCTGCGCGGGCCAGTAATGGCTGCGGCGCGCAAGCCAGTCGTCGAAGTACGGCGCAGCCAGCGCCGGCGGCGGACGGTGTCCGCGTATCGCGACGGTGAGCGCGTGGTCGTGCTCATCCCGGATCAGTTCTCCCGGGCCGAGGAGACCGAGTGGGTCGACCGGATGCTGGCCCGGCTCGCCGCCCGCGAGGAGCGGCTGAGCCGCTCCGACGACGAACTGCTGGTCAGGGCGCGCCGGTTGATCGGGCGCTACCTGAGCGAGCACACCCGGATCGTGGTCCCCGCGAGCGTGCGCTGGGTGACCAACCAGAACGGCCGCTGGGGCTCCTGCACGCCGGCCGACCGCACGATCCGCATCTCGCACCGCATCCAGGAGATGCCCGAATGGGTGATCGACTACGTGCTGCTGCACGAGCTGGCCCACCTCGTCGTGCCGAGCCACAACGCCAGCTTCTGGGAGCTCGTGGGGCGATACCCGAAGGCCGAGCGGGCCCGCGGATACCTGGAGGGCATCGCGGCCGCGACCGGCGTCGTCCTGGCCGACTAGGGCCCGCGCTGGGTTAGCCTTCTCGCGTGGTGCGACGCGTGATCATTGCGGTCCTCGGGCCGGTGACCTGGCATCCTCCGGGTGTAGATCCCGGCACGTGGCGGGCGGCGCTGGTCGAAGACGTGGTCGACCTGCTCGCGACGCTCAACGAGGTCGAGCCGGCCATCGCAGCGACGGCCGCCGACCGCGCGCTCGCCGAGTCGGTGGCCTGGCCCAGCATGCCGGTGTACGAGGTGCCCGACCTGAGCGCCTCGGCGATCTTCGCGGCGGCGGCAAAGGACGGCTTCGAGCAGGCCGCAGCGGTGGCCGGCGACGCTCCGGACGTACCCGGGCTGCTGCTCGGCAAGCTGCTGCGCCCACTGACCACCCGGCCACTGGCCGTGGCCCCGGCCGACCCCGGTCCCGGCCTGCTCGGCCTGGCGGCCCGGCTGCCAGCGCCCGACTGGCTGCCGGACGTCGATCTCGACAGCGGCGCGGTCGTCGTCTTGCGCTCCGCCGCGCCGCGCTCCGCCGATGTGGGTGCCTCGCCCGCGTGGCGCCGCCTGCGCGGCCCTGCGGACCTGGCAACGCTCGACCCGGCCGTGGAGGGCTGGGACACCACCCGCGCCCTCCTGTCGGCGCCCTGACCGCTACATCAGGTCGTCGAGGTTGCCCAGGTCGAGCTGGGAGCGTGCGTAAGCGTCGGGGTCGGCGAAGTCTTCCTCGGAGGGAAGCAGGTCGGGGTGGCCCCACAGGGCGTCGCGGCCGGCGATGCCCCGGTGCTCGGTGAGTGCGGCCCACAGCGCCGCCGCCTCGCGCAGCCGCCTCGGCCGCAACTCCAGCCCCACCAGCGCCGCGAACGTCTGCTCGGCCGGCCCGCCAGCCGCCCGGCGGCGCCGGAACGCCTCGCCGAGCCGCACGACGTTGGGCAGCCGCTCGCCGGCCGCGCTGTCGACCACGTGGCAGACCCAGCCCTCGACGAGCGCGAGCGCGGTCTCCAGGCGGGCGAGTGACGCCTTCTGCGCGGGGGTGTCCTCCGGCGTGAAGATGCCTTCGAGCACGATCGCCTGCATCGACTCCGGATTCATCGGGTCGACCCGGCCCATCGCCTCTTCGATGGCCTCGCGGTTGACGGTGATGCCGGCCGCGTACATCTCGACCGTCGTCAACACGTGGCCGCGCAGCCACGGCACGTGCTGGAAGAGCCGCTGGTGGGCCGCCTCGCGCAGAGCGACGTACAGGCGTACCTCGTCGAGCGGCAGCTCGAGCCCCTTGCCGTACTCGTTGATGTTGGCCGGGACGAGCGCGGCCGTGCCGGCCGGTCCGAGCGGCAGGCCGATGTCGCCGGCGGAGAGCACCTCCGCGGCGAGCGACCCGAGTGCCTGGCCGAGCTGGCCTCCGAAGAGCGCGCCGCCGAGCGTGGCGACCATCGACTGCATCGGGCCAAGCTGGGCGCGGGCCTCCGGCGGCACCAGGTCGCCCATGGCGCCGACCATGCGGCCGGCCACCGGGTCGCACAGCTTCCTCCACACGGGGAGCGTGTTGTAGATCCACTCGTTGCGGTTCCACGCGACCGAGGTTTGGATGCCGGACGGCAGTGCGGACGTCGGCTCCAGCCACAGGTCGGCCAGGCGCAGCGCCTCGTCGACCGCGTTGCGGTCGAATGGGTTGACCGCTGGGTCACCCGCGCCGGACAGCTGGCTCACCGCGACCTGGCGTGCCAGGTCCCAGTTGACCGGCCCGGTGCCGGGTGAGGCGAGCAGCTGCTGGAGTTGCGCCATGAACTGCTGCATCTGCTGCGGGTCGTTGGGGTCGGGCGGCTGTGCGCCTGGGAGAGCGAAGCCGAACGGGATATCAGGCACGCAGTCAACGGTACGCGCGGCATCTGTGGGCTGCCTGGCTACGTCCTTAAGCTCAGGGTGAAACCGGGGGTCGGTACGCTTCGCGCATGAGACGTCGTGGTGTCACTGTCCTCCTTGGTGCGGTGATTACCGCGCTGTTGAGCATCGGCGTGCTGGCAGCACCTATCCCCTACGTGGTGCTGGGGCCGGGACCGACCGTGGACACGCTTGGCAAAGAGGACGGCAAGGAGGTCATCCAGATCTCCGGCACCCAGACATCGACGTCGAAGGGGCAGCTTCGGCTGACCACGGTGGGGGTCCAGCCCGATGTGAAGCTGCTCGCCGCGATCGCCGGCTGGTTCAACGACGAGAAGGCCGTTGTGCCGCGCGAGCTCATCTACCCGCCCGACGAGAGCGAGAAGCAGGTCGAGGAGCGCAACGCCCAGGAGTTCGCGGCGTCGCAGACCAGCGCCGAGACCGCCGCTCTGGTCGAGCTTGGCTATCCGGTACAGGTAGCGGTGAAGAACGTGGTGGCCGGTGGGCCCTCTGAGGGTGCCCTGCGCGCCGGCGACGTGATCACCGCGGTCGACGGTGAGGCGATCACCACCGCGCCCCGGCTGACCGCGCTGGTCCAGTCGAAGCCGGCGGGCACCGTGCTGAACGTGGAGTACACCCGGGACGGCAAGGCCGGCAGTGCCAAGATCACGACGCGGGTGCAGGGGAGTGCGCCGCCGCGCATAGGTGTCGAGATCGAGCAGAAGCAGCAGTACCCGTTCGAACTCAAGATTGACTTGGACGAGATCGGCGGCCCGAGCGCCGGGCTCATGTTCGCCCTCGGCATCATCGACAAGCTCGACACCGACGAGGATCTCACCGGCGGTCACATCATCGCGGGCACCGGCACCATCGACGACGAGGGTCGCGTCGGGCCGATCGGCGGCATCGCGCAGAAGCTGGTCGGCGCCAAGGACGCTGGCGCCAAAGTGTTTCTCACGCCCGCCGACAACTGCGAAGAGGCCAAACAGAACGCCCAGTCAGACCTGCCGTTGCTCAAGGTCGGTACGTTGGACGACGCCCTCGCGGCGCTGAAGGCAGTGCGCGAGGGAGCGCAGCCGAGCCTCTGCTAGCCGCTCCAGGTACACCCCGTACTGTAGGTGGCCTGATCGGAGCAGATCGGACCCTAACTTTGCGGAGCCTGCCGTGGTTATGCGTAGTAGTCCCCTGCCGAGGATGAGCCGGCGCGGTCGCGTCACGGTCGGCGTACTCATAGGGGTGTTCCTGCTGTTCACCCTATTGGGCTGGGCGGTCGAGGCGTGGACCGACTGGCTCTGGTTCGACGAGGTGCAGTACACGCAGGTCTTCACCGATGTGCTGACGACCCGCATCCTGCTGTTCCTGGCGGTCGGCCTGGCGATGGCGGTGGTGGTCGGCGGCAACCTGTACCTGGCGTACCGGCTCCGCCCGCTGCTGCGGCCGCACTCCGCCGAGCAGGCCACGCTCGAGCGGTACCGGATGGTGCTCAGCCCGCGCATCGGCACCTGGATCGCGGCGCTCGCGGGCATCATCGGCCTCTTCGCCGGCCTCTCCGCGCAGGGCCGGTGGAGCTCGTGGATGCTCTTCCGCAACGCCCAGCCGTTCGGGGTCAAAGACCCGGAGTTCGGCGTCGACATCGGGTTCTACGTCTTCGAGTACCCGTTCTGGCGCTATCTGCTCGGCGTCGGCTTCACCGCGGTCGTGCTGTCGGTGCTGGGCGCGCTTGCCGTCCACTATGTCTTCGGCGGCGTGCGCCTCCAGGGCATCGGCGACCGCATGACCACCGCCGCCCGCGCCCACCTCACGTCGCTGGTCGCGGTGTTCGTCCTGTTGAAGGCGATCGCTTACGTGCTCGACCGGCGCGCGCTGCTGCTGTCCTACAACGAGGGCACCAAGCTGTACGGCGCCGGGTACTCCGACATCAACGCGCTGCTGCCGGCCAAGGAAATACTGGCCTACATCTCCATCGTCGTGGCGGTCGCGATAGTGCTGTTCTCCAACGCGGTGATGCGCAACCTCGTCTGGCCCGGCGTCTCGCTGGCGCTGCTCGGCATCTCGGCGGTCGCGATCGGCGGCATCTACCCGTGGGCCGTGCAGACGTTCGAGGTCAACCCGAGCGTGCGGGACAAGGAGCGGGAGTACATCGAGCGCAGCATCACCGCCACCCGGGACGCCTTCGGCATCCGGGACACGCAGAGCACGGCGTACGGTGCGAACAACCTGAGGCCACCAGCGAGCCTCGCCACGGACACCACCGTGGTGCCCAACATCCGGCTGCTCGATCCCGAGCTCGTGTCGCAGGCATACACGCAGCTCCAGCAGGTACGTGGCTTCTACGACTTCGGCGAAAAGCTCGACATCGACCGGTACACGATCAACGGCAATACCCAGGACTACGTCGTGGGCATGCGTGAGATCAACTACCGGGAGCTGACCGAGCAGCAGGGCAACTGGATCAACCGCCACACCGTGTACACCCACGGGTACGGCCTCGTAGGGGCGCCTGCCAACCGGGTGGTCTGCGGCGGTCAGCCGTACTTCGTCTCCGGCTACCTGGGAGAGCAGACCGGAGAAGCGTGCGCCGCGCCGCAGGAGCAGATCCCCGTCGAGCAGTCGCGGATCTACTACGGCGAGCAGATGGGCCAGACTGGCGCCGACTACGCGATCGTCGGCCAGAACCAGGAAGGCCGGAACGTCGAGTTCGACCGGCCCATCGGGAGCGGCGGCGAGCAGTACTACACGTACGACGGTCAGGGCGGCGTCGAGGTCGGTTCGTTCACCCGCAAGCTGCTCTACTCGATCAAGGAGCGTGAGTCGAACTTCCTTCTCTCGGAGGCGGTCAACGAGAACTCCAAGGTGCTGTACGTGCGGAACCCGCGCGACCGGGTAGAGAAGGTGGCGCCGTTCCTCACCATCGACGGCGACCCGTACCCGGCCGTGGTCGACGGGCGCATCATGTGGATCCTCGACGGTTACACCACCTCCGGCACGTATCCGTACTCGGAGCGGATCAATCTCCAGGCCGAGACCCGCGACCAGCTCACCGGCACCGGCACCTTCGCGCTCGCCCGGGAAGACGTGAACTACATCCGCAACTCGGTCAAGGCCACCGTGGACGCGTACGACGGCACGGTGACGCTGTACGAGTTCGATGAAACCGACCCCGTGCTCAAGGCGTGGAACAAGGCGTTCGGCGGCGACCTCGTCAGGCCGAAGGCCGATACCCCGGAGGCACTGGCCCAGCACTTCCGTTACCCGGCCGACCTGTTCAAGGTGCAGCGCAATATGCTGGCCCGCTACCACGTGACGGACCCGGGCGACTTCTTCTCCGGATCGGACTTCTGGGAAGTGCCGAACATCCCAGACGCGCCGGACACGGAGGTCAAGCAGCCGCCCTACTACCTCCTGACCCAGTTCCCCGGCCAGGAGTCGCCGCGCTTCCAGCTCACTTCGGCGGTTACACCGCTCGGCCGTCAGAACCTGGCGGCGCTGATCTCCGGATCCTATGTGGATGGCAGGCCCCAGCTGGCGATGTGGGAACTGCCCGACCAGACTGCGATCTCCGGGCCGGTCCAGGTGCACCAGCGCATGACGAACAACGCGACCATCCGGCAACAGCTGAACCTGCTGTCGTCGAACCAGGCCCAGGTGGAGTACGGCAACCTGCTTTCGCTGCCATTCGGCGAAGGCATGCTCTACGTCGAGCCGGTCTACGTGAAGAGCAACCAGGAGAACGCGTACCCGCTACTCCAAAAGGTTTTGCTCTCCTACGGCGACGGCGGCTCGTACGTGGTGCTCGCGGACACCATCGATGCCGGCATCAAGCAGCTCGTGGAGCAAGGTCAGCAGGGTGGTGCGCCACCGCCGCCAACGAGTGGTGAGAATCCGCCGACAACTGGTGGCAACCAGACGCTGACTCCCGCCCTGGCGGCCGCGGCCGACAAGGTGGAGAGCGCCTGGGCGGAGGTCAAGGCCGCCCGCGCGGCCGGCGACTTCGAGCGCGAGGGGCGGGCGCTCAAGGCGTTCGACGACGCGATGACGGAGTTCCAGGCAGCCCTGAACGCGTCCGGCGGCGCACCGTCGACCCCAGCGCCCTCGGGAAGCCCGAACGCCCCACCAGGCACCCCATCCCCAACCCCAGGCGGCTAACCAGCGGGCGGCGGCGCCACCGGCGCCGCCGGCCGCTCCCATTCCCGTCCCATTTCCCTTGATCGGTGAGAAACCCCTGATCAACGCGGGGTTGCCGGATGGTGGCGCGCGCCACGGGGGGCCGTTTTGGAGGTACAGGGGACCGTGCGCTACTGTTAACGAGCCGACGCGGGGTGGAGCAGCTCGGTAGCTCGCTGGGCTCATAACCCAGAGGTCGCAGGTTCAAATCCTGTCCCCGCTACGAGAACGTTAAGGCCCCTTTCCGGGATCACGGAAGGGGGCCTTAATCGTTTGTGGCGCCGCTTCGGCGTAAAGATCCATGCCGTGCCCGCTTGCTCGACGCGAGCAACAGCGCGCATCTGATCTGGGACCAGGTCGCCGAGACCGACTCGTTCGCCGCGCACAACGCGCAGCGCTTCTATGACACGCGCGCCCTGCGGTCGTTCTGAACGCCCGCCGGTCTTCGTGCGGGCACACCACTGTGGATACGCACCGTAACGGCCTTCCGATCTGGACGTTTTCTCCGATGGATACATCATTCGTATACGAGGGGGAAGCCGAATGGCCGGCACTGAGGCCGATGGCGCCGAATACCGAGCGGCACGGCGCCGCATGAACCAGTTCCGCTGGAGCGCGATGGGGCTGGCAGCCGCGGGCGCCGCCGGTCTCGTGTTCGCGAGCGGCATCGCGAGCGCCGATCCGGCACCGCCGCGTGTGGTCGGGGGCAACCCCAACACGTGTGCTGCGGCTGGGCTCGGCGGCACCATCCTGCTGAGCAGCTCGATGCCGAGCGAGACCGCCAGCAGCGGCACCGTGAGCGGCAACGGCCTACTCCTCGACGTCACGATCAACTCCGGCTTCACTGCCAGCGGCATCGTTGTGAAGGGCGGGCCCCGGGCGAACGCGTACAACGGTCCGTTCACCGGCCCGGTGACCATCGAGGACCTGAGGGCGCCGACGAACCCGGGCGGCCAGCAACCGCAGATCAGCCATTGGTTCGTCTGTGGCGGGCAGTCGCCCAAGACGACGCCGCCCGCGACGCCGACCTCCAAACCGCCCACCACGCGCCCGACCACGGCACCCACCACGAGGCCGCCGACCACGCCGCCGATGACGCCTCCGACCACGGCGCCGGTGACCACGCCGCCCACCACGGCACCGCCGACGGTTGTACCGACCACGCCGCCGTCGACCGGTGGCGACCTGCCGACCACGGGTACCCGCGCCGGCCTGTTCATCGGTAGCGCGGTCGCGCTGCTCGCGGCTGGCGTCCTGCTCGTCGCCTTCGTCCGCCGCCGCCGGTTCGTCGCCTGACGCACCTGGTAACCGCTGATCCCGAGGGCCGGCGCCGCACGCGGCGCCGGCCCTCGGCCATACCGATTTCGCCATAGCACGTCGCTGACCCGTAACGATGCGGCAGGCGTCGCGAATGACCCTTGCACCGGTTGGCTGCGCAGAGTATCCACGCATGCAAAGGCGTGTATTGGGGGACTCATGCGAAGCGTGCTCGCCGTTGCCGTCGTCGTCGCAGGATTGATCATCCCGGGGAGCGCAGCGAGCGCCGCGCCATCCACTCCGGCGTCCCCGGCGGGCCTCGCCGCCGAGACCCACGAATCCAAGGACAAGGACAATCGCGCTGGTCGGGTCGCACCCACCGTCCAGCAGCGAGGCCTCGCCAGCGGCGCGCGCTTCAACGCCCTGGGTACGCCCAGCGCCCTCGGCCCGGCACGCCAGCCGCTCGCGACCGGACTGCCCGCCGACCCGGTGGCCGCCGCTCGCGAATACCTCGTGCGAAACCAGAGCCTCTTCGGGCTCGACGAGTCGGCCGTCGCCGGCCTCGACGTGCTGCTCGTCCAGAAGATCGGACCGGGCGCCGTGGTCACGCTGAGGCAGCGCTTCGGTGACCTGCCCGCCGGGTACGACGGTCTGGCGTCGATCCTGGTGAACGGTGGCACCGTGGTGCGAGTGACCTCGTCGCTGTCCCGCGACACCGGAGCCCCTGAGCCGCCGACGCTCGACGCGGCCGACGCCCTCCAGGTTGCCCGC
Source organism: Micromonospora sp. CPCC 206061 (assembly GCF_036906915.1). Classification (NCBI taxonomy): domain Bacteria; kingdom Bacillati; phylum Actinomycetota; class Actinomycetes; order Micromonosporales; family Micromonosporaceae; genus Micromonospora; species Micromonospora sp. CPCC 206061. The sequence goes on from NZ_JBAKHX010000003.1 coordinate 58,344, forward strand.
GACGACGTGGGGCTCGCCGCGGAGCAGGTGGCGTCGAGTGCGGTGCGGCTCGTGGCGGTGCCGACGCCGCTCGACGGACCACGCGCGGCGTACGCCGTCACGCTCAACGGCCGCGCTGCCGCCGACCCGACCGCCGTCGCCACATACGTGGACGCCCGCACCGGCAAGGTCCTGGTGCGCGAAGACCTCGTCGACTTCGACTCCGACAATCCAATGTGGGCGGTGTTCCCGAGCACCCCACCGAGTACCATCCCGCCGAACCGCGACCCGCGCGTGCTGTGGTGCCTCGCCCCGGCGCCCCGCTGCGCGCGTACCGCCAGCGACCCGGCCACCGGCCAGGCGTGGGACGTCCTTTCCGGCGCGCCGACCTTCACCTCGCGGGGCAACTCGGCGGACACCGTGCTCTTCCTCGGCGGCAGCACGACCGCGGTGCCCGCCACGCCCAGCGCCACCCGCGACTACATCTACCCGTTCACCGACCAGTGGCGGCAGGCGCGCTGCAACCCGTCCGTGTACACATCGGCCCGGCGCAACGACGCCGATGCCGCCGTCACGAACCTCTTCGCCATGCACAACCGGATGCACGACTGGGCGTTCCACCTGGGCTTCACCGAGTCGGCGTGGAACCTCCAGACGGTCAACGTGACCGGCGAGGGCCTGGGCGGCGACGCCGAGCTGGGCAGGGCGCAGGCCAACGCGCTGGGCGGCAGCCGCAACAACGCCAACCAGAACACGCCGCGCGACGGCCTCATCCCGGTGACGAACATGTTCCTGTGGCAGCCCGTCGCCGGCGGCGTCTACCCGCCATGTGTCGATGGCGACTACGACATGACCGTGATCGCGCACGAGTACGGCCACGCGATCTCCAACCGCATGATCGCCGGGCCGGACGCCGGCATCGGCTCGGCGCAGGGCGGCGCGATGGGCGAGTCGTGGAGCGACCTGCTCGCCGCCGAGTACCTGTACGAGTACGGGTACCGGGCGGCCGGCGACAGCCCGTTCGTGATCGGCGCCTACGTCACCGGCAACAACGCCAACGGCATCCGCAACTACGACTCCAGCAAGAGCCCGCTCAACTACTCGGACGTCGGGTACGACCTGGTCGGGCAGCAGGTGCACGCCGACGGCGAGATCTGGAGCGCGACGAACATCCGGCTCCGCGCGGCTTTCCTCGCCCGGTACGGCAACGGCACGCTGTCGCTGCAGGCCCGGTGCGCCGACGGCCTGGTGCAGGCCGACGCGTGCCCCGGCAACCGGCGCTGGGCGCAGCTGCTCTTCGACTCGTTCCTGCTCCAGGGCGGCAGCCAGTTCAGCATGCTGGACATGCGCGACAACATGCTGGCCGCCGACCTGGTCCGCTTCGGCGGGGAGAACCAGCAGCTCATGTGGGACGTGTTCGCCGAGTCCGGGATGGGCCAGGACGCCACGAGCGGCCCGAACGACGCCGACCCGGTGCCCAGCTTCGCATCCCCGTACGCCCGGAACGCCACCGTCACGCTGCGCGCGGTCGGCGACTCCGAGGGCGCCCCGATCAAGCTGTACGTGGGTGGGTACGAGGCCCGCGTCACGCCGGTCGCCGACACCGACCCGGAGACCGACCTGCCGGACACGTTCGAGATCGTGCCCGGCAAGCAGTTCCAGCTCGTGGCGGCCGGTCCCGGCTTCGGGCACCGCAAGTTCACGACGCTCTTCCTGCCCGGTCGCGCCCAGGAGCTCAAGCTCAACCTGCCGCGCAACCTCGCCTCCGGCACATCCGGCGCTTCCGCGTCGGGACCGGGGCTCAACGTGGACAAACTGATCGACGACACCGAGGGCACCAACTGGGCGTCCCGCGACGGTGTCGCCGGCCGCAGCCTGACCGTCGACCTGGCCGGCGAGGGCCGCCATCTGATCAACACGGTCAACGTCAGCGCTCTGCTGCGTCCCGCGATCGAAGGCGACGTCGACGACGGCCCGCAGAACAGGTACACCGCGCTGCGCTCGTTCGCGGTATGGGCCTGCGACGCCACCGTTGCCGACTGCGCCGCCGACACGAGCTGGCGCCGCGCGTACCGCAGCGAGTCGAACGCGTTCCCGGCCGGCGCCTTCCGGCCCACCGCACCCACGCTGAGCCTGCGCACGTTCCGGTTCGCGCCGACCAAGGCCACGCACCTGCGGCTGGAGGTGCTGGCAAGCCAGTGCACCGGCGGTCCGCTGTACGCCGGGGAGCAGGACGACGACCCGGCGGCCGCGACCGACTGCGCGACGGCCAGCGCGTTCGCGCCGCAGGTCCGCATCTCAGAGTTCCAGGCATTCACCCGATAGGGGGACGCTCACCCAATCGCCCTGCCCGGTGTGGTGTTAGCCACACCGGGCAGCAGCCCAAACCGGAATCCGGGTCGTTCGCCGTCGTTGGTCGCCACGGCTCCTAGCGGGATCCGAAAGGTGACCCGGGACGGGAATCCGGGTCGTTCGCCGTCGTTGGTCGCCACGGCTCCTAGCGGGATCCGAAGGTGACCCGGACCTGGTTGCGGGGACCGGGCACCATGGGGGTATGTCGTCATTGAATCGCTGGTGGGCGCGGCTGGCTGCGGCGCTGACCGCCGCCGTGGCCGCTGTGCTGGTGCCGGCGGCGGCCTGGGCCGCCACCAACGAGACCGTACTGGAAGCGGCGCGCCGACGTCCGCGTAGCGGCGGCTTTGGGCTATTCGCGGGCCTGTGCTGCCTGATCGTGGTGGCGATCGTGGTCATCGGCCTGTTGGTGGTGGTACGCGGCCGCAACCGTCGCCGCTGACGCTCGCTGAGCCGCGGTCAGGACAGGCCGCGGTGCTTCCAGCGCAAACGGAACGGCATGACCGCGCTCTCGATCTTCGTGCGCGTGGTCATCTTGGACGCGCCGACCGTGCGCTCCTCGAAGCGGATCGGCACCTCGATGATCGTGTGGCCGAGCCGGGTGGCCAGGTAGTGCATCTCGACCTGGAAGCTGTAGCCGTTTGACTGAACCCGGTCGAGGCCGATAGCGCGCAGCGTGTCGGCCCGCCACACCTTGAAGCCAGCCGTCAGGTCGCGGATGCGCACGTTGAGCAGCGTGTGGACATAGAAGTTGGCCCAGCCGCTCAACGCCCGCCGGTACAGCGGCCAGTTTTCGTCGAGCTGGCCGCCGGGCACATACCGGGAGCCGATCACGGCACCTGCCCGGGTGGACAGGAGCGTGCCGAGCAGGCCGGGCAGCGCCTCGGGCGGATGGGACAGGTCGGCGTCCATCTGCGCGACGAACTCGGCGCCGCCGTCGAGCGCCCGGGTCATCCCGTCGACGTACGCCCGGCCGAGGCCCTCCTTGCCGGCCCGATGCACCGCGATCACCCGATCGGGGTGGCGGGCGGCCAGCTTGTCTGCGACCTCGCCGGTGCCGTCGGGGGAGTTGTCGTCGGCGATGAGGATTCGCAGCCCGGGCAGCGGCAGCGCGAGAAGCCGCTCGACCAGTCGTGGCACGTTGCCGACCTCGTTGTAGGTCGGCACGACGACGGTCAGGGCGGAGTCGCGCCAAGGGGCGGGCAGCTCGACGGGCTGTGCCAGCGGTTGGGGACCTGTCACCGCGCTAGGGTATCGCTGCCGGCCGTCAGCCGTCTGTAACGCTGGGCCACAGGCGCCTCTAGCAGCGCATAAGGAGTGACGTGGAGCTGTTGCACTCGGGCAAGGTCCGTGATGTGTACACCGACGGTGACGACCTGATCCTGGTCGCCTCCGACCGGGTGTCGGTGTACGACATGGTGCTGCCGACGCCGATCCCCGACAAGGGCAAGGTGCTGACGAGGCTGTCGCTCTGGTGGTTCGACCAGCTCGCCGACCTGGTGCCGCACCACGTGATCTCGGCGACCGACGTGCCCGACGAGTTCGCGGGGCGGGCGATCCGGTGCCGGCGGCTGCGGATGGTGCCAGTGGAGTGCATCGCCAGGGGCTACCTGACCGGCCTGGGGCTGAAGGAGTACGAGAAGTCCGGGTCGGTGTCCGGTATCCGGTTGCCTGACGGCCTGGTGGAGGCCGACCGGCTGCCCGAGCCGGTCTTCACCCCGACGACGAAGGCGCCGGTGGGCGAGCACGACGAGTTCATCACGTACGACGACGTGGTGGCCGAGGTCGGTGCCGACACGGCCGCTGAGCTGCGACGGATCACCCTGGAGGTGTACCGCCGAGGTGCCCGGATCGCGGCCGAGCGCGGGATCGTGATCGCGGACACGAAAATCGAGCTGGGGTGGGCGCCGGACGGCACTCTGGTCCTGGCCGACGAGGTGCTCACGCCGGACTCGTCACGCTTCTGGCCCGCGGACTCGTGGGTGCCCGGCCGGGTGCAGTTCTCGTTCGACAAGCAGTACCTGCGGGACTGGGCGACGGGCAAGGGCTGGGACAAGCAGCCGCCCGCTCCGGAGCTCCCGGACGAGGTGGTGGCGGTGACCCGCGCCCGGTACATCGAGGTCTTCGAGCGGCTGACCGGCGAAACCTGGTAGCACCCCGAACCCGTACGATTTGGGCGTGCGTGACATCGCGGTGTTCAGCGGAAGTGCCCACCCTGACCTGGCGGAAGAGATCTGCGCCCACCTCGGCGTGCCGCTGCACCCGGTACGGGTGTCCCGGTTCGCGAACGACTGCCTGGAAGTACAGCTCGAAGCGAACTGCCGAGAGCGTGACGTCTACCTGATCCAGCCGCTCGTGCCACCGGTACAGGAGCACCTGGTCGAGCTGCTGCTCATGCTGGACGCCGCACGGGGCGCCTCAGCGGGCCGGATCACGGTGGTCATGCCCCACTACTCGTATGCCCGGTCGGACAAGAAGGACGCGCCGCGCATCTCGATCGGTGGCCGGCTGGTCGCCGACCTGCTGAAGACCGCCGGCGCCGACCGGGTGCTGGCGTTGACCCTGCATTCGCCACAGGTGCACGGGTTCTTCAGCATGCCGGTCGACAACCTGCACGCGCTGCGCGAGTTGGCGGCGTACTTCCGGCAGTACGACCTGAGTGAGACCGTCGTGGTCTCACCCGACCTGGGCAACGCCAAGGAGGCGGCGGCGTTCGCCCGGATGCTCGGCACGCCGGTCGCGGCGGGTGCCAAGCAGCGGTTCAGCGACGACCGGGTGCAGATCAGCGCGGTGATCGGTGACGTGGCCGACCGCGACGTGATCGTGCTCGACGACGAGATCGCCAAGGGCAGCACGGTGATCGAGCTGATGGACCACCTGCGCGACCTGAAGGCGCGTTCGATCCGGCTGGCCTGTACACACGGGCTCTTCGCCGCCGGGGCGCTGGGCCGGCTCAGCGAGCCCGACGACGTACTGGAGATCGTCTGCACCAACACGGTGCCGATCCCGGCCGAGAAGCGGGTGTCGAAGCTGCGGGTCCTCTCCGTGGCGCCGGCGCTGGCCGAGGCGATGCGCCGCATCCACAACGGCGAGTCAGTGAGCGCCCTCTTCGGCTAGCGCCGCGCTGATCCGCACCGTCGTGCCGCCCGGACCCGTGCGTACCTCCATGCGGTCGCTGAGCTGGCGGGCCAGCCACAGCCCCCAGCCGCCAGCGGTGTCGAGGCGGGGGCGGTCGTGGTTGCCGAGCCGGGCGTCGTCGATGCCGGCGCCCTCGTCGGAGATCTCGCAGACGACGTCGCGGTTGGCGCGCCACAGCCGGATGCGGCCCCTACCGCCACCGTGCCGGACCGCGTTGGTGATCAGCTCGTTGACCGCGAGGACGAAGTCTTCGAGGCGCTGACCAGCCAGTCCGGCGGCACTTGCGCAGGACGTGACGGCATGGCGCAGCCGGGTGACCTGGCTGCGATCGAAGGTCTGAGCGAGCAGCGCGGCAGTCTCGATGAACAACACCGTACGCGGTCGGGGGTTGCAGAGCACGCCGTGGGCACCAGGTGGGGGTTGCAGGGGCTTATCGTCTAGGCGTGCCGGATGCCCTTCAGGTGCCGCTGTGGCGAGCCATCGCGGTGTTCCGGTTTGCGTCGATGGCGTTCGTGCTGGTCTCGATCATCCGCAACGTCCGCGACTACACGCACCCGGTCGCGGCGGTGCCCGCGGTGGCGATACTCGTGCTCTGGAGCGCCGCGGCGGCGTACCTCTACGCGAGGCCGGCGTGGCGGCGCTGGCCGTTGCTGCTCGCGGATCTGCTGGTCGCGCTGGCTCTGCTGCTTGCCACGCCGTGGGTCGTCGGGCGCGCGGCGCTCGACGCCGGCGCGCCCACACTGGCTGTGGCCTGGCAGGCCGGCCCGGTGCTGACCTGGGCGGTCTCCGGCGGCCGGCGGCGCGGCGCGGTGGCCGCGCTGATCCTGGGCGCGGCCGACCTGATCGTCCGCGACAAGCTCACCCAGTCGTCGATCACCGGCCTGATGCTGATGCTGCTCGCCGGCGTGGCGGTGGGGCATGTGGCGCGGCTCACGGTGGAGTCCGAGCAGCGGCTGCAGCGCGCGGCCGAGCTGGAGGCGGCTGGCCGGGAACGCGAACGGCTGGCTCGCGGCATCCACGACTCGGTGCTTCAGGTTCTCGCTATGGTGCAGCGGCGTGGCGCGCATCTGGACGGGGAGGCCGGCGAGCTGGCCCGGCTCGCCGGGGAGCAGGAGGCCGCGCTGCGCGCCCTGATCGCGACATCCATTCCGCCGGCCCCCGGGCCGGCGGCGCCCGGACCGCCCGCCCACCTGCCCGACCACGGCCCGACGAAGTCGGTGCGCGGCGCGAGGGAAGGCGGCGCCTTCTGGGCCCGGAGGCCAGCGAAGCGAGCGCCGACCAGCTCGGCGCTGGCCGGTCCGGACGTCGACCTGCGTACGGTGCTCGACCGGTACGCCTCGCCGGAGGTGTCGATCGCCGCGCCGGCCACGCCGGTGCTGCTGCCGGACCGGGTGGCGACCGAAATCGGCGCGGCCGTTGGGGCGGCGCTCGACAACGTCGTCCGGCACTGCGCCGGCGGGGCACGCGCCTGGGTGCTGCTGGAAGACGAGCCCAGCGGGGTGGTCGTCTCTGTGCGTGACGACGGCCCGGGCATCGCCGAGGGGCGGCTCGCCGAGGCGGCGGGCCAGGGGCGGCTCGGCGTGGCGCAGTCGATCCGCGGCCGGATCGCCGACCTCGGCGGCACGGTGGAGATCGTCTCCGCCCCCGGCCAGGGCACCGAAGTCGAGCTGAGGGTGCCTAGAGTGGCCGCATGACTGTGCTGGTTGGCGCTCGCCTGCGCTTGGTGGCGGCTGCGGGAGGCGGCGCATGACCAGGGTCATGGTGGTCGACGATCATCCGATGTGGCGGGAGGGCGTCGCGCGCGACCTGACCGAGGCCGGCTTCGATGTGGTGGCTACCACCGGTGAGGGCCGGCAGGCGGTGCGCATCGCCGGCGCTGCCCGTCCCGACGTGGTGGTGCTCGACCTCCAACTGCCCGACATCTCCGGCGTCGAGGTGATCAGCGGGCTGCTCGTGGCCGTGCCGGGTGTACGGGTGCTCATGCTGTCGGCGAGCGGTGAGCAGCAGACCGTGCTCGACGCGGTCAAGGCGGGCGCCACCGGTTACCTGGTCAAGTCGGCCAGTTCGCAGGAGTTCCTGGAGGCGGTGCGGCGCACAGCGGCTGGCGACGCGGTCTTCACGCCGGGCCTCGCGGGCCTCGTGCTGGGTGAGTACCGCCGGCTGGCCACGGCTCCGGACCAGCCAGACGATGACGGCGCGCCCAAGCTGACCGACCGCGAGACCGAGGTGTTGCGTCTCGTCGCCAAGGGCCTGTCGTACAGGCAGATCGCGGAGCGGCTCGGCCTGTCGCACCGCACCGTGCAGAACCACGTGCAGAACACGCTGGGCAAGCTGCAACTGCACAACCGCGTGGAGCTGACCCGGTACGCGATCGAGCGCGGTCTCGACGACGCCTGATCACGGAGCCCGGGTCTCGTGGATGGCCCGCTCCTCGGCGCTCGCACCCCCGGCGTCCGCGCCCACGTCGTGCGCCACCGACTCAGGCTCCTCGTCGGTGTGCGCGCCTTCGTCGTCTGCGACCAGTCGGCCAACCGGCTCGCGTTCCGGGATGTCGTACATGGAGACTGCGGAACCGGTATTCGGGTCGATCGGCGCCTCGGCGAAGATTTCCGCGTCCCGTGAAGCCTGCCGGGCGGCCTCCTCGCCCACCGCCTCGTCGGCGATCAGCGGGTCGGCGGGCGCGGCCAGCGGGTCGTCGGCCGGCGGCTCCAGCGCCTCCCTGGCGAGCTTGGCATCGAGCGACTCGCCCTGCCGCTGCTCCTCGGCCGTGGTTCCGAAACGGTCGATGGCCAGCGGTTGGTCGGAGGGCAGCGAGGCCGGATCGGGGCCGTCCGCCGCGCGTACCGACTCCAGGCTCTCACTCGCCGAGGAGTCGTCGTCAGCTGTCTCAGGGAGCCCTTCGCTCTCCGGATCGGACACCGGCGTCGGGAAGTCGTCGTCACGCATGCCCGCGTTGTACCCCGCGCGCCAAGCGCCAACCCGGTTTCCATGAATCAACCGCCGCGCTCGGGGCGCCGACGTATGGTCGCCGGAAGGGGACCGTCAGCGAGCGCCGAGGAGCGCTATGACGAGGGCATCAACGCGGCCGAGCGAAGACCTTGCCCGGATCGACACCGTCGCGGTGGCGTATGCGGACCGGGTCGCCGGCCTGGAGAAAACCGACGCCGTCCGGCGTGCCGAGCGTGACCGTCTGGTCACTGCGGCCATGCCGTTCGCGGGGCGGCTCGCGCGCCGCTACCGCGGGCGGGGTGAGCCGCTCGAAGACCTGGAACAGGTCGCGCGGCTCGGCTTGCTGAAGGCGGTGAACGGGTATGACCCCGCGCGCGGGTCGTTCACCGGATACGCGGCGATCACGATCACCGGCGAACTGCGCCGGCACTTCCGTGACCGCACGTGGGGGGTACACGTGCCACGGCGGATGCAAGAGATGAGCCTGGAGGTGAGCCGGACGGTCGGCGAGCTGACCCGGGAGCTGTCCCGGTCGCCGACGATCGCCGAGATCGCCCACCGCACGGGCGTCGGCGAAGACCAGGTGCTGATCGCGCTGGAGACGGCGACCGCGTACGCGCCGGTGTCGCTGCAGGCGCCGACGCCGGGCGACTCGGGCACGCCGCTGGTCGACCTGATCGGCGGGCCCGACGGTGACCTCAGCGCTGTCGACGACCGGGTGACGGTCAGCTCACTGCTGTGCCGGCTGCCGGCCCGCGAGCGCCAGCTCCTGGCGATGCGCTTCTACGGCAACCGCACGCAGAGCGAGATCGCGGCCGAGCTGGGCATCTCCCAGATGCACGTCTCCCGCCTGCTGTCCCGTGCGCTCACCTGGCTGCGCGAGGCGATGCTGAGTGACGCGCCGCACGAGTGGCAGGCCAGCGCCGTCCCGTCCGACCGGCACGAACTGGCCATCCGGGCGGTGCCGCGGGGCGCGGTCGTGGTCGTGGAGGTGGCGGGCGAGGTCGACCGCGACACGGCGCCACGCCTGCGCGACGCGCTGCTGTCGGCTATGCAAGGGCGGCCGGACGAGGTACGCGTGGACCTCGGTGGGGTGGCGTTCGTCGACGCGGCGGGCATCGGGGCGTTGCTCTGCGGGCTGGATGCGGCCCGTGGCGCCGGTATCCGGCTGACGGTGGGGGGCACCAGGCAGTACGTCAGGCAGGCCCTGCGGGTGGCTGGCCTGGGCGCGTTCCTAGCGCCGTGACAGCGTGTCGTGTGGCTCCAAGGCGCTGGACTCGAGCGGCTCGTCCTCGGTGGTGAGCACCGCCCAGACCGCCTTGCCGTCGGCCAGCTGCGCGCTGCCCCAGCGGCTGGCCACCCTGTCGATCAGCAGCAGGCCACGCCCACCGTACGAGGTCGGCGGCACCATCCCGGCGAATTGGGGCTCCGCCCGCGAGTAGTCGCGCACCGAGATCAGCATGTCGCTGCCGCGATGCGCGACGCTGACCGTCATCGGCGTCCGGGCGTGCGCCACCACGTTGTTGACCATCTCGGTGACCACGATGCAGGCCGAGCCAGCCAGCTCCGGTCGTTCCCACCGGGCACAGGCCTCGGTAACCAACTCGCGGGCCCGCCGCGCCGCGCCCACCGCCGGCTCCATTTCGGCGACCAGCCGGTTGTCGGGCTCCGGTGCTCCCAGGCGCGCCAGCGCGTCCTGCCGGGTCGGCGCGATCGCCACGCCCGAGCCGCGCCAGGTCGCCACGTCGCGGGGCGGCGGCTCGCAGAAGATCAGCCGTGCCACCGGCCACCCGGCTGCCTGCTCGGCCACCACGGTGAAGATCGACAGCGCTGCGGGATCGGCCACCGTGAGGCGGGAGACGTCGACCACGACAGCCTCGGGCTGGTCGGCGAGACACCCCAGGAGCGCGTCGCGGGCCGCCGGCATGGAGTGGCCGTCGAGCGTCCCGACCAGGCACGCAACCGGGTACGGCTCCCGGCTCACCACCTGGCAACGGACGTCGGTCGGCATGATCGCTCCATTGTGCATGTCTGCCCCTCGCCGCGCACGCTACCGGCGTACGCGCCGAGCCACCGCGGCTACCGTGCCGGCTGCCGTGCCTGCGGCCAGGCCCAGCGCCGCGGTGGCCCGCACGGCGCGGCGTCGGCGGCCGTGCCATCCGCCGTCCTGCCGCGCATCCGCCGTTCCGCCGGCGAAGAGACCGCCGGCCGTAGGAGCGGCGGGAGAAGGGCCGAACTGGAACCGGGCCGCGTATGCGCGCAGCACCCGTTCCATCAGCGCAGGTGCCATCCGCCACTGGAACTCGAGCGCTCGTGCGGCGCCGCCCGCGTACGCCTCGCGCCTTGGCCGCTGGATCACCCGGACGATCGTGCGGGCGGCAACTTCGGGCGGATATACCGGCGGAGGCGGGCGCAGTTCCCGGCCAGTGTGGTTGGCCGAGTGCCGGAAGAAAGGGGTGTCGATACTCGCCGGCAACACCGTGCACACCGAGATCGTGTGGTCGCCCGCGGCGTGCAGCTCCTGGCGAACGGTGTTCGAAAGCCCGCGTACGCCATGCTTTGCCGTGTCGTACGCCGAGATGTACGGCATGGTCACCGCCGCGAGCACCGACGCGTTGTTGACCAGGACGCCGCCGCCCGCGGCCCGTAGATAGGGGAGCGCGGCACGCACGCCGTAGACGGTGCCCATCAGGGTCACGTCGATCACCCGGCGCCACTGGTCCACGGGTACCTCGTCGATTCGCCCATAGGCGGACACCCCGGCGTTGTTCACCCAGGCGTCGATACGGCCGAACACGGCCGCCGCCCGGGCCGCCAGCCTTTCGACCGCTGCCAGGTCCGTGACGTCTGTCGGTACCGGGACAGCCCGGCCGCCCAGCGTGTGGCATTCGTCGGCCACCGTCTCCAGGGCGTCCGCGCTGCGCGCCGCGAGCACCACGGAGGCGCCCCGGCGTGCCAACTCGTGTGCCGTGGCGGCGCCGATGCCGCTGGACGCCCCGGTGATCACCACGACCGACTCGTCGAGACTGCGCATCAGTGGCATAGACAGCCGATACCCACTCCATCCCGGCTCATGCGCCCCGGGCGCTCCGCACCTCCCCACCCGACCTCCCCACGCGCCTCCTTCTCGCCCTCCTTCTCGTCGATCAAGGGCGAATGCACGTGGTTTGATCTCTCTTCCATGTGCGTCTTCCCTTGATCAATGTGATGTTCCTTGATCGGCGCTCTCTAACGAGGTCGGCGTATCCGCATGTTTCGCCCCACCGTCAGCCGGAAACCTGTTTCCTCATGCGCGTCGGTCTTGTCAGCTCCGAAAAGCCCACCGGTCCCAGTCAACAGCTCGCCCGGATCGCTGCCGAACTGAGCGCTCGGGGGCACGAGGTACGGGTCTACGAACGCCGTGACGGCGCCGGCCCACCCGCGGTGGCGAACATGCCGGCCGGGTACCGCGTCGAACGGCTACCCGCGGCGCCGTCCGCGCAGGCGCCCGCGTACGTGCCCGAGTTCAGCCGGCGGCTGGCCGAGAGCTGGGCCGACGGCTGGGCCCCGGAGGTGGTGCACGGACACTTCTGGATCGGCGGTCTCGCGGCGGCGAGCGCGGCCGGCAGCAGCGGCATCCCGGTAGCGCAGACGTTCTACTCCCTCGGCACAGCGCAGCGGCGCCAGCTCGGCCACGACGCGGGCGGCGTCGGTCAGCGGATCGCGCTGGAAAGGGCCCTCAGCAGGGCCGTCGACCTCGCGGTAGCGCAGTCCGAGGAGGAGGTCGACGAGCTGACCCGGATGGGCGTGCGCCGCGCCGACGTCGCCCTCGTACCCGCCGGCGTGGACACCGAACGGTTCACACCGCACGGCGAGTCGGAACGCCGCGCCGGGCGCCGGCCGCGCATCCTCTCGGTGGGTGGGCTTGCGCCGTGGCACGGCCAGGACGACGTGATCCGGGCGATGCGGCTGGTCGGCGACGCCGAACTGGTGATCGTGGGCGGTCCGCCGCGTGCCGGGCTGGCCACCCACGCCGAGGCGCGCAGGCTCCGCGACCTGGCAAAACGCACCGGCGTCGGCGGTCAGGTGCACATGGTGGGCGCCGTACCGAACGACCGCATGCCTCGCTGGTACCGCTCGGCGGACCTGGTGGCGTGCGTGCCCCGATACGCGCCGGTGGGCCAGGTGCCGCTGGAGGCGATGGCGTGCGGCGTGCCGGTGATCGGGTACGCGGTCGGTGGTATCGCGGACACGGTCGTCGACCAGGTGACTGGGCGACTCGTGCCGCCGGGCGACGTTCAGGGGTTGGGCACGGCGCTGCGCCGGCTGTTGCGCGACGACGCGGGACGGTTCGCGTTCCGCCACGCGGCCGTGGACCGGGTCCGCTGCCGGTACACCTGGGACCGCACGGCGGCCGCCCTGGAGCGCCTGTACGAACGCCTCCTCGTCCGCCGCGGCCGCCGCACAGCTCCCGCCCCAGCCTGAGGGCCTTCACGCCCGGCCCGCGCCCTCGTCCCGCCCAGCGCGCTCCACGCGCCCCGCCCGGCCCCGCCCGCCCCCGCCCGGCCCGCCCGGGCCAGGCGCGCTCCGCGCGCCCCGATCCCGCCGATCAAGGGCAAACGCACGTGCTTCGATCTCATTTCCACGTGCATTTGCCCTTGATCGATGAGGAAGGCCTTGATCGACGCAAAGGGGCCGCGAGGGCAGCGGGCGGGCGAGGGCAGCGGGCGGGCGAGGGCAGCGGGCGGGCGAGGGCGGCGAGAGGCCGTGCGGGTGCGTGGCGCGCTCTGGGGCGGGCGCGGGCCCTAGCGGCGGGTGGCGGTTGCGGGGTGGCGGAGGCGGAGAGGCGGGCGAGTCTGGGCGATCTCGTGGTGGTGCTGTGGCTCGGCGTATCTCGTGAGGCCGATCACCGCGCCGAGCGTGACCAGGAACCCGAGTGCGGCCAGCCACTCACGCCCCGGCCAGATGCGGTCGCCGAGCAGGAGCAGGCCGATGATCGCCGCGGGCACGGCGCCGGCGGCGTCCATGGCGGCGACTGCCGCGGTCGTGGAACCGCGCTGCATCGCGAGCCCGAGCAGCAGCTGGCCGACGAGCGAGTGGGCGATCAGCAGGTACAGCAGCGGGTCGCGCACGAACTGGTCGAAGGAGTGCGCGGCGGCGAGCGGGCGGGCCGCCACCGCGGCGGCCGAGAACGCGAGGCCGGCGAGCGCGCCGAGCGCCACCGATCCGGGGGCGCCGTGCAGACGTACCGTGATCACGCCAAGCCCACCGATCACGGCGAGGGCGACCGCGAGGGCGACCAGGCCGGCGGGCCCGATCTGCCGGGACGGCGCTGGCTGGGCGGACAGGACCAGGGCGCTGATGCCGCCGAAGAGCAGCACGATCAGTGCGACCTCTGCCGCGGGCAGTCGCCACTTGAGGACGACCACGCCGAGGACGGCGGTGACGCCGAGGCCGGCCGCCACGCTGGCTTGTACCAGGAATAGGGGCAGGTCGCGGCGGGCCAGGAACGCGAGCACGAATCCGAGCGTCTGGCAGCCCAGGCCGACCAGGTACGTGCGGTGGCTGGCGAGGCGCAGGAGCAGACCCGGGTCGAAGGTGTGGTGCACGGTAGTGCGGGTGGCGGCGACGGACTGTAGGAGATTGGCTACGCCATACGCGACGATCATCGCCGCGAGAAAACACCAACCACCAGTGGACGCCACTCGGCGAGGATAGTCGGAGCGAACCTAAATTGGTCCAATCCCCGGCGACGAAAGCCGTTCGAGCAGGTCATCGTGGAGTTTCCCGTTGGTGGCCACCGCACTTCCGCCGCCTGGACCGGCGTGTCCCGAGAGGTCCGTGAAAGTCCCGCCCGCTTCCGTCACGATGGGTATCAGTGCGGCTACGTCCCACAGTGAAAGCTCGGGCTCGACCATCGCGTCCACGGCACCCTCGGCTACCAGCATGTATCCGTAAAAGTCGCCGTATGCCCGGTTTCGCCATGTGTTGCGAATGATGTTCAGCACCGCACCGAGCCGGCCGTTCTCCTCCCAGCCGCCAAGATCGGAGTAGCAGAAGGAGGCGTCGGCCATCCGCGATACGCCGGACACCTTTATCGGGCTGGCCGCGGCGGTGTGGCGTCCCGCGTAGGCGCCGTGCCCGACGGCTGCCCACCAGCGACGGCCGAGCGCGGGCGCGGAGACGAGCCCGACGACCGGCTGGTCGCCCTCCATGAGCGCGATCAGCGTGGCCCAGATCGGCACGCCGCGGATGTAGTTCTTGGTGCCGTCGATGGGGTCGATCACCCACTGCCGGGTACCCGGGCCGGCTGCCGCCTCGGTGACCCCGTACTCCTCGCCGAGCACCGCGTCGCGCGGCCGGGTGCGCGCGAGCGTGGCACGCAGCGCCCGCTCCACGGCCGTGTCGGCGTCGGAGACCGGCGTCAGGTCGGGTTTTGACGTGACGTGCAGGTCGAGCGCACGGAACCGCGCCATCGACACCGAGTCGGCGGTGTCCGCGAGCACGTGAGCGAGCGACAGGTCGTCGGCATACCGGGCCATGGCCGGAAAGGTATCAACCTCGTCATTCGATCTCACCAGCGCGGGAGGCGAGGAGCCGGCGGTACGAGGCGAGCCGGCGCTGGTCAGCGTGCCCGGCCGCCACCCAGGCGTCCAGCGCGCACTGCTGCTCGCCAGCGGTGTGCTCGCAGTTGGGCGGGCACTCCATCGTGCCCTCGACCAGGTCTGAGAAGCCGTGCAGGAGGCTTACGGCGGAGACGTGGGCCAGCCCGAAGCTGCGTATCCCGGGCGTGTCGATGATCCAGCTCGGCCGCTTGTCGGCCAGCCGCAGGGCGACCGCGCTGGTCGAGGTGTGCCGGCCTTTGCCGATCGCGCTGACCACGCCCACGGCCCGGTCGGCGTCGGGGACCAGGCGGTTGACCAGCGTGGACTTGCCGACGCCGGAGTGGCCGACGAGCACCGACACCTGGCCGCTGAGCGTCTCGCGCACCTCGTCCAGCGGGCCGTCGGGCCGGCACAGCACGTACGGCAGGTCGAGTTCGGCGTAGTAGTCGAGCACCTGGTCGGGCTTGGCGAGATCGGCCTTGGTGAGGCACAGCAGGGGCTTGATGTCGGCGTCGTACGCGGCCACGAGGCACCGGTCGATGAACCCGGTGCGTGGCGGTGGCTCGGCCAGCGAGTTGACGATCACGAGCTGGTCGGCGTTGGCCACGACCACCCGTTCGAGGCGGCCCTCGGGGGTGGTGTCGTCGTCGTCAGCGGTGCGCCGCAGCACTGACGCGCGCTCGGCGATCCGCACGATCCGCGCGAGGGCGCCGGACGCGCCGGACACGTCACCGACCAGTGACACGCGGTCGCCGACCACCACCGACTTGCGCCCCAGCTCGCGGGCCCGCATGGCCGTGATGGCGACATCGTCGACCATCGCGGTGTAGCGGCCCCTGTCGACGGCGACCACGAATCCGTCGACCGCGTCGTCGTGGCGGGGCCGCGTGCGGGTACGCGGGCGCGAGGAACGCGACGGGCGGACCCGCACGTCGTCCTCGTCGTACTCCCGCCGTTTCCCCGTCAGACCCGCCTCCTACTGCCTACTGCCCGGCCACCATTGCCGACCATAGTGCCGGGAACTCGGGCATTGTCTTGGATGTACACGCCACATCGTCGAGCTCGATGCCTGGAACCGCGAGGCCGATCACCGCCGCGGCGTGCGCGAGCCGGTGGTCGTCGTACGTCTTGAACACCGTGCCCCGCAGCGGGCGCGGCCGGATCTCCAGCCCGTCGTGGCTCTCGACGACGTCGGCGCCTATGCCGGTGAGCTCCTGGGACAGCGCGGAGAGCCGGTCGGTCTCGTGGCCCCGGATGTGGGCCACCCCGCGCAGCCGGGACGGGGAGTCGGCGAGCGCGGCCAGCGCGGTCAGCACCGGGGTCAGCTCGCTCACGTCGGAGAGGTCCGCGTCGAGCCCGTGCACCGAGCCGGTGCCGCGCACGGTCAGCCCGTCGGTGCCGAGCGTCACCTCGCCGCCCATCTCGTGCAGGAGCTGCCGCAGCCGGTCGACCGGCTGGGCGCTGCTGCGCGGCCAGCCCAGCAGCGTGACCTCGCCGCCGGTGACGAGTGCGGCCGCGAAGAACGGCGCGGCGCCCGACAGGTCGGGCTCGATGCCCCACTCCCGGCCGGAGAGCCGGCCGGGCTGTACCACCCAGACGTTGGGCGTGGCGTCGTCGACCGCGCCGCCGGCCGCGCGCAGCATCTGGGTGGTCATCCGCAGGTGCGGCGCGGACGGCACGGGCGGGCCGACGTGCCGGACCACGATGCCCTTCTGGAAGGCGGCGCTGGCGAGCAGCAGGCCGGAGACGAGCTGGCTGGAGGCGGACGCGTCGATGACCACCTCGCCGCCGGCGACCTGGCCCGTGCCGTGGACGGTGAGCGGCAGGCCGCCGGTGTCGGAGGCGTCGATCTGGACGCCGATCGAGCGGAGTGCCTGGACCAGCGGCCCGAGCGGGCGCAGCCGGGCCTGCGGGTCGCCGTCGAACGTCACCGGGCCGGAGGCGAGGCCGGCGACCGGGGGCACGAACCGCATCACCGTGCCGGCGAGGCCGACGTCGACATGCGCGGGACCGCGCAGGGGGCGTGACCGGACAACCCACCGGTTGTCGTCCACAGTGGAGATGTGAGCGCCCATGCCGCGTAGCCCGGCCGCCATCAGCTCCGTGTCGCGGGCGCGCAGCGGGCCGCGCAGCGTGGAAGGCCCGTCGGCGAT
Source organism: Micromonospora sp. CPCC 206061 (assembly GCF_036906915.1). Taxonomy (NCBI): domain Bacteria; kingdom Bacillati; phylum Actinomycetota; class Actinomycetes; order Micromonosporales; family Micromonosporaceae; genus Micromonospora; species Micromonospora sp. CPCC 206061. Next base: position 75,499 of record NZ_JBAKHX010000003.1, read on the forward strand.
GGCGCTGAGCACCAGAGCGCGGGCGGTCATCGACTTGGAGCCGGGCAGGCGCAGGGTCGTAGAGACCGGATCGGTCGCGGTCGGGGCGATCCAGGGCACGGGCGGTCGCGTCGCGGTCATGTTGGCCACGGGTACAGTCTGCCGCCCACCCCCGACGGTACGTATTCGCCGATCAGCCTTCTCCCGAGGGCCGGGATAGATCCCGTAGCGTGTTGCACTATGTGCGGCCGGTATGCCACGACGCGCAGCGCGGCGGATCTCAGCGCGCTGTTCGAGTCGTTCGACGACTCGGGTGGGGCCCTGGTGCCCGACTACAACGTGGCACCCACCGATCCGGTGCCGATCGTGCGCATGTCGCAGCGGCTCAGCGGGCGGGCGCTCTCCGCCGCTCGGTGGGGGCTGGTGCCGCCGTGGTCCAAGGACGCCAAGGGCGCTGCCCGGATGATCAACGCGCGGGCCGAGACGGTGGCGGGTTCGAAGGCGTACGCCCCGTCGTTCGCGCGCCGCCGGTGCCTGGTGCCGGCGGACGGCTGGTACGAGTGGCTGCGCCTGCCGGACGGCCGCAAGCAGGCGTACTTCATGACGCCAGCGCACGGCGGCGTGCTGGCGCTGGCGGGGCTGTGGGCGCCGTGGGGCGACATGCTGACGTTCTCGGTCGTGACGACCGCCGCGATCGGCGATTTGGCGCTGGTGCACGACCGGATGCCGCTGCTGCTGCCGTGGCAGCGCTGGGCCGGCTGGCTGGCCGGCGGCGGTGAGCCCGACGAGCTGCTCGCGGCGCCGAGCGACGAGTTCCTCGCCGAGCTGGAGATCCGCCCCGTCGGGCCCGCGGTGGGTGACGTCCGCAACGACGGACCGGAGCTCGTGGCCCGGGTGCCGGGCGGGCTGCGGCCGGGTGCACCGCCCGAGGAACCGATCGAATTGACCTTGTTCTGACCCTGAACGCTTTGGAGCGCTCCCATCACGGTCGGTGTTGTTTGCCGGGCTCGTGGTGAATCGTCTCTTGGCCTTTCGGCCAGGATCGATGCAACCCCTTGTATTGAGCACTCCATGTGCGATAGAACACAGCGCCGGCAGTGGTTTCGATTCGCATCAGGGCAATCGACAGACGCCAATGTTTCGCCGGTCCCACGGGGGAGGTGGGTAAATGACTCGGGCGCGGATGCCACGCCCGCATGAGGTCGCTGCCGCACGTCGAGACCCGCGCTTGCTGCGGGCTCTGACCGAGCGGCAGTTCGACGACGCCTGGCGCACCCGAGGCGTGTGCCAGAGCGTCGATCCGGAGACGTTCTTCCCGGCGCCTAGCGAGCCGGCAGACGCCGCGGTGGCTCTGTGCCGCACATGTGACGTCCAAGGGCCGTGCCTGGCGTGGGCGCTGGAGGTCGGTGACTGCCACGGGGTGTGGGGTGCCACGACACCGCGCGAGCGCCGCGCGATGCTGGTGGCCTGGCGGGCTCAGGTGCAGCGCGACGACGACGCCGTCGACGGGGCCGGGCCGCCGGTGCGCGACCAACTGCTGACTTTGGAGTCGGTAAACACGCGATAAGCGGCCTACCTGGGCGACGATGAGTTCGTGCCAGACAAGCGTCGTGAGATCGCAACTCCGCGCGGGCCGGCGTGGGCGGACGTAACCGCCGCGTCGGGTCGCGTGGCGAGCCTGCTCGTGCTCGGCCACGGTGCCGGCGGTAGCGTCGACGCGCCCGACCTGGTGGCGCTGCGTGACGCCGCGCGCGCGGCGGGCGTCACCGTGGCGAGGGTCACCCAGCCGTACAGGGTGGCCGGTCGCCGCGCGCCCGCGGCCGCCGGCCAACTCGACGAGGCCTGGATCGCGGTCGTAGAGGCGCTGCGGGGTGACTTCGGCCGGATGCCCGTCGTCGTGGGCGGGCGGTCCAGCGGTGCCCGGGTGGCCTGCCGCACCGCCACCGCTGTCGGCGCGGTGGGGATCGTGGCGCTCGCGTTTCCCCTGCACCCGCCGGGCAAGCCCGAGCGGTCCCGGCAGGACGAGCTCGACACCGGCCTTCCCACGCTGGTGCTCAGCGGCGATCGCGACCCGTTCGGGGTGCCGGCCGCCAGGCGGGAGGTGCAGGTGCGGGAGCTCCCGGGCGAACGCCACGATCTGCGAAAGGACCCCGCCGGCACCGCCCGGATCGCGGTCGAGTGGCTACGCACACAGGGCTGGGCCAGGAATTCCGCCTGACACGTCGGTGTTGCACACACCGAAGGCGTGATCAGAAGGAGTTGATCCAGTGCATTCGGGCGCGCACGGTCTGGTACGCGACGACCGGGAGGCGAAACGGGTACGGCAACTGCTCGACGGACCCCCTTGGCCCGTCGACGCGGCACCTTCCCCCGTCACAGCTCCGGGGTTCCGCGTATCCTCGGCGGGACAGCCAAGGGGGGTTCGGTTGACCCGACCGGAGAGGACCGACGAGCGGCGGGCTCGCTTCGAACGCGACGCGCTGCCCTTCGTCGACCAGTTGTACGCCGCCGGTCTGCGAATGACCCGGAATCCGGCCGACGCCGAGGATCTCGTCCAGGAGACGTTCCTCAAGGCGTTCGCGGCCTTCCACCAGTTCGAAGAGGGCACCAACCTCAAGGCCTGGTTGTACCGGATTCTGACGAACACCTACATCAACTCGTATCGGCGCCGCCAGCGCCAGCCGGTGCAGGCTCCCACCGAGGAGATCACCGACTGGCAGCTCGCCGAGGCCGAATCGCACACCTCCAGTGGGTTGAAGTCGGCCGAGACCGAGGCGCTGGAACGGCTGCCGGACAGCGACGTCAAAGAGGCACTCCAGCAGCTGCCGGAGGAGTTCCGGCTAGCCGTCTACCTGGCCGACGTCGAGGGGTTCTCCTATAAGGAGATCGCCGACATCATGGGCACGCCGATAGGCACCGTGATGTCCCGTTTGCACCGTGGTCGGCGTAACCTGCGCAACCTTCTTGAGCGGTACGCTGCCGATCGAGGCTTCAATCGCAGTCCGTCGACCGACACCGCAACAGCTCGCCAGGAGGTGTGACAGACCGTGAGTTGCGGTGAACCACACGAGACCGACTGTCGCGACGTACTCGCCCAGGTCTACCTCTACCTCGATCTGGAGTGTGCCGACGACCGCCGCGATCTGATCCGCCAGCACCTCGACGAATGCTCGCCCTGTCTGCGCGAGTATGGCATCGAGCAGGAGGTCAAGGCGCTGGTCGCACGCTGCTGCGGCGACGAGCGAGCCCCCAGCGAGCTGCGTGACCGCCTCCGGGTGCGCCTGAGCGAGCTGGTCTTCGAGGCCGACTCGCGCGAATACCTCCCCGACTGACGGGCCACCGTCACCTTTACGGCATCCCGAGTTCGTCCAGGACACGTACCATGCCAGCGTGAAGCGTGCCGGGGTGCTGCTGGGTGGCCTCCTGCTCGCCTTTCTCGCCGCCCGCCTCGTCATCTGCGTCCGGGGCACGGTATTCACCTCGTTCGACACCGTCTCGTACCGGGGCGACCTGGCCGTCGACCGTGGATCGCTGGTATCGCTGACCGGTCACGCACCCCGTTTGTGGGGCGTGCCGGCCTTCTACGCGCTCTTTCCCGGCGACCACAGTCGCGCGGTCGCCCAATGGGCCGTCGGCACGGTCGCGTGGGCTCTGCTGGCGTGGGCGCTCTGGTCGTGGCTGCGCAGCCTCGCCGTCAAGATGGCCGGCGCGGCCGGGGTGCTCCTGCTGGCCGTGCTCCCGCCGGTGGCGAACTGGGACTTCGCGATCCTGTCCGAGTCGCTGTCGATCTCGCTGGGAGTGGCCACCCTCGCGCTGGCGCTGCTCTGGGGGCGTACCGGCTCGACGCCGGCCTTGGCCGCCGCGCTGGTCGTCGCCTCCTGGTGGACCTTCACCCGCCCCGACATCAGGGTCTTCACGCTCTTCCTCATCGTGGCGTTCGCGGCGGTGGCGTGGCGCCGCCCGGCGCTGCGCCGCGGCGCGCTCACCGGCGCGGGCGTGCTCGCCGCCATGGTCGTGTGGTGCACCGCGCTCACACCGGTCGTCGACCGCACCTACCAGGGCTGGAGCGCCACGCCGGCGGTGCGTTACGAGGAAGGGCTGCTGGTCTTCCGGCTGCGCCAGCACGTGCTTCCGGACCCGCAGGTGCGCGCGCTCTTCGTGAGCGAGTTCGGGATGCCGTCCTGCCCGGCCATGGAGGAGATCGCCGCCGACGGGCCGTGGCAGACCACGCGGTTCGCGGAAGCGTACGCGGGGTGTCCCGAGATGAAGGCGTGGGGCGAGCGGAACGCGACAGACGTCTGGAGGCGGTACGCGACCACGGCGCCCGGCCTCTTCGCGCGGCGCAGCGCCGAGGTGGTGAAGCTGTCGCTGGCCGGCGCCGACTACGCCAAGACAGCGCGGGTCGCCCCGCTGGCGGTACAGGATGTGATTTTCCCGCCGCGGCGGTGGGTGCTGCCGGTGCTGGCCGGCGGGCTGCTCGTCGCGGGCGCCGCGCTGGTCGCGAGCGGTGCGTGGCGGTCGCGGCCCGGCGTGAGCTCCGCCGCGGGCGTGCTCGTCGCCGCTTCGGCGGCGAGCGTCGCGGCCGGCATCTGGTACGGCGCGGGGGAGTACTGGCGCTTCGGTATCCAGGAGGCGATCGGCCTGCGCCTGGCGGTGCTCGTCATGGCGGTCACCGCGGTCGACGCGTTCGTGACCCGGAAGAGCGCTCGCCCTTCCGGATCACCACGCCTGCCCCAAGGGTCAGGAGTTGGGGCGCTTGCCGTGGTTGGCGGCGCTCTTCTTACGAGCCTTCTTCTTGCGGGACTTCTTGGCCATGGTGCCCTCCCAGTGACGGACGGTTGACCGGGACGATCCTAGTGGCCGGGCCATGGTTGGATACGTGCGCAGGCACACCCCCGTCTCAAGGAGGGCCGCAGGATGGCTGAGGAGATTCGCGCCGAGATGGTGGCGAACGTCTGGAAGGTCGTCGCATCCGCCGGTGACACCGTCGCCGAGGGCGACACCCTCGTCATCCTGGAGTCCATGAAGATGGAGATCCCGGTGATCGCCGAGTCCGACGGCACCCTGCGTGAGCTCGCGGTCAACGAGGGCGACGTCGTCCAGGAGGGCGACCTGATCGCGGTCATCGAGTGAGCGAGCGAGTTGGCGCGGCGGCGTCTGGACTGAGGAGCGTAGCGACGAGGGAAGGCGTCGTCTTTGGGCGCCGCACGAGCGAGCGAACCGGAGACACGTGAGCGAGCGAGTTGGCGCGGCGGCGTCTGGACTGAGGAGCGTAGCGACGAGGGAAGGCGTCGTCTTTGGGCGCCGCACGAGCGAGCGAACCGGAGACACGTGAGCGAGCGAGTTGGCGCGGCGGCGTCTGGACTGAGGAGCGTAGCGACGAGGGAAGGCGTCGTCTTTGGGCGCCGCACGAGCGAGCGAACCGGAGACACAGCATGAAGGTGAGGCTTGCTGGGCCTGGCGACTTTGAGGCGGTCGCGCGGGTCAGTGTGGCGGCGTACGAGGCGGACGGCCAGCTCAAGGGCGAGCACGGATACGCGGACGTGCTCGCCGACGTGGAGTCCCGATCGGGTGCCGGTGAGATCCTGGTGGCCGTCGACGACGGCGGCGAGGTGCTGGGCGCCGTGCTGTTCGTGCTGCCCGGCTCGGCGTACGCGGAGCTGTCCGGTCCCGGCGAGGCGGAGTTCCGCATGCTGGCGGTCGACCCCGCTGGGCAGGGCCGAGGTGTCGGCGAGGCGCTGGTGCGGGCGTGCGTCGCCCGGGCCCGCGAGATGGGCTGCCACGCCATGGTCATCTGTGTGCGGAGCGGCTTCGCGGCGTCCGCACACCGGCTCTACGCACGGCTCGGGTTTGTGCGCACCCCCGAGCACGACTGGTCACCTGTGAGCGGCGTCGACCTTCTCGCTCTCCGCCTCGACCTCGGCGATCCGGTCCAGTAGCTCGAAGGCGACCTTCAGCGCCACGGCGTGCCGTTCGTGGGCAGGCACCTCCGGGCGCATCGCGAAGAAGGTGCTGTGCACCGCGAAGATCGCCAGTGCGGCCCGCACCTCGTTTTCGGCTGACTGGCCGGGACCGGCCAGCAGGTGGGCGAAGCGGATCAGGCGTTCGCGCATCTGAAGCCCGGCGGACAGGCTCTTGAGCACGGTCTGGTTCTGCTCGAAGAACCGCATCACCGGGAACCTGTTTCGGCCGAACAGGTCTTCGGCATACCGGCTGAGCAACACGCGTCGCGTCTCTACACCCGGTGGCTGGGTCTCGGCCCAGCGGATCAGCTCGTCCATCACCTGGATGCGGTCTTCGACGATGCTGGCGACGATCTCTTCTTTGCTCTTGAAGTGGTAGTAGAGGGCGGCCTTGGTCACGCCGAGGCGCTCGGCGACTTCCCGGAGCGAGGTCTTCTCGTACCCGTGCTCGGTGAACAGCTCGAGCGCCACCTCCTGGATGCGCGTCCGGGTGTCCATGCTCACACTCCACCTGCTTACTTGACGACCGGTCAGTGGCCGACTTACCGTACGGCAAGTAAGTACTTTACCAGGGGGCTGTGATCATGACAGAGACGGCTCAGACCGAAGCGAAGCCGAAGATCCACGTCGTGCTCGCCGGTCTGATGATCGCCATGATGCTGGCGATGCTCGACAACATGATCGTCAGTACGGCGCTGCCGCTCATCGTCCGCGAGTTCAACGGACTCGACCACTTCACGTGGGTCGTCACCGCGTACATCCTCGGCACGACCGTCTCCACGCCCATCTGGGGAAAGCTCGGTGACCTCTACGGGCGCAAGACGGTCTTCCTCACCTCGATCGGGATCTTCCTGCTCGGATCCGCGCTCTCCGGCATGGCTGGCTCCGCCATGCTCGGCGGGCCGCAGGACGGCATGGTGCAGCTCATCGCCTTCCGGGCGCTCCAGGGCCTCGGCGCCGGCGGCCTGATGGTCGGCGTCATGGCGATCATCGGTGACCTCGTGCCGCCCCGCGAGCGCGGCCGGTACCAGGGCATGATGGCCGGGATCATGGCGATCGCGATGGTGGCCGGCCCGCTGGTCGGCGGGTTCATCGCCGACAACCTGTCGTGGCGCTGGGCGTTCTACATCAACCTGCCGCTCGGCGGGGTCGCGCTCCTCGTCCTGATCACCCAGATGCACCTGCCCAAGTACCGCACCGAGCACCGCATCGACTGGCTCGGCGCCGCGCTGCTGTCGGTGGGCATCACCGGGCTCGTGCTCATCACCACGTGGGGCGGCAACGAGTACGACTGGGTGTCGCCGCAGATCCTCGGGCTCGCGGGGCTGGCCGTGGTGAGCCTGGTGGCGTTCGCGCTCGTGGAGCGCAGGGTGCCCGAGCCGATCCTGCCGCTCGACCTCTTCAAGATCCGCAACTTCGCGCTCATCTCGGGAGTCGGCTTCCTGCTGGGCTTCGCGATGTTCGGGGCGATGAACTTCCTGCCGATGTTCCAGCAGTACGTGCAGGGCGCCTCGGCCACGGGCAGTGGCCTGCTGCTCCTGCCGCTCATGTTCGGAATGCTGATCGTGTCGATCGGCGTCGGGCGGGCGATCACGAAGACCGGCCGGTACCGGATCTTTCCGATCATCGGCGGCGTGGTCATGACGATCGGCATGGTGCTGCTCACCAGGCTCGACGTGCACACGTCCCGTTTCGAGATGGGTGCCTACCTGGTGGTTCTCGGCGTCGGCATGGGCTTCCTCATGCAGACCTCGATGCTCATCGCGCAGAACAGCGTCGAGCAGCGCGACCTCGGTGCGGCCAGCGGCGCGGCGACGTTCTTCCGGTCCATCGGTGGCTCGTTCGGCGTGTCCCTGTTCGGGGCGATCTTCTCGGCGCGGCTGCACGACCAGATCGTGGTGCGCATGGGCGCGCAGGCGGCCGAGCAGTTCGGCAGCGGAAGCGGTGCGGCGGGCGGCTTCGACCCAGCGGTGCTCGCGACGCTGCCGGCCGCGGCCCGCGACGGGCTGCTGACCAGCCTCGCGAACTCGATCTCCGGCATCTTCTGGTGGGCGATCGTGTTCGCGGCGGCGGTGCCGGTGCTGGCGTGGTTCATCAAGGAGATCCCGCTACGCGGCACCCCATCCGAAGCACCACCGGACGCCCCCGCGGAGGCGGCACCCGCCGCGGTGGCTCCGGGACGCTAGGCGCCGCGGCGGCGCAGGAAGCGGCGCCACCAGCGCTGCCGCCTCGGCGACGGCTTGGCGTCGGTCTCCTCGGACGCGACGATCTCGCGCGCCAGGTCCATCGCGCTCTGAGCGAGGTCCGGGGTGGCCAGCGCCAGCTTCGCCACCGACCAGGCGATCGAGACCGGCCGGTCGTGCGACACCGCCGCCACGTCCGTCAGCCGTTCGGCGACCACGCCGGCCACGTCGGCGCGCGCCGACGGGTCCACCCACGCGGCGGTCACCAACGCGAACAGGGCCGCCTCGGTGATCCAGTCTTCGACTCCCCACACCAGCTCGACCAGTACGCGCCGCCGGGTCGACTCGGCCCACGGCTCCTCGGTGCGGTGGTGCAGCAGGCCCAGGCACGCCCAGACCTGCACGCACCGTACCCACAGCGCGGGGTCGTGCTCGGCGATCGTCCGGCCCAGCTCGGTTTCCGGCGCGGCCGGCGGGTGGACGAGCAGGCTCAACAGGTCGTCGGGCTCGACCGTGGCGAACGCCACCGCGGCGTCGTACGCGGCCGGCGGGTGTGCCCATGCGGGGTACGCGAGCTGCCGGACCCGCTCGGCGGCGATCGGCGACGGTGGCGGCAGGGCGGGCAGTGCGTGCGTCTCGTCGTACCGCCACAGCACCCGGCCACCGGGCCGCCGCGGCTCCCGGATGTCGGGGGCCAGAATGCGCTCGACGGTCACCGCCAGCCCGGGGATGGCCGCGCTGACCGCGCGCATGGCGCTGGGCGGTTCGAGGCCGCTGAGCCAGATACGCCCGCCCTCTGGGGACGAGTCGGTGGCGAGCATCTGCCGCAGCACGTTGACGACGGCCTCGCCCGCTGAGGGCAGCCGCCCCAACCAGGGCTTCTCGTGGCAGCACTCGACGAGATCGGTGTGCTCGTGCGAGTTGTCCGGGTGGTCGCGCTGGAAGTCGGCGAGCGCCACGAGATGGCGCACCTGCCCATCTCGCCGATGCCGCAAGCGGTGACCGGTGTGCACCGCGCAGTCGAAGGTCGGATCCTTGGCGAGCGCCCGGTCGATCCACACGAGGGCGTCGTCGAGGCGCCCGTGGTCCGCCAGGGTGCCCGCGATGTCCGCGTACACGGAGAGGTCTTCGGGGTCGTGCGCGGCCGCGCGGCGCAGCGCCGCGACCGCCTCCGCCGGCCGTCCGGCGCTGCGGTACGCGTATCCGAGCCACACCTCGGTGAGCTTCGTCGGATGGGCCTCGACGCCGCGGGTCGCCCACTCCACAGCGCGCGCCGGCTCGCCTATCCGGCGGGCGAGCGCGGACGCCGCGCCCAGCAGCATGCCGTGGCGCGGGTGCGCGGTCACGGCGTGGCCGGCCAGTTTCAGGTACGGCCGGAGCGGCTCGCGGTCGGCCTCGGGTACCGGGTCGGGCACCGCCGCGCACACCTGCATGAGTACTCGTGCGAGGTGATCCGGTTCGACGCGGACGGCCAGGTGCGGCTCGGTGACCCAGGGCACGCCCGCCCAGTCGGCGGTGGGCACGTGGCCGGTCGCGGCGGCGAGCAGGTCGAGCCCTTCGGCCTGCCGCCCGGCTGCGGCGAGCAGGTGTGCGCGGGCCACCACGGTGCCGATGAAGACGTTGTCGCCGAGGGTGAACAGGTCGACCGCGCCACTGGTGCGGGTAGCGAGCTGTGCCAGTACCTCGTGGACCTCGGGCATGGTCGGCGCGTGCGCGATGGCGCCGGCGACGTGCTCGGCCGCGTGGTGGAGGTCGCCTTCGTCGAGAGCCATTCGCGCCAGCGCGAGCTCGCCCTCGGCGGACAGTCGCGGGTCGTCCATTCCCTCAGGCACTCGTCGCTCCTTGATCGTTCCCCGTGCGGCAGCGTAGAGCATCGTGAGGCCGTGCTCATTTGGTTGCGTTTCTCGGCTGTACGGTGCAAAAATGAGCATGTGACGAGACCTGGTGCGGGCATGGCGGCCGACATCGCCGAGCAGCCCGAGGTGTACGCCCGCCTACTCCAGCCGGCCCACGCCACCGCGATCGCCGAGGTGGCCGCCGTCATCGCCGAGCGCCGGCCACGACACGTGGTGTTCACCGCCCGCGGCACCTCCGACCACGCCGCGCTCTACGCGGCGTACCTCGCAGAGATCCGCCTCGGGCTGCCCGCCGGCCTCGCGTCGCCCAGCGCGATCACCGTCTTCGGTGCCCGGCCCGACCTGTCCCACGCCCTCGTCGTGGGCGTCAGCCAGAGCGGCGGCTCACCCGACCTCGCCGAGGTGCTGCGGGTCGCCCGCGAGTCAGGCGCGCTCACGCTCGCCGTCACCAACAACCCGGAGTCGCGGCTCGCCGAGGTCGCCGAGCTGTCCATCGACGTCGCCGCCGGGCACGAGCGCGCGGTGGCGGCCACGAAGACGTACACGGCGGAGCTGCTCGCCCTGCTGATGCTGGTGGAGGCGGTACGCGCGGGCGGTTCCGTCCCGGACGAGTTGGCGGGGCTGCCCGACCTCGCCGCGCGGGTGCTGGAAAACGACGCCGTGACCGGCATGGCGGCGCGTTACCGGTTCGCGGCGCGGATGGTCACCACCGGTCGGGGATACGCCTACGCCACCGCGCGCGAGGCGGCCCTCAAGCTGATGGAAACGTCGTACCTGCCGGCGCTGGCCTTCTCCGGCGCCGACCTGCTGCACGGCCCGCTGGCGATGACCGACCCCGACGTTCCGGTGCTTGCCGTTGTCGGGTCCGGGCCGGGCGGCGCTGCGATGCGCGACGTGCTCGTGCGCCTCGGTGAGCGTCGCGCCGACGTCCTCACGGTCGGCGCGGCCGGCGAGATCGCCGTTCCGGACGTAGACGAGCGCCTGGCGCCGCTGCTGGACATCCTCCCGCTCCAGCGCCTGGCCCTAGCTCTGGCCCTGGCCCGAGGCGAAGACCCGGACGCCCCGCGGGGCCTGAAGAAGGTCACCGCCACCCTCTAGCGAGCGCTCACTGAGCTCACCCGTAGGGGCCCTTGCCCTGCTTGGGCTGGCCCGGTCGCTCAGCGTTTGGTCAGCGGGACGACGATCTCGGCGTGGGTGCCGCGCTCCTCGCCGGCCCGCAGGTCGATCGTGCCCCGCAGTTCGCCGGTCACCAGCGCCCGCACGATCTGGAGTCCCAGCTTGCCGCCCCGCTCGGGGTCGAAGTCGGCGGGCAGCCCCTGGCCGTCGTCGACAACGGTGACGTGCAGCTCCTTGCGGTGGCGGCTCGCGGACACCACGACCTCGCCGACGCCGCCCTCACCGTCGATCTCCGGGAACCCGTGCTCGACGGCGTTGGTGAGCAGCTCGTTGAGCACCATCACGAGCGAGGTGGCGATCTCGGCGGGCAGCACTCCGAACGTGCCGACACGACGCATCGCCACGCTCGCCGCGGTCGTGCCCACCTCGGCGGCAGCCGACGCCACCCGGTCGACGATGCCGTCGAACTCGACCGCCTCGTCGCTCGACATCGACAGGGTCTCGTGCACGAGCGCGATAGAAGCGACGCGGCGCACCGACTCCTCCAGCGCGGTCTTCGCGGCGGGCACCTCCACGCGGCGGGCCTGGAGTCGCAGCAGCGCCGCGACCGTCTGGAGGTTGTTCTTCACCCGGTGGTGGATCTCGCGAATCGTGGCGTCCTTGGTGACCAGCGCCCGGTCTCGCAGCCGCACCTCGGTGACGTCGCGCACCAGCACCAGCGCGCCGATCGGTACGCCGGCCGGCATCAGCGGGAGGGCCCGGGTCAGCACGGTCGCGCCGCGCGCCTCGATCTCCTTTCGGGTCGGCGCCTCCCCGCCGAGCGAGGCGAGTATCCGGGACGAGGCATCGGTGCCTTCGAGCGGGTCGTCGGCCAGCCGTGCGGCGAGCGCCGCCAGGTCTTCGCCCACCAGGTGGGAGGCGAAGCCCAACCGACGGAACGCCGACTGGGCGTTCGGGCTGGCGTACGTGACCTTGCCGCTCGCGTCCAGACGGATCAGCCCGTCGCCGACGCGCGGCGCCGAAGTGGTCTCGCCGCGGTGCCGCGCTGGCGGAAACGTGCCGTCGGCCACCATCTGCGCGAGGTCGTCGGCGGTGGTGAGGTAGTTCAGCTCCAGCTGGCTGGGCGTGCGGGCGGTGGAGAGGTTGGTGTCGCGCCCTATCACGCCGATCACCTCGCCGGGCTCGCCCTCCTCGTCGCGCAGCCGCACCGGAATCGCCTCGTGCCGGGCCGGCACGTCGCCGTACCAGACCGGGTCGCCCTCACGCCAGATGCGCCCCTGCTGGTACGCGATCGTCAGGTGCGCGATCTCCGGCCCGCTGACCGAGCGCCCGACCTGGTCGTCCTGGTACGCCGTGGGCGCGGTCGTGGGACGCACCTGCGCGACGCACAGAAACGTGTCGGGCCCGCTCGTGGGCACCCACAACAGCAGGTCCGCGAAGGACAGGTCGGACAGCAACTGCCAGTCGCCCGCGAGCCTGTGCAGATGGTCGATATCGGCCGGCTGGAGGCTGGTGTGCTCCTCGACCAGGTCGCGCAGCGTTGACACACGGCCACTCTAGAGCGCCGCGGTCTCCCTGCGGCAGCGTCCGCCGCCCAGCTCTCACCGCGAACCGGTGTAGAGGGCGACGGTCAGGCCGGGGACTGTCCAGGACTCGGCCAGGGTGTAGGTGGCGCGGATGGCATCGGCTTTGGGGCGTTCCATCGGGCGGAGCGGGTCGCGTTGGTCGCCTACCGCCAGCACCCAGACGCGGTCCACGTCGTTCAGGCAGTCGGCTGGGCGGTCGCAGTCGCTGGCCCAGAAACTGCCGAGGGCGGCCCGGTTCTGTTTGAGCAGTACGTCGTCGGGGCGGTCGTCGCGCAGGTGGTAGTCCATCGCCGTATCCAGGAAGCGCCAACCGCCGCGTGGCGCGTACGCGATGCCGTCGCCCAGGCGCTGGTGCTCGCGGATGATCGCCGCGGCCGCCTGGTAGTCCAGCGGCTGGGTGTCATGTGAGCGGCGGATGACGCGTTGATCGGGCGCGCTGATCAGCAGAAACGTGGCGACGACCGCCAGCGCGCCGCGCAGCCGCACCTCGGCGAGCGCGGCTCCGGCGAGCAGGCAGAGGAACGGCACGGTGAAGGTCAGGTACCGGGGCACCCATACCTGGGTCACCTGCCCGGCCGTCCACAGAAGCACCGCCGGTCCGACGGCGCACAGAGCCAGCGGCGCGCCCCACCGCGCGTGCATCGCCCAGCCGAGCGCTGCCAGCCCGATGGTGATCCCGGCCAGCATGCCGGAGCGGAAGACGTACCCGGACACCGTCAGCAGGTCGCCGGCGCTCGGTGTCGGCACCCAGCCGAGCTGGGTGTTCTGCTGGCCCTTGCCGAGGATGACAAGCGGCAGCAGAGCCACCGTGCTGGCGCCGGTCGCCGCGCCCCACCGGAGCGCGACGTGGCGCCCGGCGAGCACAGCGGCGACCGCGTGGCCGGCGACGACGGTCACAGCGATCAGGTGGCTCAGCCCGGTCGCGGTGACGGCCGCGCCGTAGGCCGCCCAGCGGCCCCACGAAGGGAGGTCCAACGCCCGGATCAACAGCAGCGTGGCGAGCAACGCGAAGAAGGTCGCGAACGCGTACGAGCGGGCCTCCTGTGCGTACCGGGACGTGCTGGGCACGACGGCGAAGAGCAGCCCGGCGAGCACCCCCGCCGGGGCGCCGAAGAGGTGCTTGCCGATGACCGTGACGAGTGCGGCGACTCCGGCCATGCACAGGATGCTCGGCGCGCGCAGCGCCAGCACCGAGTCGCCGAAGATCGCGATCCAGTAGTGCATGAAGAGGTAGTACGGGCCGGAAACAGCATCGATATTCTTCACCATGTGCACAAGGTCGCCCGGGGAGCGGGTGGCGGCGCTCCAGGTGGCCATCTCGTCCCGCCACAGCTGTGGCGCGGTCGCGCCGGCCCCGGTCAGGAGCAGCGTGACCAGCGCGGGCCACACGGCCAGGGGTACGCTGCGACGGCTGGTTGCGGTGAGGAGCACGGCATAGACACCCTGGGGATGTGACCCGGGTTGCACTTGCCCGTCATATGGGATGTCACCTGGTCGGACCCTGGTCGATGTGGCAGCATGAAGCCCGTGACCGTTGCCGAACGCCGTTCCGTGTCGCTGGGGCTTACCTCCCGGCGTCACGTTGACTACGGTCGCGTTCGCAGCGCCATGTGTCCGGCCCACTGAGATAGCCGCCCTCATTCTGCATTCCAGAGCTCGGGGTGGTGCATCGCGCCGGATCCCTGTGACGACGCCGTCCTCCGCGCGTGCCCACCAGACGCACACACCAGTACAGACGGAGGAAGCGCCCGATGGCGTTGACAAGCTCGTCAGGCCGGCCGGCCGCTCGCCCGCGCAAGGCGCGGGGTGAGGGTCAGTGGGCGCTCGGCCACCGTGAGCCGCTCAACCCGAACGAGCGCACGAAGAAGGACGACAACCCGCTCAACGTCCGGGCCCGGATCGAAAACATCTACGCGCACCACGGCTTCGACTCGATCGACCCGCAGGACCTGCGCGGCCGGTTCCGCTGGTGGGGCCTCTACACCCAGCGCAAGCCCGGCATCGACGGCGGTCGCACCGCCGTGCTCGAGCCGCACGAGCTCGACGACAAGTACTTCATGCTGCGCGTCCGGGTCGACGGCGGCCAGCTCGACCTCGATCAGCTGCGCACGATCGCCGATATCTCCCGGCGGTACGCGCGGGACACCGCTGACATCACCGACCGGCAGAACATCCAGCTCCACTGGATCCGCGTCGAGGACATGCCCGCGATCTGGCGGCAGCTCGAAGCGGTCGGGCTCTCTACTACCGAGGCGTGCGGCGACTGCCCGCGCGTGGTGCTGGGCAGTCCGGTCGCCGGCATCGCCGCCGACGAGAAGATCGACGCCACGCCCGCGATCCGAGCGATCGTCGACAAGTACGTGGGTGCGCCCGAGTTCTCGAACCTGCCTCGCAAGTTCAAGTCGTCCATCTCGTGGCTGGCCGACATGCCGTACGAGGTCAACGACATCTCGTTCCTCGGCGTCGACCACCCCGAGTACGGTCCCGGCTTCGACCTGTGGGTCGGCGGTGGCCTGTCGACCAACCCGATGCTCGCCCAGCGCCTCGGCGTCTGGGTGCCGCTCGACGAGGTGCCCGAGGTGTGGGCCGGCGTGGTCAGCATCTTCCGCGACTACGGGTACCGCCGGCTGCGGCACCGGGCGCGGTTGAAGTTCCTGGTCGCCGACTGGGGCGTGGAAAAGTTCCGCGAGGTGCTGGAGAAGGAGTACCTCGGCCGCGGTCTCATCGACGGCCCGCCGCCGGCGCTGCCGGAAAAGCCGATCGACCACATCGGCGTGCACGCGCAGCGCGACGGGCGGTTCTACATCGGCGCCGCTCCCGTCGTGGGCCGGGTCTCCGGCAGCCAGCTGCTGCAGCTCGCCGACGTCGTGGCCGCGCACGGCAGCGCCCGGGTGAGTCTCACGGCGTACCAGAAGCTGCTCGTGCTCGACGTGCCGCAAGAATCGGTCGACTCGCTGGTGGCGGCGATGCGCCGGATCGGTCTGGAAGCCCAGCCGTCGACGTGGCGTCGCGGCACGATGGCCTGCACCGGCATCGAGTTCTGCAAGCTGGCGATCGTCGAGACCAAGAAGCGCGGCGAGGAGCTGGTCGCCCGGCTCGAAGACCGCCTGCGCGACATGGACGCGGACATCACCATCCACATCAACGGCTGCCCCAACGCCTGCGCCCGCACCCAGACCGCTGACATCGGCCTCAAAGGTCAGATCGTCATGGGCCCGGACGGCACGCAGGTCGAGGGGTTCCAGGTGCACCTCGGCGGCGGGCTGGGCATGGCCCAGGGCCAGACCGCCGGGTTCGGACGCAAACTGCGCGGTCTCAAGACCACCGCGGACGAGCTTCCCGAGTACGTCGAGCGCCTGGCCCGCCGGTACCTGGACAGTCGCACCCAGGGCGAGCAGTTCGCCCAATGGGTCATGAGGGTCGAGGAGGAGGCACTCCGATGAGCGAGCGAATCATTGGGGACAGTGCGCTTGGAGCCCCATGGCCGCCCGGAGCGAAGCGAGGACGGCCATGAGCGAACGCGCCGCACCTCTGTACTGCCCCTACTGCGGTGAAGAGGACCTGCGCCCCTCCGAGGAGGGGCACGGGGCCTGGGAGTGTCACTCCTGTGCGCGCGTCTTCTCGGTCAAGTTCATCGGATTGGTGCGAAAGGCGGTGGCGCGATGAGCGCCGTGAGCGCGGTGGGTCTGGGCCTCGTCGCTGGCCCGTCCCTGACACCGCGGGCGAAGCAGCTGCGCGCCCTCGCTGAGGACGCCGCTGAGGCGCTCGAGGGCGCCCCGGCGGAGGAGATCGCCCGCTGGGCGGCCGAGACGTTCGGCGACCGGTTCTGCGTGACCAGCTCGATGGCCGACGCGGTGCTCGCGCACCTGGTGTCGCGGGTCGCCCCGGGCGTCGACGTGATCTTCCTGGACACCGGGCTGCACTTCCCCGAAACCCTCAAGGTGCGCGACATCGTGGCCCGGACGCTGCCGGTCAACGTGCGCTCCATCCGCCCCCGGCTTACCGTGGGGCAGCAGGACGGGCAGTACGGGCCGCGGCTGTTCAACAAGAACCCCGACGAGTGCTGCTTCCTGCGCAAGGTCGAGCCGCTGGAGCGTGCGCTCGCCGACTACGACGCGTGGGCCGCTGGGCTGCGGCGCGACGAGTCGCCGACGCGAGCCAACACGCCGGTGGTGGCGTTCGACGCCAAGCGCGGCAAGATCAAGGTCAACCCGATCGCCGCCTGGTCCCAGGCCGACGTCGACGCGTACATCTCCCGGTGGAACGTGCCGGTCAACGAGCTCTTCAAGCGCGGGTACGGTTCGATCGGCTGCTGGCCGTGCACCGGGCGCACCAAGGCCGGTGAAGACCCGCGGGCCGGCAGGTGGGCGATGTTCGAAAAGACCGAGTGTGGCCTGCACACGTGACCGAGCTAGCTGGCGCTCGCCTCCGCTCGCGCGGGTCATGCGCCCAAGAGCCGCCCTGTAGCCGACCCTGCGCTCGGTCGCTGCGATCCTGGCCCGCGCTCCGCGCGGGCGGCTCGGGCGCTGGAATCCGCCCTGTAGCCGCCAGTCGCTTCGGTCGCTGCGCTCCCTTCGCTTGGTGGCGGCCGCGGGCGGCGCGCCCTCACAGCTCCCTGGACTCCGGGCCGGCTGCGGGCGGCGGCGCATGACGCCCATCGTTCTCGTCGCGCACGGCAGCCGCGATCCGCGTGCTGCCCGCGCGACGCGGGCGCTGGTCCGGGCGGTCGCCGCGGCGCGCCCCGGTGTCGACGTGCGCGCCTCGTACCTGGACCACACGCTGCCCCGGCCGGGGCAGGTGCTCAGCGCCCTGGAGGCCGCCGGCCACGACCGGGTGACGATGGTGCCGTTGCTGCTGACGGCGGCGTACCACGGGCGGGTCGACGTGCCCGATGTGGTGCGTGCCGCGCGGGCATCCGGGCTCCGGATTCCGGTGGCGGTGACCGACGTGCTGGGCCCGGCCGGCGGCGAGGTGCCGGAGTGGCTGCTCGTCGGGTTGACCCGGCGGCTGGCCGAGGCTGGTTCGGGGTTCGACGCGGTGGTGGTGGCCGCCGCGGGCACCCGCGACGCGGCTGCGCGCGAGACGGTCGTGCGGGCGGCCGATGCGCTGGGCGCGAGGCTCGGTGTGCCGGCGGCGGTGGCGTACGCCTCGGCCGCGGCGCCCACGGGGGCCGAGGCGGTGGCCGAACTACGCGCCCGGGGTGCCCGCCGGATCGGCGTGGCGGGGTACTTCCTGGCGCCGGGCCTGCTCTACGACACGGTGACCGGCTCGGCCCGGGCGGCGGGTGCGGCCGCGGTGGCGGAGCCGTTGGAAGACGCCTGGGAGCTGGCCCACCTGGTCCTGTCTCGCGTAGACGCGGCGCTGTCCGTGCCCGGCCTGACGACTGCCCGCGCCGCCTGAGCGCTCGCTGGTCCAAAACCGGCTGGAGACAGCAAGACGCCCCGGCGAACGGGGCCGGGGCGTGGATGCTGTGGGGTTTGTGCTGTGGTCAGGCCGAGTGAGCGCGGACCCGCAGGCCACCGCGACGCTTGACAGCGCGCCGCTCTTCTTCGCTCATCCCGCCCCAGACGCCGGCGTCCTGACCGGAGTCGAGCGCCCACTGCAGACACTCGTCGGTCGCGGAGCACCGCCGGCAGACGGCCTTGGCCTGCTCGACCTGCAGGAGCGCAGGGCCGGACGTCCCGATGGGGAAGAACAGCTCCGGGTCCTCGTCGCGGCAGGCAGCATGGTGGCGCCAGTCCATGGCGGAAACACTCCTCATTCTGGATCGATGACGGTAAATGCGGTTGATCTTCTTTATATGCGTACGCGAGCGCCGGTCGTGACGATGCGCATCCATCCGATCAGCGACGCGTTAGCAGGCGACGAAGCCATGGGACCTGCTCAAACTCGCCCGCGCAAAAGGCGTGTCCAGGCAATGTCCCGGTAACTCGGTTCGCTTGTGAATACTTTCACGAACTACCGCGATGTCAAGGGGAACGCTCGGAAAAAATCCGAGCGGGTGAGCAAGCCCACAACCCCTTTGTCCGGGTTTCGGCCCCTGCGCCGACCCCCAACATCCGACAGCCCTAATCAATGTAGTACAGTCCAAGCCCCAATGCCGACATTTCCGGCGTGTTTCGCCCGTATGCTCCGTCACGTAGGCAGGACGTACCCGTTCGTCAGCAGATTACGCGCAACGCCTCGCGAACACTGGTGAAACGAACTTTCTCCCTCTCACCGAGGTAGTCCCCGTCGAGCTGGAAGGGCTGCGGCCGGGTCGCCAGCAACGTGAACTCGTCGACGTCATGCAGTCGCACGACCTGCCGGCCGCGCGGGTCGGGCTGGCGGGAGAAGATCTGCGTCACCGTCCGGGCGGTACTGGGCAGGTGCAGCTGGCGCAGGGCCATCACGTCGAGGCCGAGGTCGAACGAGGCCTCCGGGTTCGGATTGATCGCCCGGTCGCCCAGGTAGGTCCACGGTGCCGTGTTCTGGATGATGACGGTCGCCAGCGAGCCCTCGGCCGGCTCGCCGGGGCGCTCCAGCGTAATCGCCGGGTCACGCCGGTTGACCCCGAGGAAGTACTGGTTGACGGCCGAGCGCAGGTACAGGCCGGGTGTGGAGGTGCGGCCACGCAATCGGGCCTGCTCCACCCGGCGCACCACCGACGCGTCCAACCCGAGCCCCGCGCAGAACGTGAAGTAGCGGTCGTCGGCCCGTCCCAGGCCGATCGTGCGGTGCCGCCCGGCGTGCAGCGCCTCCAGGATGACGCTCGTGCCCTCGGCCCAGCCCTTCGGCAGCCCAAGCGCGCGGGCGAAGACGTTCGTCGAGCCGCCCGGCACCACGGCCAGCGCGGGTCGCTCCGCCAGCGACGGCGCGGCCATCAGGCCATTGACGACCTCGTTGACCGTGCCGTCGCCACCCAGCGTCACCACGACGTCGACACCCGTCTCGGCCGCCTCACGGGACAGCGCGGTGCCGTGCCCGCGGCGCCGGGTGTGCTGCACGGTCAGGTCGAACTCGGTCCGCAGCGCCCGCACCAGGACATCCCGACCGCGTTCGCTGGTCGTGGTGGCCTTGGGGTTGACGACCAATAACGCGCGCATGGCCGGCACTGTACTCGCCGGCCGTCCCGGGATAACGAGACAGCGCCCGCATGGCGGGCACTGTGCTCGCCAGTCGCTTCCGAGCGGACAGGTATGGTTTCCCGCGTGACGACGGACTCCCCATCGCTGCCCAGAGCGCTGCGGTGGGCGGTGTGGCTGCTGACCGGCGAAGCGGCCGTCCTTGCCCTGATCACGGCCTATCTCGTGTACGAGGATCTGACCGCCACGGCCACCAGCCTCGCGGGTGCGCTGATAGTGACCGGGTTCGCGGCTACCGGCGCGCTCCTGGTCTTCCTCCTCGCCCGGGCACTCGCCGCGCGCAGGTCGGGCGCTCGCGGTCCGGCCATCGTGGTGCAGCTCATGTTCCTGCCGGTCGGGTACTTCATGATCCAGGGCGGGCTCGCCTGGCTGGGCGTACCCGTCCTCGCGCTTGCCCTACTGGTCGGTGGGCTACTCGTCAGTCCGTCCACCACAAAAGCGCTGGGTCTTGGCTAAGTAAGACCGACCGGTTGTCCGCTACCCCCGCTGACCTGCGCCTAGAGTGTGTGGCCGTGAACGTTGAGGGTGCGGTGCGGCCGCCGGCATATCAGACGCTGGCGGAGGAACTGCGTGCGCAGATCACTTCGGGACGGCTGCGGCCGGGTGAGCGCCTGCCCACCGAGCCGCAACTGTGCCTCCGGTCCGGCGTGAGCCGGAGCACGGTACGGGAGGCCCTGCGCCTGCTGGCCAGCCAGCACCTGATCGTGACCACGCGAGGGGTCACCGGTGGCTCATTCGTGGCGCACCCGAGCCCGGAGCAGCTCTCCGACAGCCTTTCGACCGGGGTCAGCCTGCTGCTTACCACCGCGACAGCCGATATGGCGGACCTGCTGGAGGCGCGCGAGACGCTGGAGGTGCCAGCGGCGGCGCGGGCGGCCGGACGGCGTACCGACGAGCATCTCGCCGACCTGCGGGCGGCGCTCTTCGATCCGGCGACTGACGGCCTGCCGACGATGCTGGCCGCGCACAGGGCGTTTCACACGGCGCTGGTGGCCGCCACCGGCAACCCGCTGCTGGTGCTGCTCAGCCGCCCGCTGTACCAGGTGTCGAACGAGCGCGAGCTGGCCGAGGCGGCACCGGAGGGGTTCTGGGCGCGGATCGACGCGGAGCACCGCGAGATCCTGCACTTCGTGACCGCCCGCGACGCCGTGGGAGCCTCCAACGCGGCGCGTGCCCACCTGGACTTCCTGCGCGACTGTTACGTGCGGTAGGCACAGCTGAGTGAAGATGCCCTCGCTTCGCTCGGGTCGCCCGCGCACCGGGGCGCGCGCTCGCTAACCGCTGACGCGGCGAGTGAGTAGCGTGATGGTCGCGCGGTCGCCGGTGGCCGTCGCGGCGGCGGACGTGGTCAGCGCGGTCAATACCTTCCACGCGAAGGACGACTCGGAGGGCAGCCGAGCGCCCGGCACCGTGCTGACGGTGACCTCGACGGTGAGCGCGTCGTCGGTGACCGAGAAGCGGCACTCTAGCTCGGCGCCTCGGGTGGCGATGGCGAGAAGCATCGCGCACGCCTCGTCGACCGCGATGCGGAGGTCTTCGATCTCGTCGAGGGCGAAGTGAAGGCGGGCCGCGAGGCCGGCCGTTGCGGTGCGCAGTACGCCGAGATAGCCGACATCGGCTGGCACGGTGAGCAGCACGACGTCGTCTTCGATCACCGGCTCCACATGCGCTGTCAGTTCACTCACTCCGCCCGAGACTGCAGGGCCCCTCCGCCCGCGAAGGCCTCCGCCCGCGACTTGAGGCCCCGAAGCAGCACCCTACCGGGCGAGGCGGCGCAGCGGGGTGCCGGTAAGGCGGTACGGCAGCCACTCGTCCTGGGCGGTGAAGCCGAGCGCGGTGTAGAGGTCGCGTGCGGGGTTCCAGTTCAGTACCTGAAGGTCGAGGCGGGCGTAGCCCCGATCGACGCAGATCCGGGCGAGCTCAGCGATGAGCCGCTTGCCGGCACCGGTGCCGCGAGCCTCCGGGCGCACGTACACGTCTTCGAGGTAGAGGCCGTGCACGCCTTCCCAGGTGGAGAAGTTCAGGAACCACAGCGCGTACCCGACGAGCCGGTCGTCGCAGACGGCGACGTGACCGAAGAGTGCGGGCGTCGCGTCGAAGAGAGCGGCGTGTAGCTGAGGCTCGGTGAGGTGGCACTGCTCGGGTGCCTTTTCGAAGGCCGCGAGCTCGTGCACCATCGCAACGATGGCCGGCACGTCCTCGGGACGTGCCGGCCGGATCGTGGCTGTGCCAGGCGCGACGGTCACGCCTGCTTGGTCTCCCAGAAGATCTTGGAGATCTCTTCGATCTTGCCGAGCAGCTCGTCGGCCTTGGCCGGGTCGGTCGACCCCTTGGCCCCGGCCGCGCCAGCCAGCTTGGTGGCCTCGTTGAAGAGCTGGTGGAGCTGCGGGTACTTCTCGAAGTGGGGCGCCTTGAAGTAGTCGGTCCAGAGCACCCAAAGGTGGTGCTTGACCAGCTCGGCGCGCTGCTCCTTGATGATCAATGCCCGAGTGCGGAACTCGGGGTCGGTGTTCGCCTGGTACTTCTCGGCAATCGCCTTGATCGACTCGGCCTCGATCCGTGCCTGCGCCGGGTCGTAGACGCCACAGGGCAGATCGCAGTGGGCGCTCACGATTGTGCGCGGAGCAAGAATGCGTGGAAGTCGCATAAGGACCCCTCCATGGACGTTTGCGATGATCCAAGAAAGACCCTACTCCTGCGGGAGTTGGGCGACATGAGAGAGGTGAAACACACCATCGTGTACGCGGTACTCGTGCGAGGTCCGTCGATGGCTCCGACACTGCGAAACGGCGATGCTCTGCTGGTGCGGCGGGGTGGCCGGGGCGTCCGGCCCGGCGACGTGGTGGTCGCGCGGTTTCGTTCGCGGCCAGACCTGCTCGTGGTCAAGCGGGCGGTCCGCGCGCAGGACGGCGGCTGGTGGGTACGCGGAGACAACGACCTGGTCACAGACGACTCGCGCGCGTATGGGGTTGCGGACGTCGTCGGGCGGGTATTGCTTCGCTACTGGCCCCGCCCTGGGTTTATGCTCAGAAATCGGACCGGGTGACCCCCGCACCGCACCGCCGCTTATCGCTCACCGACGCGCGCCGAGCCGGCGGGACTGCACCGCTCGCCGCCGGGCGCGAGCGAGGAAGCCGCACGCTGGGAGTCACCGCATGTCATCGTCCTCATTGGAAAACAAACCGGAACTCTGGTCGAGCGCCGTCGTGCGCGGTCACGGCTCCGACCTCGATGCAAATGAACCCGTGTTCGAATTGCACCGCGGCGGCAAGATGGCCGTCGCCTCGACCGTCCCGCTGACCAGCCGGGAAGACCTCTCTCTCGCGTACACCCCGGGTGTGGCCCGGGTGTGCGAAGCGATCGCCGCTGAGCCGGCGCTGGCCGCCGACTACACCTGGGTCGGGCACACCGTCGCGGTGGTCACCGACGGGTCGGCGGTGCTGGGTCTCGGCAACATCGGCGCCCGCGCCGCGATGCCCGTGATGGAGGGCAAGGCGGTGCTCTTCAAGCAGTTCGGCGGCGTCGACGCGGTGCCGATCTGCCTCGACACCCAGGACGTCGACGAGATCGTTTCGGTGGTGACGGCGCTGGCCCCGTCGTTCGGCGGGATCAACCTGGAAGACATCTCCGCGCCGCGCTGCTTCGAGATCGAGCGCCGCCTCGACGAAGCGCTGCCGATCCCGGTCTTCCACGACGACCAGCACGGCACCGCGATCGTGGTCTTGGCCGCGCTGCGCAACGCCGCCACCCTGCTCGACCGCAAGCTCGCTGACCTGCGCGTGGTCGTGAGCGGTGCCGGCGCCGCTGGCGTGGCCGTCACGAAGATGCTGATCGCGGGCGGAGTCGACGGCGCCGAGGTGGTGGTCGTCGACTCGCGCGGAATCATCCACGAGGGGCGTGGCGATCTGACACCGGTCAAGGCCGAGCTGGCCGCCACGACCAACGCCGCCGGTCGCACCGGCGGCATCGCCGAGGCGCTGGCCGGCGCCGACGTCCTGGTCGGCGTGTCCGGCGGACAGATAGCCGAGGAGGCGGTGGCCGGCATGGCGCCCGGCGGCATCGTCTTCGCCCTCGCCAACCCCACGCCCGAGGTGCACCCCGACGTCGCGGCCCGGCACGCCGCGCTGGTCGCCACCGGTCGCAGCGACTTCCCGAACCAGATCAACAACGTGCTCGCGTTTCCGGGCATCTTCAGGGGCGCCCTGGAGGCCCGCGCCTCCCGCATCACCGATGCGATGAAGGTCGCGGCGGCCGACGCGATCGCGGGCGTAGTGGCCGACGCACTGCACCCGGACGCTTTCGTGCCGTCCGCGCTCGACCCGCGCGTGGCGCCCGCCGTGGCCGCCGCGGTCGCCGCCGCGGCCCAGGCTGATCACGCCTGACCAGGCCGGGCGGTGTTAGCGTGCTTGACCATGCGCGCTGCCTATGCCTCCTCGTTCGACGACGGGAACCCGCTCGCCGCCCTCACGGTCGGCGAGCGGCCGGCACCTGAAACCCCGGACGAGAGCTGGACGGTCGTCGACGTCCGCGCCAGCTCGCTCAACCGCCACGACCTGTGGTCGCTGCGCGGTGTCGGGCTCACCGAGCAGCAGCTGCCGATGATCCTGGGCTGCGACGCGGCGGGCGTCGACTCCGGCGGCGCCGAGGTGGTCGTATACCCGGTGATCCCTGACCCGGGTGACCCCCGCGGCTACTCGCTGCTATCCGAGAACCATCCCGGCACGCTCGCCGACCAGGTGGCCGTGCCGCGCGCCAACCTCGTGCCGAAACCCGCCGGGCTCAGCTTCGTCGACGCGGCGTGCCTGCCGACGGCATGGCTGACCGCGTACCGGATGCTCACCACGCGCGGCAGGGTCACCGAGGGAGAGGCCGTGCTGGTGCAGGGCGCCGGTGGGGGTGTCGCCACCGCCGCGGTCGTGCTCGCCGTCGCGCTCGGCAAGAGGGTGTATGCCACCAGCCGGGACGCCGGAAAGCGAGAGCGCATCGCCGATCTGGGCGCCACCGCAGTGGAGCCGGGTGCCCGGCTGTCGGAACGCGTCGACGTGGTGATCGAGACGGTGGGCGCCGCGACGTTCGAGCACTCGTTGAAGTGCGCCGCGCCCGGGGCGCGCATCGTCGTGTCGGGCGCGACCGCCGGGTACGAGGCGAAGGTCAACCTGCGCCGGGTGTTCGCGATGCAGCTGGACATCCTCGGCTCCTCGATGGGCACCCCGGAGGAGCTGGCCGGCCTGCTCATGCTGTGCGAGGAGCAGGGGATCCGGCCGGTCGTCGACAGCGTGTACGGGTTCTCCGAGGCCGCCGGGGCGTTCGAGCGGCTGGACTCCGGCGACGTCTTCGGCAAGGTCGTGCTGGACCACACGAAGTAGGAGGGGCGCCGCCACCTTTCGGTGACGGCGCCCCTCCTCGCTGGACGTGGGTCAGGCGGCTGGCGCCCCACCCGGCTGCACGGCGCCGTTCACCGTCAGGGTGTACGGCGCGTACTGGTTGACCTGCTCGGTCGGCTCGTCGTACGCGACGATCGCGACCACCGTCGGGAACCCGGCGAACTGAGCGAGCTGCGCCCGGTCGAGCTGCACATTGCGCTTGTGGTTGTACTGCGCCTGCAGCGCGATCTGGTTCTTCGCGTCGATGCCGACCAGGCGCACGCTCCAGTCGTGCACCTCGACCGGGTTGATCTCGGTCGGCGAGTCGAACGCCGCCAGGCTGGAGCCGTCGCTGATCGTCGTGCCGCCCAGCGTCACGTCGTCGATCAGCAGGCCACCCTCGTTGACGCCACCGTCGCTGACGTACCGGATGCCCAGCAGCACCGTCTGGCCGGCGTACGCGGAGAGGTCGAATGTGTGCGGCTCGAACCCTTCGGTGGTGCCGTTGAGCGACGGCCCGAACGGGCCCGCCACCGTCTTGTCACCGGCGATGGCGGTGTACGTCTCCCCGCCGTCGGTGGAGACCATGACGTACCCGTAGTCGTAACCGGCCTCGGCGCCGTACTTCGCGAGGAAGCTCAGCGTCGCGTTGGTGGCCGGCACGGCGACCTGGGTGACCGCGGCGTTGTCGAGGTTGTTGCCGTTGCCGGAGAACAGCACCGGGTTGCCCGGCCGGTCCGGGTCGTTGTCGACGACGGTCCACGCCAGCGGCAACGACGGCAGCACCTTCGCGCCCTGGAACGACAGCGACCGCAGCTCGCGGCCCTTGAGGAAGGTGCCGCCCGCGTTGCGCAGTGCCACATAGTCAGCGCCGTTGGGTGCGGCGCCGGGCTCGTCGTACGCGTCCGGGTTGGCCAGGTTGACCGTGGAGCGGACGCTGGCCGAGGTGACCTTCTTCTTCGGGATGCCGAGCATGACGCCCCGGCGGGACTCGCCAACGATCTTGTCGACGAGAACCGAGGTCTGGTAGTCGTGGATCACCTTGTACGGGTTGCTCTGGCCCTCGGCCTCCAGGGCGGCGTCGAGGCTCGCCAGGCCCTGGAACTCGCCGTCCCGGTGCAGCTTGGAGAGGATCTCCGGGCCGAACTGGTCGTGCAGGTACAGCATGAACTGGTAGGCGTTGCCGTAGTCGGCGAGCACCTCGTTCGGCTGGCCCTCACCCCAGAGCGTCAGCGAGTTTTCCGGACCGCCACAGTCGCGCGGGTTCGGGTTGTACGGCGTCTGCACCGGCCCGAAACCCTGGAAGCAGTACAGGTGGCTGTCGGCGCCCCGGTCGAACACGGTGGCCGTGGTGTCGGAGTATCCGGTCAGCAACTGGGCGTAGTCCGAGAGGCCCTCGTTGATCCAGTTTCCCTCGAACGGGTCGGTGTAGTAGTGCAGCAGGTGCTGCCACTCGTGCGCGAACGTGCTCTCGTACGCGGTCGGCCTGGCGGGCCGGCTGGTGCACAGGTCGCTGGTCGGCTCGTCCGGCGGGTTGGCGCCGGTGCGGTGCGCCCAGTCGAACGCGTCGACGGTCATCACGTTGCGGTCGAGCAGCTCGTTGATCTGCGCCGAGAAGAAGCCCGCGATGTAGGTCGGCGCTTCCGGGAACGTGTAGTAGTTGTCGTCCCGGACATTGTCGATGAGTGCCACCGTGCGGTTGCCCGCGCCGCTGTAGTCGCCGCCGTTACCGTTGGCGTCCGGCGGCACGACCGCGTTGGTGCCGTCGCGGTCCGGCGGCGTGCTGAAGGCCGCGGTCTCCTTCGGGTACATGTTGGTGTCGAACTCTTCGACGAAGTATTCGACCTGCTCGTCGGTGATCTGCGTCGAGTTCGGGATCTGTGCGCGGCAGTCACCGGCCGGGAACGAGGTGTCGTTGGCGACCCAGACCTCGATGTGGTCGCCGACGCCACGCAGTGTGTAGTCCTTGCGGTACAGGCTGCCCTCGACGTCGTCGAGGCCCAGCCACTGCCGGACGGTGCCCACCGGCGGCGTGTCGGCCTGAGCCTGGATCCGCTGGCGGGTCGATGCCTTCGGCTGGTACCGCTGCGGTACGTCGACCTTCTTGCCGTCGAGCTTGAAATCGGTTCGAGTCAGCTCTCGGAAGTCGCTCGGCTGGTTCGCATCGCGTACCGGTGCGGGGGCGGCTGCCGCCGACGATGCCGGGACGATGGTCACCAGGGGAAGGACGAGAGCGGTGGCTGCGGCCCCAACAATGCGGCTGCGTGCCATGTATCCCCCTTGTGAATGGACGCTGGTACACACCGATGCCTACCGGTACGCCCGTACGAGCGCAAGTGACCTTCCCGGATTATCCGATGTGGACGTCCGGAATGTCGGGAACGATGCGTTCAGGCTGCGCCTGAACCCGGACGCCGCTGGCGGATCCGCACCAGCCCTAGCTGTCCGAGCATCACGCCCAAGGTGAAACGGTTGGGCGCGCCGAAGCGGCGCATGAGATCGCTGACCCGGCGCCGCACCGTGCGGTCGCTCGTGTCGAGATGGAAAGCGACCCGATGGTCGCTACGGCCAGTGAGCAACTCGGCGAGCAGCCGGTGCTCCTCTTCCGAGAGAGCGAGAGCCAACGGCACGTCGTCGGCCTCGTCGATGTCCAACTTCATGGAAGCCCTCCCCGTATGGGCATGCCCGCGGTTGACGGACCTCCTGATTGTGGACAGCGTGTGTGTCGTTGGCAACGGTGCGCTAATAGCGGATATCTAGCCCAACCCGGCTACTGGGGGCGTATGCGCTGGCCATCGGTGGTGGCCGGAAGCGGTCAAGTCCATTGTGGCCTCCCAAGGCATCGAATATGTTCCACGCGCCGATCGACTCCTTCGACGGCCTGGAGTCCGCATCGTGGAAGCTCATAAGAGAGGTGTCCGGGCGTTCAGGCCCAGCGGCAACCCGCGCAGCGTCGAGCTGACGTCGATCAAGGGCAATTGCATGGATCAAGGGCAAACGCACGTGGTCTAGAGATCGAACCACGTGCGTTTGCCCTTGATCGACGGAAGGCGCCGCGAGCGCTAGTGGTGCGAGGAGTGGGGGAGCCACCCGAGCCAGCGGGGGAGGTACCAGTTGCGGTCGCCCAGCATGGCCATTACCGACGGGAGGAGCACGGCGCGGACGATTGTCGCGTCGATCAGGACCGCTACCGCCAGGCCGAAGCCCATCTCCTTCATCGACGTCATCGAGCCCGTAGTGAAGAGGCCGAACACGGCCACCATCACGACCGCCGCGCTCGTGATGACGCCGGCCGTGCCGCGGATACCCCGCGACACCGCGAGCTTGGTCGGCCAGCCCCGGTCGTAGCCTTCTCGGATGCGACTGAGCACGAACACGTGGTAGTCCATCGACAGTCCAAAGAGGATCACGAAGAGGAACAGCGGGATCCAGCTCGTGATGGCACCACGGGCGTGGAAGTCCAGCAGGCTCTCGCCCATTCCCTTCTGGAAGACCAGCACCAGCGCGCCGTAGGCGGCGGCGACGGACAGTAGGTTGAGCACGATCGCGGTGGCCGCCACGACGACCGAGCGGAACGACACGAGCAGCAGCAGGAACGCCAGCCCGAGCACGAACGCGAACACCAGCGGCACGCTGCCGGTCAGCGCCTTGTTGAAGTCGACCGACTGGGCTGCCTCGCCGGTGACGGCCACCTCGGCACCGTCGACGCTCAGCACGGTAGCTGGGATGACCTTGTCGCGGAGTACGCGTACCGCTTCCTCCGAGGCGGCGTCGGTGCCGGAACCGGACAGGCCCAGGCTGATCCGCGCGACCGTCTTGTCCGGGCTTACCTGCACCGTGACCGGCTCGTGCAGCTTGCCGGTCGCGAGCGCGGTGGTCTTGAATGCTCCGATCGCCGCGGTCATCGACGCGCTGGTGACGTCCGCTGCCTTTACTACGACGACGCCCGGGTCGGCGCCGCCGGGGAAGGCGGCCGACACCTTGTCGTACGCGATCAGGGCCGGCTTGTCGTGCTTGAAACCGTCGGCACCGTCGGAGGCGGTGCGCATGCCGAGGGCGGGCGTCGCGAGCGCGATCAGAGCGGCCGCGGCGAAGGCCGCCGAGACGCCGGGCCGGCGCAGCACGACCTTGAGCACGACGCGCCAGAAGCGGCCGTTGGACTCACGCCGGTACAGGCCGGGGATGCGGCCGAGGTCGACCCGGTCGCCGAGCTTGGACAGCAGCGCGGGCAGCACGGTCAGCGAGCCGAGCGCGGCTGTCGCGACGACCAGGATCGTGCCGGTGGCGAGGCTGATGAACGCGGTGTCGTCGGTGAGGAACATGCCGGCCACCGCGATGATTACGGTGAACGCCGAGATGAGGATCGACCGGCCGGAGGTGGCCGCCGCGATGGCCAGCGCGGTCTCGGGGTCGGCGCCCTTGGCTCGCTCCTCGCGTTCCCGGCGGATGTAGAACAGGCAGTAGTCGACCCCGACGGCGAGGCCCATAAGCAGCATGAGGTGGGTGGTGGAGTCGGCGGTGGGGAAGAGGCGGCTCGCGGCGGCCAGCAGGCCGAGCGAGGCCATGAACGCGGTCAGGGCCAGGCCGAGCGGCAGCACCGCCGCCAGCAGCGCCCCGAACGCGACGATCAGGATGCCGAGCGTCACCGGGATTGACAGCGTCGACAGCAGCGTCAGGTCCTCCTCCAGGCCCTGCATGATCGCCTTGTCGATGCTGGCGGCACCGGTCTGCCCGATGTACAGGTCGGGGTGGCGTTCCTGTACCCCGGCAACCGCGTCGAGCACCGGCTGCACCCGGTCAGAGGCGGTGTCGGCGTCGCCGGTCATGTCGAATGTGACCAGCGCCGCGTGCCCGTCTTCGGAGAGGGCGTCGGTGCGTACGTTCTCCACCTGGCCCGTGGCCTCCACGGCGGAGACCGCGTCGCGCACCGCGCCCTGGAACGCTGGCGCGTCAGCGGTCAGCCCGCCGCTCTGCACGATCACCATCTCGCCGGCACGGTCGGGGAAGCCGGCCGCCTCGATCATTTTGTCGGCGCGCCGCGACTCACCGTTTCCGTAGTCGCTGTCCTTCGCCGCGATGGTCCCGATCGCGGCGGAGAGCACCGTGGCCGCTACCACGAAGAGCAACCACCCGAAGATCGCGGTGGCCCGGTGCCGCGCGCTGAAGCGGGCGACCGTGGCGGCCAGGTTGCGGGATCGCCGGTGCGTCGCCGGGGGCTCGCCCGGCCCGACGGCCGGTCGCTGCATGATGGATGTGGTCATGCCGAAGACGCTATGAGCAGCGCTGATTCGCATCGATCCAGCGCGCACCCCACTTTCCGGTGGGGAACACCGCGCCGTCGTGGTAGGGCCAGCCCTACCACGCTATGGTCGTGGCCATGTCTGACGAGTACATGGATCCGAGTGGCAACACCGAGGCGTTCCGTTCGTTCGCGACCGAGGCCGAGCCGGAGCAGGCCCCGTCGAAGCTGCCGCTGGTCATCGGCGTCGCGGTTCTCGCGGTCGTGCTGGTCGCGTTGACCCTGTTTCTAGCCTTTGGGTGATCCACCGACTACTGACCGGGTCTGTGTGGCGATCTCCAACTCTTCGTCGGTCGGCATGACACAGACGGTCACGGTGGCCCCTTCAGGGGAAATGATTCCTTCCCGGACGCTGTCGTTGCGCGCCGGGTCGATCTCGATGCCGAGCCGGTCGAGGCCGGCGAGTGACTCGGCCCTCACGGTCGCCGCGTTTTCACCCACACCCGCTGTGAACGCGATCGCGTCGAGCCGGCCGAGCACCGCGTAGTACGCCCCGACATAGGAGCGGATGCGCCGGCAGTACACGTCGATGGCCAGGGCCGCCGCGCGGTCGCCAGCGGCTCGCCGGCTCAGCACCTCGCGCATGTCGCCCGCGCCGGCCAGCCCCACCAGCCCGCTGCGGTGGTTGAGCAGGTCGTCGATCTCGTCGACCGACATGCCAGCCGTGCGGTGCAGGTGGAAGACGACCGCAGGGTCGAGGTCACCGCTGCGCGAGCCCATCACCAGCCCTTCCAGCGGCGACAGGCCCATCGAGGTGGCGACCGACCGGCCACCGGAGACCGCGCAGGCGCTCGCACCGTTGCCCAGGTGCAGCGTGATCGTGTTGACCTCGGCCAGCGGGCGGTCCAGCAGCGCGGCGGTGCGCCGCGACACGTACGCGTGCGAGGTGCCGTGAAAGCCGTACCGGTGGATGCCGTACCGGTCGGCCACGTCACGGTCGATCGCGTACGTCGCCGCCGCCTCGGGCAGCGTGCGGTGGAACGCCGTGTCGAAGACCGCCACCTGTGGCACGCCGGGCAGCAGCTTGCGGGCCACCCCGATGCCGGCCAGGTTGGCCGGGTTGTGCAGCGGCGCGAGCGGCACCAGCTCTTCGATGGCGGCGACCACCTCATCGGTGATCAGGGCCGGCTCGGTGAAGCGCAGCCCGCCATGCACCACGCGGTGCCCGACGGCGCCGAGATCGGCCAGGTCGACCGAGTCGGTCACCTCGCGCAGCGCCGCCTCGTAGTCCGTCACCCGCTCCAGGAGGCCCTTGCTCACGAGCCGGTCGCCGTCGTACAGCCGGTACTTCACCGACGACGAGCCGTTGTTGAGCACCAGGATCCTCACGCGGCGGCCGCCTGGATCGCGGTGATCGCCACGGTGTTGACGATGTCTTTTACGGTGGCGCCCCGGCTCAGGTCGTTGACCGGGCGCCGGAGCCCCTGCATGACCGGGCCGACCGCCACCGCCCCGGCGGAGCGCTGCACCGCCTTGTACGTGTTGTTGCCGGTGTTCAGGTCGGGGAAGACGAACACGGTCGCCCGGCCCGCCACCGCCGAGCCGGGCAGCTTCGTCTGCGCCACCGTCGGGTCGATCGCGGCGTCGTACTGGATCGGACCCTCGACGGGCAGGCTGGGCGCGCGTTCCCGGACCAGCGCGGTGGCCGCGGCGACCTTCGCCACGTCGGCACCGGTGCCGGACGTGCCGGTCGAGTACGACAGCATCGCCACCCGCGGCTCGATGCCGAACCGGGCGGCGGTCTGCGCCGACGAGAGCGCGATGTCGGCGAGCTGGTGCGCGTCCGGGTCAGGGTTGACGGCGCAGTCGCCGTACACCAGCACCCGGTCGGCGAGCAGCATGAAGAACACACTGGACGCCACCGACACGCCCGGCACGGTCTTGACGATCTCGAACGCGGGCCGGATGGTCGCCGCCGTCGTGTGCGTGGCGCCGGAAACCATGCCGTCGGCGCGGCCGGTGTGCACCATCATCGTGCCGAAGTAGCTGACGTCGCGGACCACGTCGCGCGCCAGATCCAGTGTCACGCCCTTGTGGCGGCGCAGCTGCGCGTACCGCTCGGTGAACTCGTCCAGCCACGGGCTCGTCGCCGGGTCGACGGTGCGCGCGTCGCCGATGTCGATGCCGAGGTCGCGCGCCTTGCGTACGATCTCGTCGGCGTTGCCCAGCAGGGTCAGATCGGCGACGCCGCGCCGCAGGAGGATCTCCGCCGCCCGCAGGATGCGCTCCTCGCCGCCCTCGGGCAGCACCAGGTGCCGCCGGTCGGCGCGCGCCCGATCGATCAGGTCGAACTCGAACATCAGCGGCGTCACCCGCGCCGACCGCGCCACGTCGAGTCTGGCGGCCAGTCCTTCGATGTCCACACTGGACTCGAACGCGCCGATCGCCGCCTCCACCTTGCGCGGGCTGGCCATCGTGGGGTGGCTCTCGATCCGGCTCGAAGCCTCGACCGTGGCGTAGCTGTCTTCGGGCACGGCCAGCACCGCCAGGCCCGCGTGCAGCCCTTCGACCAGCCGCATCGCCCGGGGGTCCGGCCGCTCGCCGAGGGTGAGCACGACGCCGGCAACCGCCGCGGTGCCGGCCACCCGCGCCGCCGCGGCCGCCACCAGCAGGTCGGCGCGGTCACCAGGCGTGATCACCAGGCAGCCGTCGGTCAGGTGGTCGGTCAGGATCGGCACGTGGGCAGCGCCCACGACGAAATCGAGCACGTCGCGGTCGAGCGCCGCCGCGTCGCCGGCCAGGCGGATGGCGCCCAACGCCTCCGCCACCTCGGCCACCGTCGGCGCCGAGACCGCCGGAACCTCCGGGATCGCGTACGCCGGCACCGGCAGATCGGGCAGCGACGTGTCAGGGGGCACCCGGTTGGCGATCGCCGCCAGCACGGTCGCGCCGTGGTCGGTGAGACCGTGGTAGGCGCTGGCCAGCTCGGCGGCGATCGAGGCGCTGTCCTGCCCGAAGCCGTCGACCACCGCGACCACCACACTGCCGAACTCGGTGGCCAGCCGGGCGTTGAACGCGACATCGGTGTCGCCGCTCTCGCCGATGTCGCTGCCCACCACGACCATCGCCGGGTGACGCCGCTCCAGTTCGCGGTACCGGCCGACGATCAGGGAAATCAGCTCTTCGCGCTTGCCGTCCGCGATGAGCGCGGTCGCCTCGGCGTGCGTGACGCCGTACATGTCGTCGTAGGGCGCGTCGATCTGATACCGCTCGCGCAGCAGAACCAGGATCGGGTCCGTGCCGGCTGTGCTGGTTGGCCCTGCGGGCGTGAGCGGCCGGAACGCGCCTATGCTCGCGACCTGCCGCGACAGCAGCTCGGCCAGGCCGAGGGCGATCGTCGACTTCCCACCGCCCGGGCCGAGGCCCGCGATGTACACGCTCCGCGCCACACGATCAACCTAGCTGGTCACCACGATCTTCACCGGTGTTGCGGGCGGCCCTTCACCGGTGTGGTTGGCCGCGCTCACCGTGACCTCGTATTCGTGCCCCGGAAGCAGGCCCGGCTGGAGGGCCGGCGGGTTGGCCGTCGGAAACTCCGCCTTGACGAACTCTTCCTGCTTGGCCGTGAGGTCGCGGTAGTGCACCCAGTAGTGGATACCCGGGGCGAGCGGCTTCCAGGTCAGCGTGAGGGTGCCGGGGGCGGTCACGGTGGCCTTCAGGTCCGTGGGAGCCGTGGGCAGCGGCAGCATCGGGGTGGCGCGGACGGTCTGGCTGGGCGGGCCCTCGGCGCCGTGCCGCACGGCGGCCACCCGGAACTCGTACTCGTGCCCGTTGACCAGCCCGCCCACGATGCCGGTCGGCTCGTCGACGTGGAACAGGCTGCGGGTGAAGGCCCGCTGCCCGGTCGTGAGATCCCGGTAGTACAGGCGGTAGGTGAGACCGGCGGACGGGGCGTTCCACGTCAGCGTGGCGCGAGAGTCGCCGGGCGCGGCGCGCAGGCCGGTCGGAGCCGGCGGCGGCGCATACCGCGCTGTCGCCCGGGTCACCGCGGAAGGCGCCGACTCGCCGCTCGGCCCGATCGCCGCGATCCGGAACTCGTACGCGTGGCCGTGCATCAGCGGCACGGTGGTGAACCCGCGGGCCTGGTCGATCGGGAAGTCGTGGCGGCGCCACTGCTCACCCTTGGTCGTGTCTCGCTGGTACAGCCAGTACCAGAGGTTGGCGCCGGGATTCGTCCAGGTCAAAGCGATCCGGCCGTCGGGGAGCGGCTTGGCGGTGAGGCCCTCCGGCACCGTGGGACGCGTGCGGACAGCGGTGACCGCGGCGGAGGGCGGCGACTCGGCGGCCGGCCCGTCGGCGCTGACCCAGAACTCGTACTCGTGGCCGTCTCTGAGCAGCCCGGCGTCGGTGGCGGTGCCGGTGACCGGGTGCGGCCGGCGGGCCGGATGCGTCTGGCCGGCGGTGACGTCGCGCTCGTACACCCAGTACCGCTCGGCGCCCGGGACGGCGCTCCAGCGCAGCGCCGGATGGACGTCGTTGACCGCCGCGCTCAGGCCGGTCGGTGCCTGGGCGCGGGCGGCGGGCTCGGCGAGCGGCCAGTCGACCTCGACGAACCGGGGCCGGTATACCCGCGCGTCGGCGTAGCTGGTGTCGGCGTCGAGGCTGTTGACGTTGTACGACACCAGCAGCTTTCCGGGGCGGGCAAGCTCGGGGTGCAGGCGCGCGTCGTACGACACCCGTGACGTGCCGGGCGTGGCTTCGGCGGGCGTGTGCAGCTGGAGCGGCCCCTCCCACGGCCCGGTGGGCGCCGGCGCCGTGTAGGCCACGATCGCCGGGTTGAACAGCAGGTTGCCCTCGGTCGTCACCATGACGTACCTGTCGGCGACCCGCTGCACCGAGTATCCGGTGCCCACCCCGCTGAGCAGGCGCGCCGACCGCTCCACGGCCGTCGACCAGCCGCTGCCGGTCCAGAACTCCCACGCCCCGCCCAGCTGGCCGGCCGGCACCCGGGCCACGTGCGCGAACCGCAGCGCGTCGTTGGTGCGCTCGGCGCCGTACACGTACGTGTGGCCACCGTCCTCCAGCACCGCCGAGCCCCACGCGATCCGGTCACCGAACGGCAGGTCGGTGACCTGCTTGGAAGCGAGCCCCGGCAGGTCGAACGTGGCCAGCACCGAACCGGTCAGCGTGAAGTCCCAGAGGCCGGAGCCGGTGCGGCGGTACCGGTTGTAGAACACCTGCAGGTGGTCGCCCTCGACGGTGCCGTCCTGCGCCCAGTAGTACTGGCCGGTGGCGGGCGGGGCGACGAGCGCGGCCGGCTTGTCAGGTGCGCCGCCGCGCAGGGTCAGCACCGGCTGGGCGCCCTCCTGCACGACGATCGTGTTGTTGATGAAGGCGGAGTCGCGGGGGCGCGTGTGATCGGCGTTTACCTTGCCGAGGAACGTGTCGGAGAACAGCCACGCGACCCGGCCGTCCGGGAGCGGCACCGAAGCCGTGTTGTCGCCGCCGGTCCACTGTCCACTGGTGTCTCCGTACCGGCTGAACATGCCCGTCAGGTCGGTCGCCGCCAGCCGCGGCGGCTTCGGCGGCTCAGGCGCCGCGCCACCGTCGTGATCCAGCAGAACAATCGCGAGCGCGCCCAGCACTAACAAGCCGGCCGCCCCCGCGAGCCAGCGCCCCGTATTCATGCTGTTCGACTTTACGCGGGCAACGCTATTCCGGTTGCCCGCGTCGTCCTAGGTCGCCTTCAGTCGTCTTCGTCGTCGAGGCGGGCCAGCCAGGTGGCGAGCCGCTCGACGGGCGTCTCGAACTCCGGGTTCAGGTCGAGAAAGTCACGCAGCCGCTCCGCGACCCACTCGATGGTCACGGTCTCGCCGCCACGCCGCTCGACCAGCTCCTCGATGCCACGATCGGTGAAGTACACGGCGCCCGCCTACGGCTTCGGGAGAGCGGCCTCGACCAGCGCGGCCTGCTCGGCGTCGTGCAGCTTCGCCGAACCGACCGCCGGCGCGGCCGCCGCCGGCCGGGAGATCCGGCGCAGGCGTACGCCTTCGAGGTGCTCCAGCAGGTTGAGCGCCACGAACGACCACGCACCCTGGTTGGCCGGCTCCTCCTGTACCCAGGCGAAGTCTTCCGCGTTCGGGTACTGGGCGAGCGCCGCCCGCAGCTCCTCCACGGGCAGCGGGTAGAGCTGCTCCATGCGCAGGATCGCGGTGTCGGTGACCTCTCGCTCGGCGCGTGCCTGGAAGAGGTCGTAGTACACCTTGCCGGTGCACAGCAGCACCCGCTTCACGGCCTCCGGCTTGAGTCCCCCGGGGTCGCCCATCACCGTCTGGAACGTGCCCTGGGTGAAGTCTTCGACCGCGGACACAGCCAGCTTGTGCCGCAGCAGCGACTTCGGCGTGAACACCACAAGCGGCTTGCGCTTCGGCGACAGAGCCTGGCGGCGCAGCAGGTGGAAGTAGTTCGCCGGCGTGGTCGGGATCGCGACCCGCATGTTGTCTTCGGCGCAGAGCTGTAGGTAACGCTCGGGGCGGCCGGACGTGTGGTCGGGGCCTTGGCCCTCGTGCCCGTGCGGCAGCAGCAGCACCAGCGACGACTGCTGGCCCCACTTCACCTCACCCGACGAGATGAACTCGTCGACCACCGACTGCGCGCCGTTGGCGAAGTCGCCGAACTGCGCCTCCCACGCCACCAGCGCCTCGGTGTTCTCCACCGAGTAGCCGTACTCGAAGCCCATCGCCGCGTACTCGGACAGCAGCGAGTCGTGGATGAACAGCCGGGCCCGGTCCTTGCGCATCGCGTACAGGGGCATGTAGTCCTGCCCGGTGCGGGCGTCGACCACCGACGCGTGCCGTTGCACGAACGTGCCCCGGCGCGAGTCCTGCCCGGCGAGGCGCACCGTGATGCCGTCGTTGAGCAGCGACCCGAACGCGATCAGCTCGCTGTAGCCCCAGTCGATGTTGCCCTCGACCGACATCTTGGCCCGCCGCTCCAGCAGCTGCTGGACGCGCTTGTGCGGGGTGAAGCCTTCGGGCAGGTTGACGTGGGCGTCTCCGATCGCCTTGACGACCGCCGCGTCGACCGCGGTGGTCACCGCCGGCTCCGGCTCCGGCTGCCGGGACCGCGCCGGACGGGTGCCCGTGAGCGCCGTGTCGCGGGTGGCCTTGAAGACCTGCTCAAGCTGGGACTGGTAGTCGCGCAGCAGCTCCTCGGCGTCGTCGACGGTGATGTCGCCGCGACCGATCAGCTCTTCGGTGTACAGCTTTCGGACCGAGCGCTTCTTGTCGATGATCGCGTACATCAGCGGGTTGGTCATGGCCGGGTCGTCGCCCTCGTTGTGGCCACGCCGCCGGTAGCAGACCAGGTCGATCACGACGTCCTTGTTGAACGCTTGGCGGTACTCGAACGCCAGCCGCGCGACCCGCACGACCGTCTCGGGGTCGTCGCCGTTCACGTGGAAGATCGGGGCCTGGATCATCCGGGCCACGTCGGTCGAGTACAGGGACGAGCGGCTGTATTCCGGGGCGGTGGTGAAGCCGACCTGGTTGTTGACCACCACGTGCACCGAACCACCGGTGCGGTATCCGCGAAGCTGGCTCAGGTTGAGGGTCTCGGCGACCACGCCCTGGCCGGCGAACGCGGCGTCACCGTGCACCGCGAGCGGCAGCACTGTGTAGCCCTCGAGCTTGAGGTCGATGCGGTCCTGCTTGGCCCGGACGATGCCCTCCATCACCGGGTCGACCGCTTCCAGGTGCGACGGGTTCGCCGTCACCGACACGGTGATCGCGTGCTCACCGTCCGGGGTGGTGAACTTGCCGACCTGGCCCAGGTGGTACTTGACGTCGCCAGAGCCGTGCGCCGACTTCGGGTCGATGTGCCCCTCGAACTCGGAGAAGATCTTCTCGTACGGCTTGCCGACGATGTTGGCCAGCACGTTGAGCCGGCCACGGTGGGCCATGCCGATGACGACCTCGTCGAGGTCGGCCTCGGCAGCGGCCTGGAGCACCTCGTCGAGCAGCGGGATCAGCGACTCGCCGCCCTCCAGCGAGAACCGCTTCTGCCCCACGTACTTGGTCTGCAGGAATGTCTCGAACGCCTCGGCCGCGTTGAGCCTGTTCAGGATGTGCTTCTGCTCGTCCCGATCCGGCTTCTGGTACTGGAGCTCGATCCGCTCCTGGATCCAGCGCCGCTCCTCCGGGTCCTGGATGTGCATGTACTCGACGCCGACGCGGCGGCAGTACGAGTTACGCAGCACACCGAGGATCTCCCGCAGCTTCATCCGCTGCTTGCCGGCGAAGCCGGCAACCGGGAAGCTGCGGTCGAGGTCCCACAGCGTGAGGCCGTGTTCGAGCACGTCCAGGTCCGGATGCTTGCGCATCGCGAACTCCAGCGGGTCGGTGTCCGCCATGAGGTGTCCACGCACGCGGTACGCGTGGATGAGCTCGTGTACGCGGGCGGTCTTGTTGATCTGACCCTCGGAGCTGACCGCGACGTCGCGCACCCAGCGCACGGGCTCGTAGGGGATCCGCAGCGACGTGAAGATCTCGTCGTAGAAGCCGTGCTCGCCGAGCAGCAGCTCGTGCACGATCTTGAGGAACTCGCCGGACTGCGCGCCCTGGATGATCCGGTGGTCGTAGGTGCTGGTCAGCGTGGTGATCTTGCTGACGGCCAGGTCGGCGAGGGTCTCCTCGGACATGCCCGAGTACGGCGCCGGGTACTCCATCGCGCCCACGCCGATGATCGCGCCCTGCCCGGTCATCAGCCGCGGCATCGAGTGCACGGTGCCGATGCCACCCGGGTTGGTCAGCGAGATCGTGGTGCCGGAGTAGTCGTCCATGGTCAGCTCGTTGCGGCGGGCGCGCCGGACCACGTCCTCGTACGCCTGCCAGAACTGCCGGAAGTCCATCTCCTCGGTGCCCTTGATGCTCGGCACCACGAGCGTGCGGGAGCCGTCGGACTTCGCGAGGTCGATCGCGATGCCGAGGTTGACGTGCTCCGGCTGGACCATCGTCGGCTTGCCGTCGACCTCGGCGTACGAGTTGTTCATCTCCGGGTGCACCCGGAGCGCCTTGATCAGGGCGTAGCCGATCAGGTGCGTGAAGCTGACCTTGCCGCCTCGGCCCCGGGCGAGGTGGTTGTTGATCACGATGCGGTTGTCGACGAGCAGCTTCGCCGGCACGGCGCGGACGCTGGTCGCGGTCGGGACCGCCAGCGAGGCGTCCATGTTTTGCACGATGCGGGCCGCGACGCCACGCAGCGGGACGGTCTTCGCCCCGGAGGGCGCCTTCGCCGGCTCAGCCTTAGCCTTGGGCGCCGCCTTGGTCTCGGGCTTGGCTGGGGCGGCCGGCTTGGCCTTCGCATCCTGCGCGGGCGCGGGCGCGGCCTTGGTGGGGGTCGTGGGGTTGGCAGAGCTTTCCTGGGGGGAAGCCGCCGCTGGGCTCGCCGGCTGCTCGACGGCGGGCTTGTAGTCGGCGAAGAAGTCGTGCCACGCCGGGTCGACGCTAGCTGGATCGGCGAGATACTTCTGGTACATCTCCTCGACGATCCACTCGTTCGGACCGAAGCCTGCTAGCGGATTCTCCTGCGAGGTCTGTTGGGTCGACACGGCCGGTAATCGCCTCTTTCGCGCGCGGTACATGCCACACGAGGTGGGAGTCGGAAGTCGGCTTCCAGGCTACGCCGTATCGAAACGGCGTTCGTTGTCGCGGTCCTCCCGTGTCGAGTTTCACACCAACAACCCGCTCCCCACCAGCGCCGCACGCCCCGCGGGCCGCGCCCACCTCTCCCCACCGATCAAGGGCAAACGCACGTGGCTGAATCTCCGATTCACGTGCATTCGCCCTTGATCGACGCGAAAGCCCTTGATCTGTGAAAGCGGTTAGGAGATGTCGCGGGTGCGCATCAGCAAGGTGCCGACCGTGCCGGCCACGATGGCGTACCCGATCAGGACCAGGGCGCCTGCCCACTGCGGCGGGTTGCCCGGCAGGTCCGTGCCCGACACCATCAGCTGCGAGGCCAGCGACGGCACTAGCAGCTGCAGGTTGTTGAACCAGTCGCCGAACCGGTCTGCCAGTACCGTGAAGAAGATCGCGGCGCCGACGTATCCGGCGAAGTACAGCACCAACGCGGTGATCGTGGCGCCGATCTGGCTGCGGATCAGCACACCGAAGCCGACGCCGAAGATCGCCCACAGCAGGTACGCCAGGGCGTTCAGCGAGATCGCACGCCAGACCGCCCCGTCGCCCAGGTGGGCGGCCTCGTCGTTGGCCCCCATGATGAGCGCGCCGATCGGCAGGTTGGCGGCGGTGGTGACGACCCACAGCACCAGCCCGAACACGCCCGCGGCGAACAGCTTGGCCAGCACGACCCGGGTGCGGTGCGGGGTGGTCAGGAACGTGGTGGTGACCGTCTGGTGGAAGTACTCGTTCGTCACCACGATCGCGCCGAGCAGCATGACGATCGCGACGCCGAAGAACTGCCCGTTCGTGTAGAGGTTGGCGGCCACGTTCGCGGGGTCGCTTGCCGCGATGATCTGCTCGGCGTCTTCGGCCGACATGCCCTCGGTCGATCCGGGGTCGAGCAGGAAGGCCGTCTGGAGCCCGTTGATCAGCAGCGTCAGGCCCCACAGTGGGAGTGTGATCAGTAGGAAGACCCACCACGTGTTCGTGGTGCGGATCTTGAGGAGTTCCGCGCGGATGAGGTTCATCGGATGGCCGCCTTCCCCGCGGTCAGCTCCAGGAACACGCGCTCCAGGTCGGGGCGCTCCGTGGTCAGCTCGTGCAGCTCGACGCCGGCCTTCAGCGCGGCGCGTCCGACCGCCGGCGCGTCGACGCCGGTGACTAGCAGTACGCCGTCGCCGTTGGGCGTGACGGTCGCGTTGTCGGCGGACTTGAGAGCCTCCGCCAGCTCGGTGGCCTGCGGGGTGCGCACGCGCACCTGCGCGGTGTGCGCCATCGAGTCCATGACCTGGGCGACCGTGCCCTGCCGGACCAGCTTGCCGGCCGCGATGATCACCAGGTCGTCGGCCAGAATCTGCATTTCGGACAGCAGGTGGCTGGAGACCAGCACCGTGCGGCCCTGCGAGGCGAGCGACTTGAGCAGGTCGCGCATCCACCGGATGCCCTCGGGGTCGAGGCCGTTGGCCGGCTCGTCGAGGATCAGCACCTGTGGGTCGCCGA
This sequence comes from Micromonospora sp. CPCC 206061, assembly GCF_036906915.1. Lineage (NCBI taxonomy): Bacteria > Bacillati > Actinomycetota > Actinomycetes > Micromonosporales > Micromonosporaceae > Micromonospora > Micromonospora sp. CPCC 206061. Next base: position 117,088 of record NZ_JBAKHX010000003.1, read on the forward strand.
GCATCGCCGCGGCGATGCCGAGCCGCTGGCGCATGCCGAGCGAGTACCCCTTGAACTTGCGCTTCGCGGCAGGGGTCAGCCCGACCAGCGCCAGCGCCTCGTCGGCCCGCTGCCGGGGGAACCCGGCCGCCGCGCAGACGACCCGCAGGTGGTTGACGCCGGTGCGCCCCTTGTGCGCGCTGGAGGCCTCCAGCACCGCGCCGACGTGCCGGAGCGGCTCGACCAGGTCGGCGTACCGCTGGCCGCCGATCGTGGCCTGGCCGGCGGTGGGCTTGACCAGGTTGAGCATCATCCGGAGCGTGGTGGTCTTGCCGGCGCCGTTCGGCCCGAGAAAGCCGGTGACCTTGCCGGGTTCCACGTTGAACGACAAGTTGTCGACGGCCCTGACGTTTTTATAGAGCTTCGTCAGTCCGGAGACGACGATCTGCCCGTCAGCCATTGTTCTCCTCCCGTGAACGCGCCCGCGTCATCGTGCGCGCCGTCACACAGGGTGGCTGGCGGGCGCGACTACGTCAAACCGTCACCGCAATCCATGTGGCACGGGCCCGTGCCAGCTCAGCGCCGTCGGGCCCGTACAGCGCCGTGTGCACAAGGGCCTTGCGACCCTCGGCTGCCGCGAGCGCTCCGACCACCACGCACTGTTCATCGGGTACTGGCAGTGTCCGCACCTGTGCAGCGATGCGCCCGAGCACGTATGGCCTTCCCGGGCCGATGATCGCCCAGCCGCCGGGGCAGTCGAGGGCGGCCCACACGGTCGGCACGGTCACCTCGGGCGGCACCGTCCACGGCGCGGCGGTGCGGTCGCCGGGCAGCTGGCCAGGGAAGATGTGCAGCCCGTCGGGGTGCTCCGGCCCGCACACGTAGCAGCTGGGAAACGGGTGGTCGGTGAAGCCCTGGTACGTCGCCGCCGCGGTGACCGCCTCGGCGGGACTGACCGGTGGCACGGCGACGGTGATGGGGTCGGCCGGTGCCAGCGTGGCCACCACGGTGCCGTCCGGCGTCCGCACCTCGTCGTCAGCCGTGGTCAGCGGCGTGTCCAGGGGCGGCGGCCGCCGGAGGGTCACCTCCACCGGCAGGCCAGCGGCGAACACACCAGCGGAGTAGCCGCCGTTGCCCGATCCGGGTGGCCCGTTGAAGCGACCCAGGATGATCACCGGTCCGCCTTCCGGATCACGTGCTTGGGGCTCACGCCCTCCTTGCGCACCAGGGAAGTACCCGAGTAACCGGCCACGCCCTACGGTCTCACAAGCGCCACACGGCCGACATGCCGGCGCCACTCGCCGATCACCGCCGATGCTTACACAGATAGGCATGGCTGTACTGCTCACCGCCGACGCCCCCTCGGGCGTCACCGGCACCAGCGGATACTCGCTGCTGATCGCCGACGATGCCGCACAGGTGGCCGCCGCACAGCGGCTGCGTCACGCGGTCTTCGCCGGCGAACTGGGCGCCGATCTGCCCTCTGCGGTGGATGGGCGTGACGTCGACGAGTTCGACGAGCACTGTGACCACCTGATCGTGCGCGAGGAGCCGAGCGGCGCGGTGGTCGGCACGTACCGGATGCTGCCGCCGAAGAACGCGATCGCGGCCGGCCGGCGGTACGCGGACACCGAGTTCGACATGTCCGCGCTCAGCCCGCTGCGCGACCACCTGGTCGAGACCGGCCGGTCCTGCGTGCATCCCGAGCACCGTTCGGGTGCCGTCATCAACCTGATGTGGGCCGGCATCGCCCGGTACCTGCACCTGAAGAATCTGCGGTGGCTGGGCGGGTGCGCGTCGGTGCCGCTGGACGTGACACCAGGGGTGTGGCAACTGGCCCGCGCCAAGCACCTGTCGCCGCCGGCCCTGCGGGTGCGCCCGCGCCGGCCGTGGCTGGCCGCGCCGGGGGCGGCGGAGGCTGTCGCCGCGCACACCGGCCGCCCCGCGGTCCCACCGTTGCTGCGCGGGTACCTGCGGCTGGGTGCCTGGATCTGCGGCGAGCCGGCGTACGACCCGGCCTTCGGCGTCGCGGACTTCTACGTGCTGCTGTCGATGGACAGGGTCGACCCGAGATATCGCCGGCATTTCCTGGGGGCGGCCCGGTGAGCGCGCTCTGGCAGCCGCGTTCGACGTGCGGGCCGGCCTGCCTGCCAGCCACTGCGCGGCGGGCGCGCGCCTCGCGGGTGCGGCAGGCGGCCCGGCTGGTGGCCCTGCTCGGCGCGCTACTGCTGGGCGTGACGCTTCTCCCCGTACTCCCACTGCTGAACGGGCATGGGCGGCGAGTTGCCGCGCGGACCTGGGCGCGCGCGGTGCTCGGGGCTCTTGGGGTGCGGCTGGTCGCTCGCGGCCGGTCGCCCGCCGGGCGGGCGCTGCTGGTCGCGAACCACATCTCGTGGCTGGACATCGTCGCGTTGATGGCGGCGGCGCCGGTGCGGATGGTGGCCAAGCACGACGTGCGGCGGTGGCCGGTGATCGGCGCGCTCGCCGCCGCCGGCGGCACGATCTTCATCGACCGCACCCGGCCCCGGAGCCTGCCGGCCACGGTGGCGCAGGTCGCCGCGGCGCTGCGGGCGGGCGGCGTGGTCGCGGCGTTCCCGGAGGGGACGACGTGGTGCGGCGCCTCGGCGGGGCGGTTCCGTCCGGCGATGTTCCAGGCGGCGCTGGACGCGGGCGCGACCGTGGTGCCGGTCTCGATCGGGTACGGGCGGGGCGCGACCACGGCGGCGTTCCTGGGCGACGACAGCCTGTGGACGTCGTTGCGGCGGGTGCTCGCGGTGCCGAGGCTCGAGGTGACGCTGACGGCGACGCCGGCGCTGCACCCGGAGGCGGTAGCGACGCGCCGGCAGCTCGCGCGGGTGGCGGAGACGGCGGTACGCGGCGGCGTGTCGCAGTTCGGACTGGCTGCCTGAGGACGCGACACAGCGCTGGCCTATCGCGATGTATCGCGTTATGCTTCCTTCATGTCTAGATGGACAGTGGAGGAGCCCCGCCGGTTCAGCTTCGACGAGCCGGTCACCAGCCTTGTCGTGCACCTGATCGCTGGCCGTCTCAACGTGGTCGGCACCGACGGCCCCGCGCGGGTCGAGATAGCCGCGCATGGCGGCAAGCCGCTCATCATCGAGCACGAAAACGGGCAACTCGCCGTCCGCCACGAGATCAAGAAGTGGTCGTGGATAGGGTGGCCCGAATTCTCGCGGTGGTTCGGCCTCGGCAAGAAGTACCGCGCCGACGTGTCGATCGCGGTCCCGACCGGCACCCGCGCCCGGCTGCGCGTCGTCAGCGGCACGGCGATCGCGTCCGGGCTCCGGGAAGACACCGACGTCGACGTCACCTCCGGCCGGATCACGCTGATGGGCCTCGGTGGCCGCACCGTCGCCAAGCTCGTCTCCGGGCCGGTCGAGGCGCTCGGCATCGTCGGCGACCTCACGATGGAGACCGTGTCCGGCGAGCTGGTGCTGGCCGACAGCCCCGCCCAGCGGGTGCACGCCCGCGCGGTTTCCGGCTCGATCACCTGCGACCTCGACAACCCTCGGGACAGCGAGATCCGCCTCGGCACCGTCTCGGGTGGAGTCACCCTGCGGATCCGGGAGGACAGCGACCTCAGCGTCCAGCTGCACACCGACTCCGGGCGGATCACCAGCGCGTTCCCGGAGCTGCGGTCCGGCGACGGGCCGAGCTGGTCGAGGGACGTGCACGGCGTGCTCGGCAGCGGTGCTGGCAAGCTGTGGGCGAACACCTCGTCGGGCAGCATCTCCCTGCTTGCTCGCCCGGCCCCGGACCCTGAGGACGTCGAATGACCGCCGTGTTCAGCCATGGACGGCTGCGGCTGTACCTGCTCAAGCTGCTCGACGACGGCCCCAAGCACGGATATGAGCTGATCAGGCTGCTGGAGGAGCGCTTCCTGGGCCTGTACGCGCCCAGCGCCGGCACGATCTATCCGCGGCTCGCCCGGATGGAGGCCGAGGGCCTGGTCACGCACACCGCGGCGGGGGGCCGCAAGGTGTACGAGATCACCGAGGCAGGGCGCATGGAGCTGCGTGATCGCGCTGGCGAGGTGGCGACGCTGGAGTCCGACATCCGCGCGTCCGTCGAAGACCTGGCGACACTGGCCAACGAGATCCAGCACGAGGTGCGCGGCTCGGTCCGCGACCTCAAGCGGGAGCTTCAGGAGGCGACCAAAGAGACCCGCCTGAGCGGTGGGGTGCCGCCGCGTCCGGCACCGGCGTACGCTACGCCCGGCACCGCCGAGGAGCTCGACCGGCGCATCGAGGCTTTCGCCATCGAGGTGCGGGGTCTGGTGCGGGGTGCCCGGCTCACCGAGACGCAGGCCCTGGCGGCCGTACGCGCCCTCGATACGGCGCTGTCGGCGCTGCGGAGGGTGTTCCGGTAGGCCTGAGATCTCTCTCAGGTTGTTCTCAGCCAGTCCTCAGGCGGATGCCAGTCGCAAGGGCCAGTATGGTTCCATGGCCGCACCACAGACCGAGGCGAGACTGCTCGTCGTCGAGGACGATCCCAACATCCTCGAGCTGCTGTCGGCCAGCCTGCGCTTCGCGGGGTTCGACGTCTCGACCGCCACCAGCGGCAGCGCCGCCGTCACCGCGGCCAAGGACCGCCGGCCCGATCTCGTGGTGCTCGACGTGATGCTGCCAGACCTCGACGGCTTCGAGGTCATCCGGCTGATGCGAGAGTCGGGCACGCGCACGCCGGTGGTGTTCCTGACCGCCCGCGACGCGACCGACGACAAGATCCGCGGGCTCACGCTCGGCGGCGACGACTACGTGACCAAGCCGTTCAGCCTCGAAGAACTCACCGCCCGCATCCGTGCAGTACTGCGCCGCACCACCAGCGGCGACCGGTCGCCGTCCCGGCTCACCTTCGCCGACCTGGAGCTCGACGAGGAGACGCACGAGGTCTACCGGGCCGGAGAGCGGGTGCAGCTGTCGCCGACCGAGTTCAAGCTGCTGCGATACCTGATGCTGAACGCCAACCGAGTGCTGTCCAAGGCGCAGATCCTCGACCACGTCTGGAACTACGACTTCCGTGGCGACGACAACATCGTCGAGTCGTACATCTCGTACCTCCGGCGCAAGGTCGACACCCAACAGCCCCGGCTGATCCACACGCTGCGCGGCGTGGGGTATGTCCTGCGCAAGCCGGCGACCTGACCGGCGCAGGCGAGTGAAGAGGCTCCTGCGCCGCACGCCGCTGCGCGTCAAGCTGGTCACCGCGGTTCTCGCGCTCGTCACCGCGGCGCTCACGGTGATCGGCGTGACCAGCGCGTTCGCGCTCCAGTACTACCTGACGGCCCGGATCGACGGCCAGCTCGACGACACCTCCACCCTGCTGCGCGACGTCGACCCGGAAGTGCTCGCCGAAAACCTCGAGATGCTGGTGCTGCCCAGCGAAAACGTCGTCGCGTTCTCGGCGCCGGGCAAGTGGGATGTCATCAAATACATCCACCTCGACAAGAACCTGATGCCGAAGCTGCCCGACAGCAAGGACGACGCGCTCGCCAAGGCCAACAAGCACTACACGACGGCGTCGATGAACGGGAAGCTGGAGTGGCGGGTGCTTGTCACGGCCCGCCCCGACGGCCGCGCGCTCGTTGTCGCGCAGTCGATGTCCGACGTGGACTCCGCGGTCAAGCGGCTCATCTGGATCGACGCTCTGGTCGGCACCGCCGTGCTGTTGCTGCTCGCCACGCTCGGCGCGGCGATCGTCCAGAGCAGCCTGCGGCCGCTCATCGAGATCGAGCGCACCGCGGGCGCGATCGCCGGGGGTGACCTCAGTCGCCGATTGCCCGACCCCGAACCCGGTGTCGATATACCGGAGACCGAGCTGGGGCGGCTCTCCCGAGCGCTCAACGCCATGCTCGCGCAGATCGAGACCGCGTTCACCGCGCGGGCCGCCTCCGAATCCGCCGCGCGCGCCGCCGAGGCGGCCGCACGCGACGCGGCCTTCGCGGCGCAGGCGTCCGAGGCGCGCGCCCGGCGGTCGGAGGAGCGGATGCGGCAGTTCGTCGCGGACGCCTCGCACGAACTGCGGACGCCGCTCACCACGATCAGAGGCTTCGCCGAGCTGTACCGCCAGGGCGCGGCCAACTCGCCCGAGGAGACGGCCCGGCTGCTGCGCCGCATCGAAGACGAGGCGTCCCGGATGGGCCTGCTCGTCGAAGACCTGCTGCTGCTCGCCCGGCTCGACCGGGAGCGGCCGGTCGAGCTGGCGCCGGTCGAGCTGCGCGTGCTGGCCGCGGAGACGGTACAGGCGGCCCGTGCGGTGGCGCCGGAGCGCAAGATCGAGCTGGAGACCGCACCCGGCGCGGGCCGGCTGGTGGTGCTCGGCGACGACGGCAGGCTCCGGCAGGTGCTCGGCAACCTGGTGACGAACGCGCTCACGCACACACCGCCCGATACCTCGGTGACGTTGCGGCTGAACATCGAGCCGGGCGAGCGAGCCGTGATCGAGGTCGCCGACAGCGGTCCGGGGCTCTCGCCCGAGCAGGCCGACCGGGTCTTCGAGCGCTTCTACCGCGCCGACGCGGCCCGCACCCGCCGCGCGGACGGCGTCACCGGCACGGGCCTCGGCCTGGCCATCGTGGCGGCGCTGGTGGCCGCGCACAACGGCACCGTCGAGGTGGACAGCGCGCCCGGGAAGGGCTCCACGTTCCGGGTACGGCTGCCATTGGTGTCCACCGATGACGATTGATTCACAGGCAATGTTCAGCCGAGCCTCAGGACCGTTGCAGAGCGGGAGGGAAAGGTAAGAGGCATGAGCGAGAACGAGACCAACCCGCCGCGGCAGCCGGTCAATCCCGACGCCGAGCCGTCGCATCCGACCACCGAGCTGCCCCCGGCACAGCGGGAGCAGTCCGACTCGTCGGCCACCGAGGCCATCCCCACTCACACTCCTACCGCGCAGTCGGCACCCGCCTCGCTGTGGGCGGCGCCGGTGTCTGACGCGCCCGCCCCCGCCGCGCCCGAGCCCGGCGGCGTGCCGTCCGCGCCGGCGCCGGGCAACCAGTACGCGCCCAGCCCGTGGCACCCCGCCGCCCACCACCAGCCGGGCTGGCCGGGCAACGCCGGCTACACCCACCCGACCTCCGGCGCCGCCGGCCAGGCCTCCGGGCCGGCGGCGGCCGGGCACGGGCCGGTCCCGCCCGGCTACGGGCCTGCGCCCGCCCACGGTCCGCAGGGTCCACTGCCGCCTGGCCAGCCGCCCATCTGGGCCCAGCAGCCCGGCGCGCACGCCCAGCCGGCAGGCCCCGGCAAGGCCGGCAAGGCGGTGCTGCTCGGCGTCGTCGGGCTGGTACTGATGGCCGGCTCCGGCATCGCGGGTGGCGCGGTGGCGCTCGCGGTCAACGACGGCGGCACGACCACCAAGACGTACACCGCCGCTCCGGTGATCAACTCGGCCGACCTGCCGAAGATCGCTTCCCAGGTGGAAAACAGCGTCGTGTCGATCACCACCAACAACGGCGAGGGCTCCGGCGTGATCCTGAGCGCCGACGGGTACGTCCTGACCAACAACCACGTGGTCGCGAGCGCCAGTGGTGACACGGTCACCGTGGTCTTCGCCAACGGCAAGAACGCCACCGCGAAGATCATCGGCACCGACCCGCGTACCGATCTCGCGGTCGTGAAGGCCGAGGGCGTGTCTGACCTGGCCGCCGCTAAGTTCGGTGACAGCGACGCGATGCAGGTCGGCGACACGGTACTGGCGATCGGCAGCCCGCTTGGCCTGCAGGGCTCGGTGACCGCCGGCATCATCAGCGCCACCGACCGCACGATCCAGACCGGCGGCCAGCAGGAGCAGCAGCCGAACCCGTTCCAGCCGCAGCAGCAGACCACGGTCAGCTCGATCTCCGGCCTGCTCCAGACCGACGCACCGATCAACCCCGGCAACTCTGGCGGCGCGCTCGTCAACACGAACGGCGAGGTGATCGGCATCAATACCGCGATCGCCACGGCCGGCCAGAGCACGGGCAACATCGGTGTGGGCTTCGCGATCCCGAGCAACCGGGCCAAGGACGTCGCGGACGCGCTGAAGAACGGCAAGAAGGTCAGCCACCCGTCGCTCGGCGTGAGCGTGGGCACCGCCGAGAACGGCGGCGCGCTGGTCAACTTGGTCAACCCGAACACCCCCGCCGCTCAGGCCGGGTTGCAGCAGGGCGACGTGATCACCAAGTTCGGCGACAAGTCGATCAGCGACTCCGACGATCTGGTAGCCGCCGTGCAGGCCGGCAAGGTCGGTGACCGGGTGACCATCACGTACACCCGAAACGGCGAAGTGAAGACGGCAACCGTGACGCTTGCCGAAGCGTCCTAACAACGAGGACCCGCACCACGGGCGGGACGGATTCCGCAAAACGGAAGTTCCGCCTCCTCCCCAAAGCGGCGGGCGACGTAGACCTAGGGGGTTGGTCACGTCGCCCGCCGCTCTCGTCGTGATTGAACCGTTACCGCCCCCGCATCCGTGACCAACATGAAGGCGCTGCGGGGCGCACATTTAGCACATCGACGATGCAACGCGACCGGATCGGGGGTCGCGCTGGTCGATATATGAGCCCTACTCTGCATCCCGCAGCCAGGGGAGGGGCAGGTAAGCGGTGACGGTCGTCGAGACCCGCGTAAGTCTGTGGGAAGCGCTGGCCGGCCGGGCGCCGGGCCAGCCGGCAGGTCCGGTCGATCCGGGTTTGTGGGCCGCTGTTGTCGAGCGGCTCAACCCGGCACGGGCCCGGCCGGTGCTGCGCCCTGGCGTCGAATCGGTCGAGTTGGTCAACGTGCGCGACGTGCCGTACGTCATGCTCCGATCGCCCGATAGCAGGGGCGGCGCCTGCTACCTGAGGCTCTCCCCGGAAGAGTGGCGGCTCGCCAGCCTCATGGACGGCACCCGCACCGTCGCACGCCTGGTCGCCGAGTTCGCCCGCATCAGCGGCCGGCTCGCGCCCGACCAGGTGACCCGCGTCGTCGCCGACCTCGCCGGCAACCGGATGCTCGCCGAGCTGCCGGTCGACGCCTTCCGCCCACTCGAAGCGGTGACCCGCCACCCCTGGCCGATCCGCCTCGGGCGCGGCCTGCTGGCCGTTGCGCGCGGCCGGCGGATGATCCTCGCCGACATCGACCCCTTGATCGGTTTCCTCTACCGGGCCGGCGGCCGGCTGCTCTTCACCCGCCCCGCGGCGGTGCTGCTCGGCATCGTCGCCGTCCTCGGCCTCGCCCTCTTCGGCTGGACCTGGTGGCGCGGCAGCCAGGCGGTCTTCCTCACCGGCGGCTCGTACGCGGCCGGCGCCGCCGTGCTCCTCGCACTCAACGTGCTCGCCCTCGCCTGCCACGAACTGGGCCACGCGCTCGCCACGAAACACGCGGGCCGCCGCGTGCCGGCGGCCGGCTTCCTCGTGTACTTCGGCATCCCGTCGATCTTCGTCGACACCACGGACGTGTGGATGGCCGGCCGCCGCGCCCGGATGATCACCACCGCGTCCGGCCCGGCCGCCGGGCTCATCCTGGCCGGCCTCGCCCAGATCGTCGGCCTGCTCGTGCCCGAGGCCGCGCCGTGGGCGTTCAAGCTCGCCTTCGCCTGGTACCTCAACGCACTGTTCAACCTGAACCCGTTCCTCGCGCTCGACGGCTACTACCTGCTCATGGACTGGCTGGAGATCGCCAACCTGCGTGCGCGCGGCCTCGCGTACGTGGTCGCCCGGCTGCGCCGCCGCCCGCCCGCCTGGGCGCAACTCGACCGGGAAGGCCGGCTCGTCGCCCTGTACGGGATGCTCGCCGTTCTCTGGCTCGTCATCGCCGTCAACCTCGGCTGGCGGATCTGGACCGACCGGGTCGCCGGCCTGGTCACCGGCCTGTGGCGCACCGGCTGGCCGGCCCGCCTGCTGCTCGCCGCCGTCGTGGCCGGGCTGGCCGCCCCGCTGGTGTACCTCGTCTTCGGCTGGCTGGGCCGCGGCTGGCGCCGCCTGCGGAGGCGGCTCGAAGAGCAGCGTCGCGGCGCCGACCTGCCCCGCCGGCTGGACGCGCTGCGCGGCTCCATCCTCGGCAAGCTCCCCGCCGAGCGCCTGACCGAGCTCGCCACCCACGCCGCCTGGGTGCACCCGCGCACCGGCCAACACCTCGTCTTCGCGGGCTCCGCGCAAAACTCCGTCTACGTCGTGGTCGACGGCGCGATGGAGGGCCGCCGTCCCGGCGACCCAGCTGGCACGGTGCGCGAGCGCCTCGGCCCCGGCGGCGTCATCGGCCTGGCGGCAGCTGTTTCGGGTACGCCGGCAGCGCTCACCTGGCACACCGCCGGCACGACCCTGCTGTCGGTACCCTCGGCGCTGATCGCCTCGGCGGTCGGCCGGCTGCCCGGCCCGGCGCCCGCCGACCGCGCCGAGGTCGAGTCGCTCTTCGCCGACACGCCCGCCCTCGACGGACTGCCCGCCGAAGACAAGATCGGCCTGATCGCGCAGGCCCGTCCCACCGCCCTCGAACCGGACGCGCCCGTCGTCCTGCCCGCAGCGCACGCCGCCCTGATCGTCGGCACCGGCACGGTCACCCTGCCCGACGGCACCGAATTGCGCCGCGGCACCATGATCGGCCCGATGGGGTACCCGGTCGACGAGCCGGTCGCGCACGCCCGCACCCACGTGCGACTGTGGACCATCCCCGCGGTGTCCGGCCTGCCGTTGCTGCTCGGCGCCTCCCCGGCCCGCGCCGCCGCCGAGCCCGCCGCTTCCGCCGGCCCCCGCCGCGCCCCCACCGTCGGCGTACACCCGGGCGCCGACTACCCGCCGCTGGCCAGCCCGCCCGGACCGCCGCCGGAGGTCGACGACGAGGTCGACAAGCGGTTCGAGCGCCACCTCTGGTGGCTGGTGCTGCTGCTGGCCCTGCTCGCCATCACCACCGGCGTGGCCAACCTCATCCCCGGCCCCGCCTGGGCCGAGATGCCCGGCGACAAGGCGCTGCTCACCGCCGACCGGGGCCGCGTCGTGGCCACGCTCGACGGGCGCACCGTCGAGTTGACCCCCGGCGATCGGCTGTACGTCGCCGAGGGCAGCAACATCCAGGTGCGCACCAAGTCGACCGGCCGGTTGACGTTCCGCGGCGGTGGGGCCCTCATCCTGTGCGCGCAGAGCCGCCTCGCGGTGGGTACGTTGTGGAGCAACGGCACCCGGACCGCCGCGCCCAACGGGGTTCTCACCCTCGACAGTGGACGCGTCCTCGCCGACACGGCGTCGACCAGCGGCGCGTTCCGCGACCTGGCGCTGAGCGTGCGCACCGGCAACAGCACAGTCACCAACCGCGGTGCGGCGTGGTTCGCCACGAACGGTGGCGCGGCCGAGGTGTCCAACGGCGAGGTGCGGGTCGACGGCGCCCGTCAGCGCGAAACGAACACCCCGCTGACCTGCGGCGACGGCGTCGTCGTGTCGCCGCCCGCCGGCACCCCGTCCGACAGCCCGTCGCCGTCGGAGCAGCCCAGCGCCACCCCGACGCCCACACCGACGCCGACTCCGACCGCGTCACCGACCGAGGCGCCCGACGACCCGGCCGTCCCGGAGGACCCCGCCGACCCCACCACCGCCGCTCCCACCACCGCCGCTCCCACCACCCCCGGCCGAACCACGCCGGCCCCCAACCCGACACCCACGACGCGCACGCCGCCCCCGACGACACCGGCACCGACCTCCGCGTCGCCGACGCCGTCGCCGGACGACACGACGCCTCCGGACATCACCATCACGGACACCGGCTGTGGCGACGGCATCGTTTCCGTCTTCGGCGAGGTGAGCGACGACGTCACAGCGGCGGATGCAGTCACGCTGTCGCCGGCGTGGAGCGCTGGTGAGGCATCCAACGTGCCGTTTGGTGTGACGAGAAGGGCCGGGGCTTTCCAGGGCACCTTTCAGGACCCCGGCACCGCTGTCGTATTGATTACCGTGACCGCGACCGACGGAGCGAGGAACTCGGCCTCCGACCAGGTCAGGGTCGTTTGTGGTGAGGTTATTGGCTAAGGGAGATTCGGGTGCTGTGTTGGTTTTGTCCTAAGGCGGCGCGCGGGGGGTGCCGCTTCTGCGGGCGGGGCGTCTGCGAAGACCACGCGCGCTTCGGGCCGTACCTTCTTGAGGTGCACCGGTCCGAGACGCGCAACCGGGCCGAGGGCCTGGTGGTCGAAGACGCCCTCCAGTGCGGCACGTGCCGTCCCCGCCCACAGCCGGTACCCATGCCGGAGCTGGACTGACAGGTCTGCCACCCAGAGGGGGCGATCATGAGTGACTTCGACGACGTGCTGGAGCGGCTCGTTACCGATCCGGCTTTCGCGGCGGCGCTCGCCGCCGATCCGGCGGCCGTGCTGGCCGGGTACCAGCTGGAGCCGGACGAGATCGACCTGCTGTGCAGCCAGGTGAGCGCTGATACGGGCGGGCAGACGGCGGTGGAGGTCCGCGCCAACCAGTCGAGCCTGTTCGGCATGCTCTCGCCGATCGTCGGGGCGGTGGGCGGCCTGCCGGGCATCGGCGACTCGTTCGCCGACGCGACCTCGCGGCCGGCCCCCGAGCCGACCGCACCCCTGCCGCAGCCCGGCGGCCTTGCCCCACCGGGGGAGGGCATCGGCGTGCCCGGTTACCGGGAGGGCTTCGGCGCTCCGTCTGGCCAGGGCGGCTTCGGTGCGGCGTACTACCAAGGCTTCGGCCCCGCCACCGGCCCTGCTGGCGCCGCCGGAGCCGCGACGGGCGGAGGCGAGGCCGGCTTCGGCGCCGCACCCACCCACGGCGGGGGCGCAGGTGGGCCCGAGCCGGTTGCGGGCTTCGGCTCGGCTGGGCCCGGCCACGACGTCGGTGGGACCGCGATCGGCGCTGGCTTCGGCCCGCCCGTGCCTGGCCACGGCGCAAGTGGGTCCGCACCAGGCGGCGGGCTCGCGGGGCTCGGGGAGGCGATCGGTGAGCGCGTGCAAGGCGGCGGCGACAGTCGCTGGCTGGCGCCGCCCGAGGGGTACCGCACCGATGTGGACATGGACGGCGACGGCACTGACGACGAGTACATCCTGCGCGGCCGGCGGGACCGCGGGGTCGACATTCTCGTGGACTCCAACCGCGACGGTCGGGTCGACATCATCGGCCACGACGACGACGCGGACGGCCTGGTGGAATCGGCGGACTACGACAAGAACCGCGACGGCACGTTCGAGAAGCACATGTACGACGACAACGACGACGGCTGGCTAGACCGCACCGTCATCGACCGCCGACCATCCGCTTAGACGTCCTGGTCTGGAGCGCAAATTGCAGAATGCGTGACGGTGTGTTACCGCCGAGCGCGTGCGGTGTGCCGTCCGGCGCGTGAGGGGTGGTGTCAGGGCCATCAGGGATCGACGATGTCCCCAGGAGGTGGTCCCCGTGGTCGCCATCGCCACCGACCGGCTGACGAAGGTCTTTCCCGATGGCACGGTCGCGGTCGACGAGGTCAGCATCGAGGTGGCCTCGGGCGAGTTTCTCGTGCTGCTCGGCCCGACGGGGTGCGGCAAGTCGACGATGCTTCGGCTGGTCGCGGGGCTGGAGCAGGAGACCAGCGGCCACGTGCTCATCGACGGCCGGGTGGTCGATGACCTCACCGCCCGGGAGCGCCGGGTCGCGATGGTCTTCCAGGACTACGCCCTCTATCCACATCTGACGGTGGCGCAGAACATCGCCTTTCCGCTGCGTGTGGCGCACGGCTTCACGGGCGACGTGAACGCCCGGGTCGCCGAGGTGGCCGATCACCTGGGCATCAGGACGCTCGTGCACCGCCTGCCCGGGCACCTGTCGGGTGGTGAGCGGCAGCGGGTGGCGATGGCGCGTGCGATCGTCCGCAAGCCGCAGGTGTTCCTCCTCGACGAGCCGCTGTCCAACCTCGACGCCGGCCTGCGCGCCGAGCTGCGTACGGATGTGGCCGCGCTGGCTCGCCGGCTGGGTGTGACCACGCTCTATGTGACGCACGACCAGACCGAGGCGCTGACGATGGCCGACCGGGTGGCGGTACTGCGCCGGGGCGTACTGCAGCAGATCGGTCCGCCCGCCGAGGTGTACAGCGATCCGGCGACCCTTTTCGTCGCGGCCTTCCTGGGTACGCCCCGCACCAACCTGTTGCAGGGCGCGATCTACGTGGACGGTGACCGCACGGTGATCGACGTCGGCTCGCAGGTGCTGGAGGTGCCGCCGTCCGACGCGCTCGCCGAGCACCACAACGATCGGGTCACCGTGGCGGTGCGAGCCGACGCCCTGCGCCCCGTGCCGGACGGCGCCGCGGTCGGGCCGGTGCTGCGCGGCTCGGTGCGCATTGTGGAAAACCTCGGCCACGAGGCCCTCGTGCACCTCGACACCGGCATCGTGCCCACCTCGCCGGCCGAGTCGCGGCTGGAACTGCCGGACACCGGCCAGCACCTCGCCGACGTGGTCGCGGAGGACCCGCCGGCGGGCCACCCGTTCCGGCACACGCTGGCCCGGATGATCCCGCATGGCAGGCCGGCGGCCCAGCCCGCGACCGCGCGCACCCAGTACGGCTTCTACCCGGTCTACGACCCGGAGCTGGACGAGCCGCCACCGCTCGGCGACGTGGTGGTCCGCGTACCGGCGCCGGTGCTGCCGCGCCGGGGTGAGCCCATGACGGTCGAGGTCGACCTCGCCAAGCTGCTCCTCTTCGACCGCGCCGGCGACCGCATCAGGCCGTAGAGCCTGTGCCGAATTGGGTGGCCCTAGACGGCGGTCGATAGGCGTTCCAGGGCGGCGTCGAGTAGGTCGGCGTACTCGTCGTCGATCGAACCCTCCAGCGCGCGTTGGGCGACCTTTCGGCGCAGGTCGTTCACCGGGCCGGCGAGGTCCGTCGGTCCGCTGGCCAGGCGGGCCTCGATGTTCTTCACGAGATTGCGCAGATCCTGGCCGGCGTCCCGGCGGATCGCGCCCTCGTTGAGGCCGTCGGTGATGAGTTGGTCGACGGTGCGCACGGCTTCGCGCACTGTCGGCCGCGCCGCCGCCGTCGGCGACGACGGCGCCTGCCGCGATGGCGGCGCCGCGGGCGCGGGCGCCGTTGCGGCCGCGGTGGTGGGGCTGGGTGCGGACGGCATGGTCGCCCCCGTGCCCGTGCCCATCGGCGGCTCCGTCGCGGTCATCGTTCGCGGCGCTGACTCCGGCCGTCCGAGGTTCAGCCCGAAGAGTACGGCGGCAGCCAGTGCGACCGCTGACGCGGCTACCGCGACGACGATCCGAGTGCGGCGGGACCGGGGCCCTGGAGCCGGGGCGGGGGACGGCTCCGGGGCGGCCGGTGGTGTCGGCGGCGGCACTTGGACGGTCGGTAACGTGACGGTGGGCGACAGCATCGTCGCGGCTTGTGGGTCGGAGGGGAGGAGCTGGTCGCGCAGCACCTCACCGACCTGCCGGGCGGCGGGCCGGTCGCGCGGGTTGCGGGAGAGGCAGCGAAAGCAGACGTCGGCGACTGGTGGCGGCAGGCCGGGCACCGCCAGCCTGGGGATCTGCTCGTCTTCGAGCGCGACCGTCAGCTCTTCCCAGGTGTCGGCCGGATACGGCGGGTGGCCGGTCAGGGTCTCGAAGAGCAGCACGCCAAGCGAGTACGTGTCGGTGGCGGGCTGGGCGGGGGTGCCGTCGAGCCGTTCGGGCGCCACGTACGCCGGCGTGCCGAACGTGTCGCCCTCCTCGTCTTCGTCGGGGGCGCCGACATGTGTGGCGATGCCGAAGTCGAGCACCTTGGCACCGGTGGCGGTCATCATTATGTTGGCGGGCGTGACGTCGCGGTGCACGATGCCGAGCCGGTGCGCGGCGGCGAGCGCCTCGGCGACCTGTGCGCAGATCTCGACCGCCTCCGGCCACGGCAGGGGCCCTTCGGAGAGCCGAGAGTCCAGCTCGTCGCCGGAGAGCAGCTCCATCACCACGAACGCCGTGACGGTGCCGTCCGGGGCCACCTGCTCCCCGTAGTCGTGCACCGCCGTCACGTGCGGGTGCACGAGCTGGGCGGCCGAGCGCGCCTCCTCCCGCACCATGTCGCGGAACTTGGCGTCCGCGGCGAGTGACGGCGCGAGCACCTTGACGGCGACCACCCGGTCGAGCACCTCGTCGCGAGCGCGCCAGATGACCGACATCCCACCCGCGCCGATGTTGTCGATGAGGCGGTACCTGCGGGCGAGCAGGCCGCCCGACTTGAGCGTTGGCATTTTGTGGTCGCACCTGCCTGGGAGTGGAAGGTCGTATCAGGCTCCGCGAATCGGGTCGTCCTGTCAACGTGGTGTTACGTAACCGAACTTTCTGTGGATTAACTGGCGTCACCGGTGATCAGAGGCTGTGTCACGATGAACGGCATGGTCGGCGGTCCGGTGGCGTTCGTGCTCGGTGGTGGCGGCGTGCTCGGCGCCGTCCAGGTCGGCATGCTGCGTGCGCTGTTCCGGGCCGGCATCCGTCCGGATCTGGTCATCGGCACCTCCATCGGCGCGGTCAACGGAGCCCTGGTGGCCGCCGAGCCGACCGAGTCGGTCACTGACCGTCTGGTCAGGCTGTGGGCGTCGCCGGAGGCGAGCGCCGTGTACGGCGACTCGGTGGCCCGGCAGTTGCGCCGCTTCGCCGCGCGCACCCACCTGCACTCGCCACAGCCGCTGCGCAAGCTGCTGGAACGCGAACTAGGCGAGGGCACCCAGTTCGAGGAGCTGAAGGTGCCGTTCCGGTGCTGCGCGGCGAGCATCGAGCGGGCCGCGGAGCACTGGTTCGACCGCGGTCCTCTGATCGACGCCGTGCTCGCCTCGGCGGCGGTGCCCGGGCTGCTCCCACCGAGCGAGATCGCGGGCGAGCACTACGTCGATGGCGGCATCGTCAACTCGATCCCGGTGGGCGAGGCGGTCAACGCCGGCGCCCGGCAGGTTTTCGTACTCCAGGTGGGGCGCATCGAACGGCCGCTGAGCCCGCCGCGGCGGCCGTGGGAGGTCGCGCAGGTGGCGTTCGAGATCGCTCGCCGGCACCGGTTCGCGCGCGAGATGGCGGCGTTGCCCGACGAGGTCGACGTGCATGTGCTGCCGACCGGTGGCGGCGAGGCGCGCGACGACACGCCCTGGGCGTACCGGGACATGGCGGCGGTGGGCCGGCGTATCAGTCGCGCCTACACGGCGTCCCGGCGATACCTGGCATCCGTGGTGGACAGGCCCTGATGCGCCTGCCGCCGCGCTGGGTACGCCGGCTCGTGTTCGGGCCAGGTGTGGTGGCGCTCGGTCTCGTCGTCGTCGCGACGCTCCCGGTGTGGCTGCTGCTAGCCGCCGCGGCGTCACCGCTCGTGCCGGGCCGGCTGAGGGTGCTCCGCCTACTGTGGATGGTCGTCGTGTACCTGGTGTGGGATGGGGTCGCGCTGGTCACCCTCTTCGCGCTGTGGGTGGCGTCCGGCTTCGGGTGGAAGACGCGCTCACCGCGGTTCCAGCGCATCCACTACGTGCTCACCGGATGGTTCCTCACCACACTCTTCTGGCAGGGGCAGTGGGCGCTGCGGGTGCGCATCGACGTGGTCGGCACCGACCCCGACACCGCCGCGCCGGGGCGCCCTGAGGTGGTGCTGTGCCGGCACGCCGGGCCGGGCGACTCGTTCATCCTCATCCACTCGCTGGTGAACTGGTACGACCGCGAGCCGCGCATCGTGCTGAAGGACACGCTGCAGTGGGATCCGGCGATCGACGTGATGCTCAACCGCCTGCCCAGCCGGTTCATCGCGCCGGGGCGGGCGCCGGGAGAGTCCACCCCGGAGCAGATCGGCCACCTCGCGACCGGACTCGACGACAACGACGCGCTCGTCATCTTCCCCGAGGGCGGCAACTTCACGCCGCACCGGCGGCTGCGGGCCATCGAGCGGCTGCGGGCCCGGGGCCACGAGAGCATGGCCGTTCGCGCGGAAGCGATGCGCAACGTGCTGGCGCCGCAGCCCGGCGGCATGCTGGCCGCCCTCGACGCCGCGCCGGACTCCGGAGTCATCTTCGTCGCGCACACCGGCCTCGACCGGCTCCTGACGGTCGGCGACATCTGGCGAGAGCTGCCGATGGACAAACGATTGATAATGAGGTTCTGGTCGGTCCCTCCGGAAGAGGTGCCAACAGACCGAGTGGAGCGAATTGAATGGCTGTACGACTGGTGGACAAAGATCGATCGGTGGATAGAGGCTAACCGCACCGTAACGACCGAGGCGTAGGGTGGCCGTCCGTGGATCAGATCTGTCTGGTGACGACGGTTGTGGATGCGCGATCCGTTGCCGATTTGCTGGCGGCGTCCGCAGTTGCCGGACGGCTGGCCGCCTGCGCACAGGTCGGCGGTCCGCTCGACAGCACGTACTGGTGGGAGGGGCGGGTCGAGACCGCGCAGGAGTGGTCGGTGCAGTTCAAGACGAGCGCCGACCGCGTCGAGGCGCTGGTCGATCACGTGCGCGCCGCCCACCCGTACGACGTACCCGAGATCATCGTGACGTCGGTCGGCAGCGGCAACCCGGCCTACCAGATCTGGGTATATGAGCAGACCCGGGGCTGAGTACCCCGACTCTGCCCACGGGTCGACAGCGGGCGCGACGATGCTCCTGTGATGTACCCCTGCCCTGCATGCGGCGCTCCCGCCACCCTGGCGTCCGGCTGCCCGCGCTGCGGTCGCGGTCCCGACCCGGACGCGGCCGAGGTGATCCGCTTGAACGCGGAGATCGCCGATCTCGCTACGCGCCTGCGAACCGCCGAGACGCGCAGGGGTGAGCTGGCCGCCCGGGTGCGAGCGCGCACCCCGTGGCCGGTGCCGGTTGCCGCTCCCGCGCCGCCGATTCCCCTTCCCGTGCCCGTTCCCGCGCCCGTGCCGGTGCCAGCTGCCGGGCCGCGTCCGGAGGCGTCCACCCTGACGGTGCAGAGCGTGCTGTTCGTCCTCGGCGGGCTGCTGCTCGGCGCGGCGGCGGTCGTGTTCACCGCGGTCGCGTGGGCGGCGTACGGCGTGGGAGGGCGGGCCGCCATCCTGGCCGTGGTCACCGCGCTGGCGCTGAGCGCGCCGCTGCTCGCGCTGCGCCGCCAGCTCACGGCCACCGCCGAGACCTTCGCGGCCGTCGGGCTGCTGCTGGTGCTGCTGGACGGGTACGCCGCCTGGTACGTCAACCTCTTCGGTCTCGCCGGTTGGTCCAGTGCCCGGTACGCCGCGCTGGTCTGCGGGGTGACCGCCGCCGTCGCGGCCGGGTACGCCCTGGCCACCGGGCTGTCCGGTCCGCGCTTCGCCGCTCTGGCCGTGGCCCAGCCGATCCTGCCCCTGCTGGCGTACCCAGCCGACCCGGACGTGTTCGGCTGGGCCCTCGTGTACATCGCGGTCGCGCTGCTCGATCTGGTGTTGGTGTGGCGGGCGTCCGGTGCCCTGCGCGTGGCCGGTTGGGTGGCCTACGGGGGCGCGCTGGGTCTGGGGTTCCTGGCGGCACTCGGCTCGGTGCTGGTGGGGTCCGGTCCCGCGCCGGCCGCCGCCGGGGTACCGCTGGTAGTGGTCGCCTCGGCGCTGCTCGTCGGCGCCGTGGTGGCCCGCTCGCGGCTCCTGGGAGCGGTGGCCGGCGCCGGGGTCGTGATCACCCTGGGCGCGGCGTCCCTACGCCTGATCGCCGAGCTTGGTCCGGGCCTGACGCTGGTCCTGATGGCCGCGGTCGCGCTGGCCCTGGCAGCCACTCCCACCCTGATCGCCGCACGCGATGATCACGGCGTAGCGGGGGTGCGGGTTGGGGCGGCGGTCGTCGCCGGCACGGTTGGTTCGGTGGCCGTCGTGATGGCGGGCGCGATCGCCGCCGTCGCCGCCGCTCGGGCGCTACCGCCGTGGGACGCCGATCTCGGTGAGTACGCGCTGCCGTTCGACTGGCAGGTGCCGGTCGCGGTGGTGATGGTCGCCGGGGCAGCGGCGCTGCTGGTGCCGCGCGCCTACCGGCCGGACGCGGTGGTGTTCGGTGGCGCCTTCGCGGTACTGGCGCTGCCCCTGCCGTGGTGGCTCACGCCTGTGGTCGGCCTTGCCGGGGGCGCGGGTCTGGCACTTGTGGCGGCCCGGCTGCGGCGCGCCGCCTGGGCCGCGGTGGCTGGTGTCCTCGCGCTTCACGCCGCCGTGGCGAGCCTCGCCCGCCCGCTCACCGGCGCCGTCGTGCTGGCTGGCGCGGCCGCGGCGGGCCTCGCGGTGGCCGCTGCCGGGCGGCGCTCGGCGATCGGCGGGTTCGGGCTGCTCGGGGGCGTGCTGGCGGCTCCCGCGGCGGTGGGTGCGGCTCTTCTGGCCGCCGATGTGGAGCCGTGGTGGGTGGGGCGCGGCACGCTGGCCGCCACGGCCGCCCTCCTGCCGGGGCTGGTCGCTGTGCGCCGGTGGTGGCCGGAGCACGCGCGGTACGCCGAGGGTGGCCTGCTCGCCTTGGCGCTGGCCATCGGCACCCTGCCGGAGGCCTGGGGCACCGGCGACCCGCCCGGTGTGTACGCCGCCGCCGCCCTGGTGCTGGGCGCGTTCGTGGTGCGTGACCGTCCGAAGTGGGTGGTGGTGCTGGCGCCACCTGCGACCCGGGCCCTGGTGGCCGTCGCGCCCGCGCTGTGGGCGGTGCTCGCCGAGCCGTACCGGTGGCTGGGAGACATCTGGTCGGGGGCACCCGATGACGGATGGTCGATCTCCGGCCCGGCAGCCGCGACGCTGATCGTCGCAACCGTCGCGGTTGGACTGATCCGGCCGATGTGGACGCTGCCGCTCGCCGCTCTGGCGGTACCCGTGACGCTTGCCGCGGCCGACGCGCCCTGGCCGCTCGTTCCCGCCGCGAGCCTCGTGCTTGGTCTCGCGGGGATGCTGAGCCGGT
This sequence comes from Micromonospora sp. CPCC 206061, assembly GCF_036906915.1. Classification (NCBI taxonomy): domain Bacteria; kingdom Bacillati; phylum Actinomycetota; class Actinomycetes; order Micromonosporales; family Micromonosporaceae; genus Micromonospora; species Micromonospora sp. CPCC 206061. The sequence continues at coordinate 137,877 of NZ_JBAKHX010000003.1, forward strand.
ACCGTGTCGCCTTCCTCCCGCTCGCCGCCGCCGGCCTGGCCGGCACGCTGCCCACCAAGGCCGCGACGCTGAGCGGGCTGGGGCTGGTGGTCGTGGTGTCCGTGGCCGTCGCCGCCTCTGCCCGCACCGCCGCCGCCCGCGTGACCGGCGCCCTGGCGGCCGTGGCGGCGGGCGTCGCGTTCGCGTTCGCGGCGGCTCGGGCGGCCGACTTGCCGCTGCACACCGCGGCCTTCGCGGTGCTGGCGGTGGGGGTCGTGGCGCTCGCGGCCGGTGGTGCCGTGGCCTCCCGCCGGCCAAGCGAGGCGCAGGCCCTGGACGCGGCCGCGCTGTCCGTGGCGGTGCTCGCGGTGCTGCTGGCGCTCGGTGACCTCCGGTACGCCGCCGCGGTCGCCGCGATCTGGGGCGTGGCCGCTGGCGGGCGGGCGTTGTGGCATACATCACGGCGGGTGGCGCTCGCCGTCGTCGCCGCGACCGGCGAGCTTCTCGGCTGGTGGTTCTCGCTCGCGGCCGGTGACGTCACGGTCACGGAGGCGTACACGTTGCCGGCCGCGGCTCTGGCCCTGGCCGGCGGCTGGCTCGCCCTGCGGGCCCGGCCCGAGCGGTCGAGCTGGCTCGCCTACGGTCCAGGACTGGCGGCCGCACTGCTGCCCAGCCTGGCATCGGTGCTGGTCGAAGACGGTCAGGCGGTGCGAAGGCTGCTGGTGGGAGCCGGTGCGCTGGTGGCCGTCCTGGCCGGCTCGGTGTGGCGGCGGCAGGCTCCGGTGGTGCTCGGCGGGGTGACGCTCGTGGTGGTCGTGGCGGCCGAGCTGGTTCGGGTGTGGGACCTGCTGCCCCGGTGGATCTTCCTGGCGGTGGGCGGGTTCGTGCTGATCGGCCTGGCGATGACGTACGAGCGACGGCGGCGTGATCTGGTGCGCCTCCGAACGACCGTGGGCCGGATGACGTGACCCTTAGGTAGCGGTAGCCCTACCGCACCTACGGGGGTTGTCAGGGTTTCTCAGCCCCCCTACCCTCCGGAGACTTGATATTACGCCTCGCCGCGGTGGGCGAGTGCGCCGACGACTAGGGAGACGCATGACGGTCAACGCGGTGGCGGAGCCTGCCCAAAAACGGGGCAGCGACTATGCGCGGCTATCGAAGATGGTGAGTGCGGCCGGCCTGCTCGACCGACGGCCCGGGTGGTACGCGGCGAAGATCGCGGCGACAGCGGCTCTGTTCATCGGGGGATGGGTGGCCTTCGCACTGGTGGGCGACTCATGGTGGCAGGTGCTGGTCGCCGTGTTCATCGCCGTGGCCACGACCCAGGTGTCGTTCCTCGGCCACGACGCCGGACACCGGCAGATGTTCCGCACCCGGCGCCCGAGCGACGTGGCCGGCCTCATCACCGGCAACCTGGCGGTGGGGCTGAGCTACGGCTGGTGGATAGACAAGCACACCCGCCACCACGCCAACCCCAACCATGAGGACGAGGACCCGGACGTGGGCGCCGGCGCTCTGGTGTGGACACACGAGCAGGCGTTGGCACGGGGGCGGTTCGGGCGCTGGTTCGCGCGCTGGCAGGCCTACATGTTCTTCCCACTGCTGTCCCTGGAGGGGCTGAACCTGCACTACGCCAGCGTTCGCGCGCTCTTCGACACGCCGATGCGGTACCGCCGCGCCGAGGCCGTGCTGCTGGTGGTGCACACGATCGCGTACCTGAGCGCGGTCTTCCTCGTGCTGCCTGTAGGCAAGGCGCTGGTGTTCATCGCGATACACCAAGGGTTGTGGGGTGTCTACATGGGATGCTCGTTCGCCCCGAACCACAAGGGGATGCCGATGCTCACCGCCAAGGACGACCTGGACTACCTCCGCAAGCAGGTGCTGACATCGCGCAACGTGCGGGGCGGCCGGGTGGTCGACTTCATGCTGGGCGGGCTCAACTACCAGATCGAGCACCACCTCTTCCCGAGCATGGCGCGGTCGAACCTGCGCCGGGCCCAGCCGATCGTCCGGGCCTACTGCGTCGAGCACGGCATCACCTACGAGGAGACCGGGGTCGTCGCCTCGTACAGCCAGGCCCTGCGCTCCCTGCACGAGGCGGGCAACCCGCCTAGTTGATCACGGGGCCTTGTATCGACGGGTGTTTGTCTGGTAGGAATCTTCCAGCATTGGCCGATGTCCTTAAGGAAACCTTCAAACACCCCCCCCCGTGGAGGTCCTCCGTGACCGGCAACCCCGTCAGCCGCCGGGACGTCATGCGCGGCGCCGTTGCAATCGGCGCCGGCATGGCTACCGGCGGTAGCTCGCTGGCACTCACGTCACCCGCCTTGGCCGCAGAATCGTCCACTCTCGCCGTCGCCGCGCCCACCATCGCAAGCTGCGCGACCTGGGGCGCGGCGGCCGCACGCGGCACGATCAGCAGCGTCACGACCTCGCCGAACAAGATCCTCGTCCACCACACCGCGTCTCCGAACGTCACCGACTATTCGCAGGCCGCCGCGTACGCACACGCTCGGGACATCCAGCAGTGGCACTTCGGCTTCGGCTGGGCCGACAGTGGGCAGCACTTCACGATCAGCCGCGGCGGGTACGCCATGGAAGGGCGGCACGGCAGCCTCGGCAAGCTCCGGGCCGGCAGCGGCGCCATCGTGGGAGCGCACTGCCCCGGGCAGAACTCCGCCGCCATCGGCATCGAGAACCAGGGCACGTACACGAGTGCCACGCCGCCCGCCGCGCTCTACAACAAGCTGGTCGACATGTGCGCGTACATCTGCGACCAGTACGGCATCGCGCCCACCCAGATCTACGGGCACCGCGACTTCCTCGCGACCGCCTGCCCGGGCGACGTGCTGTACGCGCGCCTGCCGCAGCTGCGCAAAGACGTGGCCGCCGCGCTCAATGGCACCACTCCAACGTGGAGCACGATCGTCGACAACACCTCCGGCGGGTTCGCGGCCGGTGCCAACTGGTCGGTCTCGTCGTACTCGGCCGAGCGGTACGGCGCCGACTACCGGTACGCCAACCCGCAAGAGGTCAGCGACCTCGCCACCTACTCGGCGACCATCCCGTCCGCCGGCAACTACAAGATCGAGGCCTGGTACCCCGGCATCGCCGGCTACAACACCTCCACCCCGTTCATCGTGTACGCCTCGGGCGGCAACCAGACCGTGCGCGTCGACCAGAGCACGGGCGGCGGGGCGTGGCGGTCGCTCGGCACGTTCGCCCTCACGGCCGGCACCAAAACCGTCGTAGCGGTGAGCCGGTGGACCAGCACGACCGGATACGTCGTCGCGGACGCGGTGCGCATCAGCCGGGTGTGATCGCGCTCGTGGGGGCAATATGTACCCATGAGTGGTTGGTGGCATCGAGTGCGGCACGCCGCGCGTCCACACTCCCACGACGCTGCTGACCAGGTCGACTCGGCGCTCGAAACCAGCAAGGAGGGCATGCGGGCGGTCTGGATCTCTCTTGCGATCCTGGGCTTGACCGCTGCCCTCCAAGCGCTGGTCGTCGTGTGGTCGGGATCGGTCGCGCTGCTCGGCGACACCCTGCACAACGTGGCCGACGCGCTGACCGCCGTGCCGCTCGCCATCGCGTTCGTGATCGGTCGCCGCCCCGCCACCCGGCGGTACACGTACGGCTTCGGCCGTGCCGAAGACATCGCCGGCATCGTGATCGTCGGGTTCATCGCGGCGTCCGCGGCGGTGGCCGGGTACGAGGCGATCCGCCGGCTGCTCAACCCGGCCGACGTCGACCACCTGGGCGCGGTGGCGGTCGCCGGGATCGTCGGGTTCGCCGGCAACGAGCTGGTGGCGCAGTACCGAATCCGGGTGGGCCGGCGCATCGGGTCAGCCGCACTCGTGGCCGACGGGCTGCACGCCCGCACCGACGGTTTCACCTCCCTCGGCGTACTGGCCAGCGCCGGCGGCCTAGCCCTCGGCTGGCGGTGGGCCGACCCGGTGGTCGGGCTCGCCATCACCGCCGCGATCCTCGTCGTTCTCGCCGGTGCGGCCCGGCAGGTGTACCGCCGGCTCATGGACGCCGTCGACCCGGAGCTGGTCGACAAGGTCGAAGAGGCCCTCCGGGCCACCGACGGCGTGCTCGACGTGGGCACCGTGAAGGTGCGGTGGATCGGCCACCGGCTGCGCGCCGAGTGCGAGATCGTGGTGGACGCCGACCTCTCGCTCGTAGCGGCACACGCGGTGGCCGTCGACGCCGAACATCGCCTGCTGCACGACGTACCAAAGCTTGGATCCGCAATGGTGCACGCGGACCCGCAGCCCCACGCCGGCCATGACCATCACGAGGCCGTGGCCCACCACCACGAGAGGAGCTCACATGGCGCTGGCCGACCTGCCCGAGTGGAGCGGCGACGACACCACCATCACCCGCACGGTTGAGCTGCAAAGCTTCATGGACGCGATCGCGGTCGTCGACCGGGTCGCCGTGACCGCCGAGGAGATGGACCACCATCCGGACATCGACATCCGGTGGCGGAAGCTGACGTTCCGGTGCAGCACCCACTCGGCGGGCAAGGTCACCGAGCGTGACTTCGAACTGGCGAGGCGCATCGACGAGATCGTGGCAAACCAGGCGTAACGCGGGCCTGTCCCAGTTGCTGGCGACGATCAGGCAGTATGGCGGCGTGAGGTTCGAAGTCAGCAAGGTGCTCGACGCCATCGAGCGGCGGCTCAGTACCGATCCCGCGCTCGCCCGAGGCGTGGTCGACCTCGCCGAGGTGGTGCGGTACGCGGACCTCGACGGCGGCCGGCCGGCAAACCTGCTGCGCCTGGGGCTCGTGGTCGACGCGTTCGCCGCACAGCTCGGCGAGGAGAACGCCGCCGTCTACACGGTCGTGCACCGCGGCCTGCTCTCCGACGCCGACCTGACGTCCAACGAGCGCATGGTCGTGCGGCGCTGGGCCGACGACGGCCTGGTCGAGGTCGTACCGGCGGTCGGCGACCGGGTACTGGAGGTGGCCGACCTGCTCGGCCTGCCCGTGCTGAGCCGGCTGCGATTCGAGGGCGTACGCGAGCGCTACGGGTGGCTGGCCGGCCAGGCCGGACGGCTCATGGCACCCGTTCCCGGCAAGAACGGCGCCGTGCTCGTGGCCCAGATGGGCGGCGGCTCGGTGCCCGTGACCGGCGCGCCCGCGCCCTCCGGCACCCAGATGCTGGGCCGGCTGTGGCGCTGCGCCGAGCCAGGCTGCGCACTATTCGGCGGCGGTGGCGGCACCTTCGCCGACCTCGCGCCGGTCCGCCGCGCCGGCGGCCAGCCCCCGCCCACCCTGCACACCGGCCGGCCCACCTGCCCCCGGCACGAGGTCCCGCTGTCCGACGCCGGCGCCCGTCCCCTGGCCGAGTCCCTGGCGGTACGGGTCGGTGGCGTGGTGCGGCAGCGGTTCGTGGTCGCCGAGGGTGAGCCCGTGACGGTCGGGCGGGCGCCCGAGCAGGGCGGCATCATGCTCGGCCAGTGGCTCACCGACGAGGCGCGGCGGTGGATCAGCCGCAGTCACGTGCGGTTCGAAATGCGCGGCACCGAGGTGGTCGCCCAGGACGTGAGCACCAACGGCACCGGCGTCCGCCCTGGCGGGTCGATGGACGAAGCCGAGCGCATGATCCTGAAGGGTCAGAGCAGGTCGCTGGGTCCGGGCGACCTGATCGAGCTGTACCCGGGCGTCCACGTCGGCCTGGCCCGCCACGTCACCTCGACCGGCCCGGTCGCCTCCCCATCGGTTATGGCCGAAGCCCCGACGATGTCCATCCGAGTGGTAGACCGCTAACACCTCCGCCGCCCGCCGTCACGACTGCGAGATCGCGCGGGTCGCGCCGCCTCCCCCGGGCCCGTCCGCGCGGGGCGCGCTGTCCGCGCGGGGCGCGCTGTCCGCGCGGGGCGCGCCCTCTTCCGTCGATCAAGGGCAAACGCACGTGGTTCGATCTCTTTTCCACGTGCGTTTGACCTTGATCGACGGAGATCTCCTTGATCGGCGTCCGTGCGCAGCACGGGCGCCGAACCAACCCCGCGCCGCGGCCTCTCGTCGATTGGAGCCGGCCGAGGCCCGGACCGCAGGCCCGCCGGTCGCCGCGATCAAGGACATCCGCAACGATCAAGGGCAAACGCACGCGGTTTAGAGATCCAACCACGTGCATTTGCCCTTGATCGACGGTGAGAGGCGGGCGCGGGGCGCGCCCGCTGGGCGGCCCGGGTGGGCGGCCCGGGTGGGCGGCCCGGGTGGGCGGCGGGTGGGCGGCGGGTGGGCTTAGAGGATCGCGGCCAGGCGTTCTACGGCCCAGTCGAGTTCTGCGGGCTCGATGACCAGTGGGGGCGCCAGGCGGATTGTCGAGCCGTGGGTGTCCTTGGCCAGGACGCCGTGCTCGGCCAGGCGCTCGCACGCCTCGCGGCCGCTCATCAGCGACGGGTCGATGTCGATGCCGGCCCACAGGCCGCGCCCGCGTACGGCGATCAGCCCGTGCCCGATCAGCGCGCTCAGGTCGGTGTGCAGGCGTGCGCCCAGCTCGGCGGAGCGGCGCTGGTACTCGCCGGTGCTCAGCTGCCTGACCACCTCTGCCCCCACGGCGCACGCGAGCGGGTTTCCGCCGAAGGTGGAGCCGTGCGAACCCGGGCTCAGCACCCCGAGGATGTCCGCGTCGGCGGCCACCGCGGAGACCGGCACGATGCCGCCGCCGAGGGCCTTGCCCAGCACGTACATGTCCGGTACGACGCCCTCGTGGTCGCAGGCGAACGTGCGGCCGGTGCGGCCGAGGCCGGACTGGATCTCGTCGGCGATGAAGAGCGTGCCGCGTGTCGTGCACAGGTCGCGGACGCCCTGCAGGTACCCGGGGGGCGGGACGATCACGCCCTGCTCGCCCTGGATGGGCTCGATGAGTACCGCCACGGTCGTTTCGTCCACAGCGGAAGCCATCGCCTCTAGATCGCCGTACGGGACGATCTTGAAGCCGGGCGTGTAGGGGCCGTAGTCGTCGCGGGCCGACGGGTCGGTGGAGAAGCTGACGATGGTGGTGGTGCGGCCGTGGAAGTTGCCGTCGGCGACCACGATCGTGGCGGTGTTCGCGGGCACGCCCTTGACCTGGTAGCCCCACTTGCGGGCCACCTTGATCGCGGTCTCGACGGCCTCGGCGCCGGTGTTCATGGGCAGTACGAGGTCCTTGCCGCACAGCTCGGCGAGGCCCTGGCAGAACACCGCGAACTGGTCGTGGATGAACGCTCGGCTGGTGAGCGTGAGCCGGTCGAGCTGGGCGTGTGCGGCGGCGATCAGCGCGGGGTGGCGGTGCCCGAAGTTGAGCGCGGAGTACCCGGCGAGGCAGTCGAGGTACCGCTTGCCGTCGATGTCGGTGACCCAGGCGCCCTCGGCCTGCGAGATGACGACGGGAAGCGGGTGGTAGTTGTGCGCTGTCCACCGCTCGGCGTCGGCCACCGCTGCCGGGGTGCGAACGAGGTCGTCGACGATCACTTCCGGACCTCCAGCGTGCAGCACTTGGGACCGCCTCCAGCCTTGCGCAACTCGGACATATCAGTGCCAATTGTCTCGTATCCACGCTCGCGAAGCGCAGCCGCCAGGCCGGTGGCCTGCGAGGGAAGTACGACGTGGCGGCCGTCGCTGACCGCGTTGAGGCCGAGCACCTCGGCGTCGGCGGGAGCGGCGAGGACCGCGTCCGGGAAGAGCCGGCGGAGCACGGCCTGGCTGCCCGGCGAGAACGCCTCGGGCAGGTACGCCACCGTGCGCTCGTCGAGCACGCAGAGCGCGGTGTCGAGGTGGTAGAAGCGCGGGTCGACGAGCTGGAGCGTGATCACGGGGCGGCCGAAGATCTCCTGCGCCCGGTCGTGTGCGGCGGTGACGGTGCGGAAGCCGGTGCCGGCCAGCAGGAGGTCGCCGGCGAGCAGCATGTCGCCTTCGCCCTCGTTGACGTACTTCGCCTCGTGCGTCTCGAAGCCGGCGCGTTCGAACCAGTCCCGGTACGCCGGGGCCTCGTCAGCGCGCTGCGGGTCGCGGAACTCGACCGCCAGCACGTTGCCGTCGATCACGGTGGCGCCGTTGGCGGCGAACACCATGTCGGGCAGGCCGGGGAGCGCCTCGATCTCGTCGACGGTGTGGCCGAGGTCGAGGTAGATGTGGCGCAGCGCTTCCCACTGCCGGACGGCCAGGTCGGCGTCGACCGGGGCCGTGGGGTCCATCCACGGGTTGATCGCGTATTCGACCGCGAAGTACGTCGGCCGGCACATGAGGTAGTGCCGGTGGGTGGCGTCCATCGTCATGCCAGCAACGCTATGCGTCCCCGGCCGTCGAGAACCACCGTTAAATCTTGCGTTGACGCGCTAATCGTTGCGTATCTTGGCCGTGGGAGGGGCGAATCATTGCGGACCCGCCCCTCACCCTTAGAACCGGTCCACGGTCTGGTTGTCGAGCCACGTGCGCAGGTCGCCGACCTTGTCGCTGGCCGTGGTGAGCCACGACAGCGAGTCGGTGAGCACCAGGATGCCGACAACGACGGCACCGATGCCGAGCAGCAGCCCGATCATCGCTTCCGACTTGCCGGCGACGTGCCGGCGGCTGGTGGCCGAGAAGCCACCGACGGCGAACAGCACCGCCAGGGCGCCGAGCGCGATGCCGTACCCGGCCAGCACGCCCGTGAGCACGAAGAGCGCGCTCGCGACGCCGATGATGAGGCTGAGCGTGGCCAGCATGCTGGCCCGCGGCCGTGGGCCGCGCACCTCGGGCTCGGTGACAGGCTCGGGCGCCAGGCCCGGCTCCCGGCGGTGCCGGGAGATCTGCTCGGTCTCGGCACGGTCGGCCTCGCGTTCGGCCGCAGCACGATCGGCGGCCGCCCGGTCACGGGCCGCCCGCTCATCCTCCTGCGTCCGTACGTTCATCGCGGTCGTATCGGCGGTCCGGCGCTCGTCGACGCGCTCTTGATCGGTTGTGGTCGAGTCCGTCGTGGTCGAGTGGCGGGAGAACGATGGCATCCGCACCACGGGACACCTCCTAACATGGGGGACAACCTGGAGTACCCCGATGTCCGAGTAGTCATGCATTAGCATCCTCCGGTGCCCGAGGGACACACGATCCACCGCCTCGCCGCCCACCACCGCTCGTTGCTGGCCGGGCAGCGGGTGTCCGTTTCGAGCCCGCAGGGCAGGTTCGCCGCCGGTGCCGCGCTGACCGGCGCGGAACTGCTCGACACCGAGGCGTACGGCAAGCACCTGCTGCACCACTACGCCGACGACCGGACGCTGCACGTGCACCTCGGGCTGTACGGCGTGTTCAGCGACGGCGGGCAGCCGGCCCCGCCGCCGGTCGGGCAGGTGCGGCTGAGACTCGCCACCGACCGGCACTGGATCGACCTGCGCGGGCCGACCGCGTGCGAGCTGATGAGCCCGCCGGAAGTGGCCGCCCTGCGGGCGCGGCTCGGCGCCGACCCGCTGCGTGACGACGCCGATCCGGACGCCGCGTACGCGCGGATCAGCCGGAGCGGCATGGCACTGGCGGCCCTTCTGCTGGATCAGTCCATTGTGGGCGGTGCCGGCCTGGTGTACATGTCGGAGGTGTTGTTCCGTGCGGGTATCCCGCCGACGCGGCCCGGGCGCGAGCTGAGCACCGAGGCTTGGCAGGCGCTCTGGGTCGATCTGCGTGAGCTGATGAAGGAAGGCGTTGCCCGGGGCCGGATCGACACCGTCCACAGCCGACACATGCCGGAGGCGATGGGGCGGGCGCCGCGGGTCGACCGGCACGGCGGCGAGGTGTACGTGTACCGCCGCGCCGGCCAACCATGCCTAGTGTGCGGCACGGAGATCCAGCGCTCGGGCCTGGCCGGCCGCAACTCCTACTGGTGCCCCACCTGCCAGCGCTAGCTGGCACGCGCGCGGGTCTGATCGGCCAGGTAGTCCAGGACAGCCGACATCTCGCCGGTTCTCGCGTACACCGCGCGCTGCCGGGACGCTCCGGTGCCGCGGGCCCTTAACCGTCCCATGAGGATGGTGGCGAGTTCCAAATCGCCGTGCTCCGTCAGCGCCGGCCGCACAGTGTCGAAGAGCCGGCGCATCACGTGCCACGCCGGACGGCTGCGCTGGTCGGCGGGGTCGACGGCGAGCCCGGCTAGCCCGTCGTGCGCGGCCCGCCAGTGCGCCGCGGCGAGCAGGTGGTGGGGCACCTGCGGGGCGGCGACGCCACGGTCGATGTCGCCGAGCACCGTGGCGACGAGCCCGCGCACCAGGGCGGCGATCAGCACCGTGTCGTCGAGGCTCGGGCACACGTCGCCGATCCGGATCTCGACGGTGGGGTAGCTCGCGGACAGCCGCGCGTACCAGTACAGCATCCCCTGGTCGAGCATCGCACCGGTGCCGATGAGGGATTCGACCAGCTGCTCGTAGTGCGCGTGCGACTCCAGGTACGGCGTCGGGCCGACGGAGGGCCAGCGCGCCCACATCACCGAGCGCCAGCTCGCGTATCCGGAGTCCAACCCGTCGGCGAACGGCGAGTTGGTCGTGGCCGCGTGCAGCAGCGGGAGCCACGGCCGCAGGTGATTCAACACCCGTACACCGGTCTCCGGGTCGGGGATGCCAATGTGGACGTGCAGCCCGTTGAGTCCCGGGCCGGGCGAGAGCGCGCCGAACCGCTCGACCATCTGGTGAAACCGCGGCTGGTCGACGACCGGCGGCTCCGGTCCGGCGACGGGGGAGCAGCCGATGGCGACGACCCGAGCACCGGCTCGCGAAGCCGCCTCCGCCACGCCGCCACGCAGCAGGCTCAGCGCGTGCCGCAGCGCGCCGAGGTCGAGACCGGGCGGGCTGTTTATCTCGATCTGGCTGGTGAGGTATTCGTGCGTCACCTGCCCCCGCAGGTCACCCGGCACTTCGGCGAGCACCGCGTCGACCGCGCCCACCGCCTGTGCCTTCTCGGCATCCAGGAGCAGGAACTCCTCTTCGACCCCAACAGTGAGCGTCACTGCCATCGATTACCCGGAAATCACCATCGGCGAACCATACTTTTGGCCCATTATGTGAGCTAGATCCCGTCAAGGGGGAGGTACGCCGTGACCGCCACCATGGGCCGACCAACGACCGCTGCACCAACTCGGGAGGCGCGCGTGCTCAGCGCCGCGCGACCAACCTGGCGGCGGCACATTCCCACGCTCCTGGCGGCGGCCCTGTGGGCGGTCGCGGTCGCCTGCGCGGTCTGGGCCGTCGTGGCTGCCTTCCCCGATGTGGTACGCCCACCGCGCGCCATGCCCACCCCTGCCAACCTCGCGTTCGCCGCGTTCGCGGGCGTGCTCGCCCTGGCGGTGGCACGCCGGCGCCGGATCGCCTTCTGGGTGCTCACCGGCTACCTCCTGATCGCCCTTGTGGCAGCCATCGGCAGCGGCGATCAGGTCGTGCGGGCGGTCGGTGCCCCCATCGTCGCGGTGGCCATGGTCCTGACGCTGCTCGGGTACGGGGAGTTCACCACGCGGGGACGCTGGGCCGGCCTCCCCTGGGCAGCGGGGCTCTTCGTCGTGCTGATCGCCGGGGGGATCTGGGGTGGGCGCTGGCTGGTGACCGAGTACCCGGGCACCGTCGGCCAGTACCGGCTCGGGTACGCGGCCGAGGGGGTGCTCGGCGCCCTCATCGTCGACCCGGACCGCGACGGGCGGGCGCCCGGCTGGGTGGACCTGCTGCTCGGCCTCGCGGGAGCGGTGGCGCTGCTCGCCGCGGTGGCGGTGGTCCTGCTGCGGTCGCGGCGCCGCCCGAAGCCCCGGGACGCCGGGCCTGAGCAGGGCGTCCGTGACCTGCTGGCGCGGTACGGCGACCGCGACCCCCTCGGGTACTTCGCGACCCGGCGCGACCTGGCCGTGGCGTTCTCGCCCACCGGCAAGGCGGCTGTGCCGTACCGGGTCGTGCGTGGTGTCAGCCTCGCCGCCGGCGATCCGATCGGTGACCCGGAGGCGTGGGGACCCGCGATCGCCGCCTGGCTGGCGCGGGCTGAGAAGCACGGCTGGAAGCCCGCGGTGCACGCCGCGAGCGAGGAGGCCGCGGCCGCGTACGCCCGTGCCGGGCTGAGCGGGATGCACCGGGGCGACGACGCGGTGCTCCTGAGCGGAGAGTTCACTGTGGAGGGGCGGGACATGCGGCCGGTACGCCAGGCGGCCGGCCGCGCCGAGGCCGCCGGATACACCACACAGGTGCGCCGGTGCGCCGACGCGTCCCCGGAAGAGTTGGCGACCGTCCGCACGCTCGCCAACTCCTGGCCGGCGGCGTTCGGCCCGGCACTGGGGCGCCTCGGTGACCCGGCCGACAGCCGCTGCGTGCTCGTGGAGGCGTTCGACGGCGATGGGGCCCGCAAGGCGCTGCTGGCGCTCGCCCCCTGGGGCGACCGCGGGCTGGTGCTCGACCTGGTCCGCGGCGCACCCGACGCGGTGGACGGCGTGGTGGAGTTCCTCGTGGTGGCGCTCATGCGGGACGCGGCCCGGCTGGGCGTCGACCGGGTCTGTCTCGGCGTGGCCGACTCTCCGGAGCGCTACCGCTTCCACACCCGGTACCAGCCGTTGTGGCGGCCTCGGTACCTCTGTGTGGCGGATCGCCGCGATGTGCCCCGCGTGGAGCGCGCGGCGGCGATGGCTGGCCGCACCACGAGGCTGCCCGCGCCGGTGTCCGCGCCAGCGGTCGCGATGGCCGAAGCCGTGCCGACCCCGACCGTGCCCGAGCAGGCGCAGGTGCGGCTCGCCAAGCGGGAGCGGCTGCTCGCGGCCGGCATCGACCCGTACCCGGTGGGCTTTCACCGCACCGACAACAGCGTGGCGCTGGCGATCCGTTACGAGGGGCTGCCGCCGGACAGCGGCACGGGTGACCGGGTGGCCGTCGCGGGCCGCGTGGTGCTGCTGCGCGACCACGGTGGCGTGTGTTTCGCGACCATCCGCGACTGGACCGGTGACCTCCAGGTGCTCGTCGACAGTGGCCTCCAGGAGTGGAGGTCCACAGTAGACCTCGGTGATCACGTGGGCGTACGCGGCGAGGTGGTCACGAGCAAACGCGGTGAGCTGTCGGTGCGCGTCGAGTCGTGGGAGCTGACTGCCAAGTGCCTGCGCCCACTGCCGGACAAGCGACGCGGCCTCGCCGACCCCGAGGCACGGGTGCGCCTGCGGTACCTCGATCTGATCAGCAGCGCGCAGACGCGTGACCTGCTGCGCGCGCGCAGCGCGGCCACCCACAGCCTGCGCGAGACGTTGATCGACCGGGGCTACCTGGAGGTGGAGACGCCGGTCCTGCAACGCGTGCACGGTGGCGCGTACGCCCGCCCGTTCGCTACGCACCTGCACGCCTACGACGCCCGCCTGTACCTGCGGGTGGCCCACGAGCTTCACCTCAAGCGACTGGCGGTCGGCGGTGTGGAGCGGGTCTTCGAGCTGGGCAGGGTGTTTCGCAACGAGGGCGTCGACCATACGCACAGCCCGGAGTTCACGCTGCTTGAGGCGTACCAGGCGTACGCGGACTACCGGACCATGCGGGAGCTGGCGCGGGCACTCGTGCAGCGCGCGGCGCTGGCGGTGTACGGGTCGACGGTGGCGCACCAGCCGGGTCCGCGCGGCGTGGCGGTGGAGCACGACCTGTCCGGCGAATGGCCGGTGCTGACCGTCCACGAGGCATTGTCGACGGCGCTGGGGGAGTGGGTCACGGCGGACACTGGGCTCTCCACGCTGCGCCGGATGTCCGACGCGGCGGGTGTGCCGTACGACCCGCGGTGGGAGCGTGGCGCGCTGCTCCAGGAGATGTACGAGCGGCTGGTGCTGCCGCGTACCACGACGCCGGTGTTCTACACGGACTTTCCCGTGGAGTCGGCGCCGCTGGCCCGGGCGCACCGGAAGGACCCGAGGCTGGCCGAGCGGTGGGATCTGGTGGCGTTCGGCGTGGAGCTTGGCACGGCGTACTCGGAACTGGTCGACCCGGTCGAGCAGCGGCGGCGGATGACCGAGCAGTCCTTGTTGGCGGCCGGCGGCGACCCGGAGGCGATGGAGCTCGACGAGGACTTTCTGCAGGCGCTGGAGTACGCCATGCCACCCACCGGCGGGCTCGGTCTCGGCGTGGATCGCCTGGTCATGCTGCTGACCGGGCGTGCGATCCGGGACACTCTGCCTTTCCCCTTGGTCCGTTAAAGGCAAATTGAGCCCTTCCCGCTGGTGCGTTAACGGCCTGTTGACAATTCGTTTCCATCGAAGTACAAACCTCTCAGAGAGCGCTCTCACAGTCGTGATCCTCGATGCCACCCCAGCGTGAGCAATCGCTCTCCCGTCCGCCCCGAGAGAGGTCTGTCGATGAACCCCGAAGCGGCCACCCGCCGTCCCGCTAGACGCCTGCTCGGCGTCGCCGTCGTCGTCACCGCCGTCACCGCCCTGCTCGCGGTCACCCTCAACGCCCGCGCCGCGCTTCCACCCACCCCGTCCGGGTGGTCGCTGGTGTGGAGCGACGACTTCACCGGTGCGGCCAACACCCTGCCGTCGTCGTCGAACTGGATCATCGACACCGGCACGTCCTACCCCGGTGGCCCCGCCAACTGGGGCACGGGCGAGATCCAGACGTACACGAACAACACCGCCAACGTGAGCCACGACGGCTCCGGCAACCTGCGGATCACGCCCATTCGCAACGCGTCCGGCGGGTGGACCTCGGCGCGCATCGAGACCGTGCGCACCAACTTCAAGCCGCCGTCCGGCGGCGTACTGCGCATCGAGGGCCGCATCCAGATGCCGAACGTGACCGGTGCGGCTGCCGCCGGGTACTGGCCGGCGTTCTGGGCGCTTGGCGCGCCGTACCGGGGCAACTACCAGAACTGGCCCAGCATCGGCGAGTTCGACGTCATGGAGAATGTGAACGGGATCAACTCCGTCTGGGGAGTGCTCCACTGCGGAGTCAATCCCGGCGGGCCGTGCAACGAGACCAATGGGCTCGGCGCCTCCCGCGCCTGCCCGGGGAGTTCCTGCCAGTCCGCCTTCCACACGTACCGCTTCGAGTGGGACGCCAGCGCCAGCCCGCAGCAACTGCGGTGGTACGTGGACGGCCAGCACTTCCACACCGTCACCCAGTCGCAGGTGGGTGAGCCGCACTGGTCCAACATGACCAGTCACGCCGGGTACTTCCTGCTGCTCAACGTGGCGATGGGTGGCGCGTTCCCAAACGGCGTCGCGGGCAGCGCGACCCCGACCAGCAGCACCGTCTCCGGGGTGCCGATGCTCGTCGACTACGTGGCCGTGTACACCAGCGGTGGCGGCACGACGCCCACGACGCCGGCGACCACGACCCCGCCTCCCGGTGGTTCCCGGGATGCCTACGCGCTCATCGAGGCGGAGTCGTTCAACGCGCAGAACGGTGTGCAGACCGAGACGTGCAGCGAGGGCGGGCGCAACATCAGTCACGTCGCGAACGGTGACTGGATCCGCCTCGACAACGTCAACTTCGGTTCGACGCCGCCCCGCGACTTCGTGGCCCGGGTCGCGTCCGGCGCGGCGGGCGGGGTGAGCGGTCTGGTGGAGGTACGGCTGGACAGCCCGACGAGCGCCCCGATCGGCAGCTTCGCCCTCGCCAACACCGGCGGCTGGCAGAGCTGGCGCTCGGTGCCCGGCAACGTGTCGGCGGTGACCGGCACCCGCACGGTGTACCTGACGTTCACCAGCGGCCAGCCCGCGGACTTCGTCAACGTGAACTGGCTCCAGTTCCGTCGTTAAGAGTCTGCGGGGTTCTAGCGGGCGTGGGCCTGGCGGCGGCGCTTGACCACCCAGGTCAGCACCGCCGCCAGGAACGCCACCAGCAGGCCCAGGTCGAACCAGTGGCTGTACCGCTCGACGTCCTGCCACTGATCGCCCAGCGCGTACCCGAGCCCTACGAAGATCGAGTTCCAGACGCCGCTGCCCAGCACGGTGAGGCCGGCGAACTGGCCGAGCGGCATCCGGTTGGCGCCCGCCGGCACCGAGACGAGGCTCCGCACCACCGGCACCATCCTGCCGATCAGCACCGCCCACTTGCCGTACTTCTCGAACCACTTGTCGGCCCGGTCGAGCTCCTCGTTGTCGACGAGCGGGAGGCGGTCCAGCCAGCGGCGCAGCCGTTCCTCGCCGATCGCGGCGCCGGCGTAGTACAGGGCCAGCGCGCCGATCAGCGACCCGGCGGTGGCCGCGAGGACGACCAGCACGATGTTGACCCTGCCGGAACTCGCCAGATACCCGGACATGGCGAGCACGACCTCGCTGGGCACCGGCGGCACCACTGTCTCCAAGGCGACGAGCAGGCCGACGCCGGCCTCGCCCAGCGCGTCGACCACCCGCGCTACCCATCCGGTGATTCCGCCGAGTTCCGTGGGGTCCGCTTCGGTGATCACGGGGTCGGCTTACCCGCCAGGACGCAGGTCCACACTCCGCACCGAGCTGTCGCGGATCTGGAGCTTGGTGTTCAGCGTGATCGTGGAAGGCGCCCGGTTGGGGTTGGCGATCCGCTGGCTGAGCAGGTCAGCGGCGGTGCGCCCCAGCTCGTACGTCGGCTGCGCCACCGTGGTCAGGGATGGCCGCACCAGGTGCGCCCACGGCACGTCGTCGAAGCCGACCATGCCCATCTCACCCGGCACCTCGATGCCGCTGTCCACAAGGCACTCCATGGCGCCGACCGTGGTGAGGTTGTTGCCGGCGAAGACCGCGTCGGGACGCGGCCGCAGGGTCAGCAGCGCGGCCATCGCGCAGTAGCCGCCCTGCTCGCGGAAGTCCGCGAACCGGACCAGCTCCGGATCGAAGGCGCGCCCGTGCGACTCCAGCGCCCGCCGGTATCCCAAAAGCCGCTGGTCGGCCGTGAAGACGCTGTGCGGGCCGGTGATGCAGGCGATCCGCTGGTATCCGGACTCGATCAGATGCGTGGTGGCCAGCTCGGCGGCGTGCTCGTTGTCGACCAGTACCGTGTCTGCCCGCACGTCGTCCGCCTGCCGGTCGATGACGACCACCGGCACCCGGGCGTCGATGAGCCGGTTGACGTTCGCGGCGTCACCGGAAGGTGAAATGATCACACCCGCCATCTGCTCGGCGAGCGCGGCGTCGACGTACTGCCCCTCCTTGCCGGCGTCGTCGTCGGAGTTGCACAGCACCACCGAGTAGCCGGCGCCCTGCGCGACGTCCTCCACACCGCGTACCAGCGCGGTGAAGAACGGGTTGCCGATGTCGGCGATGATCACGGCCCACAGCGTCGTGCGGCTCCGGCGCAGATTGCGTGCCACGGCGTTCGGCCGGTAGTGCAGTTCGCGCATCGCGGCGCGGACGCGTTCGGCCAGCGCCGGGTCCACATTGGCGTGTCCGTTCACCACCCGCGAAACCGTTGCCGGCGACACTTCCGCACGCCGCGCGACGTCATAGATGGTCGCCATCGCCCCTCCCAAGCCCGGCAGCCGAGCCCCGATGATCGCAGAACCGCGCTATCAGCGGTTAGTTTGACCTTGGTCGGCATCGGAGAAGCAGATACGCATGGGAGAGCGCTGGTACACCGAAGCTGTCGTCTACTGCCTTGACGTCGACACATTCGCGGATTCGGACGGCGACGGCGTCGGTGATATCCGGGGCCTGATCGGACGCCTGGATTACCTCGCCCGGCTGGGCGTGACCTGCGTATGGCTGCACCCGATCCACCCCTCGCCGAGCCGTGACGACGGTTACGACGCGACCGACTTCTACGGCGTGCACCCGCGGCTGGGCAGCCTGGGCGACTTCACCGAGCTGCTGCACGAGGCCCGAAACCGCGGCATCCGGGTGATCATCGATTTGGTCGTCAACCACACATCCGACGAGCACCCGTGGTTCCAGTCGGCGCGTTCGTCGCCGGACTCCCCGTACCGGGACTGGTACGTGTGGTCCGAGACCGAGCCGCCGGACCGTCACCAGGGCATGGTGTTTCCGGGCGAGCAGAGCGAGACGTGGAGCTACGACCGCACCGCGAAGGCGTGGTATTACCACCGCTTCTACAAGTTCCAGCCAGATCTGAACTTCGCGAACCCTAAGGTGCGCGAAGAGGTCAAAAAGGTCGTGGCGTTCTGGCTCCAACTCGGGGTGTCGGGGTTCCGTATCGACGCGGCGCCATTCATCATCGAGCTGACCGAGCCGGGCAACCCGAACTCACCCAAGGATTTCGATTTCCTCACGGACCTGCGCTCGCACGTCCAGTGGCGCGGCGGCGACGCGGTGCTGCTCGCCGAAGCCAACGTCGAACCGGACAACCTGGTCGCCTACTTCTCCGACGCGGGCGGCTCGGCCAACCGGCTGCACACGCTCTTCGACTTCATGCTCAACGGCAAGCTGGTGCTCGCGCTCGCCCGGCAGGACCCGGAACCCATCATCGACGCGCTGCGCGATACACCGATGCTGCCAGCCGGCGCGCAGTGGGCCACGTTCATCCGCAACCACGACGAGATCGACCTCTCCCGGCTCACCGCCGAGCAGCGGGAGGAGGTGTACCAGCAGTTCGGCCCCGAGGAGAACATGCGCATATACGACCGGGGCATCCGGCGGCGACTCGCCCCCATGCTCGGTGGTGACCGTCGGCGGCTGGAACTGGCGTACGCGCTCCAGTTCAGCCTGCGCGGCACGCCGGTGCTGCGGTACGGCGACGAGATCGGGATGGGTGAGGACCTCTCGCAGGCCGGCCGGTACGCCATCCGCACCCCGATGCAGTGGTCGCCCGCGCCGAACGGCGGCTTCTCCAGCGCCCCCGCCGACCAGCTGGTGCGACCAGTGATCTCGGGCGGCGAGTTCGGGTACGAGAAGGTCAACGTGACCGCCCAGCGCCGCGATCCGGCGTCCCTGCTGGCGTGGTTCGAGCGCATGATCCACACGCTGCGCGAGGCGCCCGAGGTCGGCTCGGGAAGCTGCACGCACATCGACGTGCCCGCGCCGGCCGGCGTGCTGGCGCACCGGGCCGACGGGCCGACGGGCACGATGGTCTTCCTGCACAACCTCGGCACCGACGACGTCGAGGTCGACCTGGGCGCGCTCGCCAAGGAAGCCGACCTGCCGGTCGAGGTCCTTGCCGACCAGGACTACGGGGACGTGCGGTTCGACGCGCTGGCGCTCGGCGGGTACGGCTACCGGTGGATCAGGCTCCGGCGCACCACGTAGGCTCCGGCACATGACTGAGCAGCGGATCGCGATCGTCACCGGCGCGGCGCGCGGCATCGGCGCCGCCACGGCCCGCAGGCTGGCGGCCGACGGCATGGCGGTCGGCGTCGTCGACCTCGGCGAGGCGGCTGGGAAGGCGACGGTCGACAGCATCGTGGCGGCCGGCGGACGGGCGCTCGCCGTGGGCGCCGACGTGGCCGACAAGGCGCAGGTGGAGGCGGCCGTCGAGCGGGTGGCCGCCGAGCTGGGCCCGCCGACCGTGCTGGTCAACAACGCTGGCGTGTTGCGCGACAACCTGCTGTTCAAGATGAGCGAAGACGACTGGGACACCGTGCTCGGCGTGCACCTGCGCGGTGCGTTCCTCTTCAGCCGCACCGTGCAGAAGCACATGGTCGAGCAGCGCTGGGGCCGGATCGTGAACCTGTCGAGCACGTCCGCGCTGGGCAACCGCGGGCAGGCCAACTACGCGGCGGCCAAGGCGGGCATGCAGGGCTTCACGAAGACCCTGGCGATCGAGCTGGGGCCGTTCGGCGTGACGGCCAACGCGGTGGCGCCCGGGTTCATCGTCACCGACATGACTGCGGCCACGGCGGCGCGCGTCGGGGTCGGCTTCGACGACTTCCAGGAGCAGGCGGCGGCGCAGATCCCGGTGCGGAGGGTGGGGCGGGCCGAAGACGTCGCCCACACAGTTTCGTTCCTGGTCAGTGAAGGCGCGTCATTCGTGTCCGGCCAGGTCATCTACGTTGCGGGCGGCCCCCGCGCCTGAGTTGCGGGCGGTGCGGCGCAGCCAGTAGAGGCCGAGGATCGGCAGGACCAGCGGCACGAAGCCGTACCCCTTGCCGAACCCGGACCACACCGTGTCGTCCGGAAACGCCGACGAGGACGCCAGGCTCGCCGTACCCACCGCTAGCACGCCGGCCAGCTCGATCGAGCAGCATATGAGCGCGAGCCTGCGGCCACCGGGTCCGCCGCGCACCAGCGCGACGGTCGCTACCAGGTAGATCGCCGCCGCGAGCGCGGAGAGCAGGTACGCCGCCGGCGCCTCGCTGAACTTCGTGCCGATCTGCACGGCCGCGCGGGCACTGGCGGAGAGCGCGAAGATCCCATACACCACGATCAGGACACGGCCCGGCCCCGAGTTGACCCGCTCACGCACCGGTGGCCTCCCAGAGCTGCTGGAGCCGCACGACGAGCACCGGCATGACCAGGCAGGCCACCGTGAGGATCACCGAGCCCCACCGTGTGGGCTCCATCCGAGCGAGCCCGACGGCGACCGGTGGCAGCCCGAGGAAGGTGATCAGGTACCCGACGAAGGTGCCTGGCTCGCCGGGCCGCTCGCCGCCGATCATCGCCACGACGGCCACGACCGTGAGCACGAGAGCGGCCAGCTCGACCACGGCCACGCCGATCACGTGACTGAGGTCCGGCGGCCGGTTGCGGGCGGCGGCGATCGCGCACCACGCCGCGACGGCGAGCGCCGCGACGATGACCACGACTCCCAGGGTGTCGTTCACGGGCGCCACTCTACTAATGACCGTAGTAAGCACTTGCGTGGTCACCGGCCGATAGGGCGCATATAGTTGAAACGCTCGATGGACCCTGGGGAGTCGCCGAGTGGAACTGACCGCTGTATGGGCGCTGCTGCTGACCGCCGGGCTCGTCATCCTCGCTCTGGTGGCGTTCGCGGCGGTGGCCGAGCGGCCCCGCACACCGCGCCCCGACCCGCGCAAGCTGCGCGCCGCCGCGCAGGAGCTGGCGGTCCATGCCAACAAAGCGCACACCGAGGCCGGCCGCGCCGCCGGGGCAGCGGCCGACGCCCGCGAACGGCTCGCCGAGGCCGAGCGCGCCCGCGACGAGGCGTGGGCCGCGCAGGAGGCGGCCGACCAGACCTACCGGCGGGCCTGGCAAGAGGTACTGGCCGGCCGGGCGGCCCAGGACAGCCGGGTGGCCGACCCCGTCGAGGGCGCCGACGAGCAGCAGCGGGACGTGGCGCGGGCGGCTCTGACCGCGTACCGGAACGGTGACATCTCGGTCGAGCAGCTCCGCGAGGTGTGGCTGCGCGCCAGCGGCGACTGGGATCCCGAGCTGGAGGAGCGGGAGCGCGCGGCGTACCGGTACAAGCTGGAGGAGCGCGCGGCCCGGCGGGTGTACCACCGCGCCGACGTGGCCGTGCGGCACGCCGAGCAGGAGGTCCAGGTCGCCGAGGTGGCCCTTCAAGCCCTGCGGGACGAGGCGGCGGAGGCCGCTGTCGAGGCGCACGAGGCCCTCCTCGCCACCGAGCGGTACACGCAGCGCCGCAGGTTGCCACGACCCCGGCCGCGCACGGAGTAATACCTGGTCACACGTAGGCTGACCGGCATGGGATTGAGGTTTGGCCTGCTAGGCACGGGTTACTGGGCGGCCGAGACGCAGGCGGCGGGGCTCGCCTCGCACCCGGATGCCGATCTTGTCGCGGTCTGGGGGCGTGACCCGGCCAAGGCGGAGACGCTCGCGAAGCGATATGGCATCACGCCCTACGACGACGTGGACGCCTTGCTCGCGGACGTCGACGCGGTGGCCGTGGCGGTACCGCCGGACGTGCAGGCCGGCCTCGCGCTCCGGGCCGCCGAAGCCGGCCGTCACCTGCTGCTCGACAAGCCGGTCGCGCTGGACACCGCCATGGCCGACCAGATCGTCACGGCGGTCGACGAGCGCGGGCTCTCCTCGGTGGTCTTCTTCACCAACCGGTTCTACGGCAGCATCGCCGACTTCCTGACCGCGACCGCCGCCACCGGCGACTGGCACGGCGCCCGGATGACCCAGTTCGCGTCGATCTTCCAGCCGGGCAACCCGTACGGCCTGTCGCCGTGGCGCCGCGAGCGTGGCGGGCTGTGGGATATCGGCCCGCACGCCCTGTCGGTGCTGTGGCCGGTGCTCGGCCCGGTCGCCGAGGTCACCTGCGTCGACGCGCCGCGCTCCACCGTGCACCTGACGCTGCGGCACACCGGCGGCACGGTCAGCACGGTCTCGCTGACCCTCGACGCGCCGCCCCAGGCCGGCATCCGTGACTGCGTGTTCTACGGCGAGAACGGCCTTGCGACGCTCCCGGGCGCCGACGGCACGGCGGTGGACGCGTTCACCAAGGCGGTCGGCGAGCTCGTCCGCGACGTTGCCGCCGGCGCCACACGCCACCCGTGCGACGTGCGCTTCGGGCGGGACGTGGTGGCTGTCCTGGAAGCCGCCGAGACCGCGCGCCGCGAGGACCGCACGGTCAGCGTGGCGGCGTAGGCAGTACCGGCACCGAGCGGCCGTCGCGACCGGTCGCGTGTACGGTCGCGGGGCCATCGGGCTTGTCCAGGTACGGGCCGGAGGTCACCACCGTGCCGCCGCGCTTGGTGGCGCCGTCGACGGTGACCTCGATGCTCTTCACGTCGCGGCTGCCCACCGCCACGTGGAACCAGTCACCGGCCGGCGAGTGCCACCACCAGCCCACCACGACGTGCCGGGCGAGGCGGCTGCACAGCCGGGTACCGGTGGCCTCGGCGACCACCCCGGCCGGCTCCCCGCCGATCTGGGTGACCGCCCAGATCCGGTTGCCGTCGCCGGGCAGGGCGGCACGCACGCACGCCAACTGGGCGCTGCTGTCGCGTAGCCGTCCCGACCAGACCTGCCACGCGGTGACCGACTCGGCGGCGGTGCCCCGCAGGCCGCCGACGGCGCAGCCCAGACGCCGCCAGAGGTCCGCTCCGGCGTCCAGCTCCGCGGGGCGGGTCATGTCGTTCGCCGGGCGGGCCGGCACGTACATGAGGTGCGCCAGCGCGGCGGTGCCGAGGTCGGCCAGCGTGAACGGTCCGCCGCGAGACACCTCGACCGAACGCAGCCGCAGCAGCGGCCCCCGCCAGCACCCCGCTTCGAGCGGTGGTGGCCCGGGCTCCGTGACGCCGTCCGTGATCGCCAACCGCTGCCACTCCTCGGCGCCCAGGTCGCCCACCTCGGCACCGGTCACCCAGGGCCCGAGTAGGTACCGCCCGGGGGTGAGCCGGATCGCGCTGGCCGCGTACCCGTCCGGGCGGGGCGCCGGCTCGATCCGTAGCGCCCGCTCGGTGCCCCTCTCGGTGTACGTGGCGATCCGGGTGGCGTCGGCCAGCACGGCGACCGTGGTGTCGTCCACGTCGCCGGCGTACAGCACCTGCGGCGGCTCGTTGGGCGGTTCGCCGCTCACCTGGGTCGACTCCAGGTGCCCGTCGTACCAGGCCGTCAGCGCGCTGCGCAGCAGCGCGTCGTCACCCGCTCGAGCGCCCCTGGTGGGCCAGGTGCGGAGCGTCAGCTCGGTCGCCTTGGACCAGGCGTTCGCCGCCACGCGCCGCACCTGAAGCTGCTCCTCCGGATCGCTCCGCGCGGTCGGTACGCCGAACACCAGCGCGCCGGCGAGCGCCGCCGCGAGCACGGTCGCCAGCGCCGTCGCACCCAGCCTGGTGCCGCGCCAGAGCCGGATCATCAGCGGGTCGGGGGCGCGCAGCTGGACGAGCGTGGGGTCGGCGGGTGGCTCGGAGAGCAGGTGGCGCTGGTGGTCGGGGCTAAGGCCGTAGGCCTCGTGGATGCGCTGGCGCAGGGCGGACGCGGCGGCGAGCCGGCGCACTGCGTCGCTCCAGCCGGCCTGCTGGAGCAGCAGCACGGCATCGCGGGCCTGGAGGTTCTCCAGCATCGTGAGCGCGTACCCGGCCCGCACGCTGGGCTCGGCCGTGGCGAGCGCCTCGTCCAGTTCCCGGTGGGCCCGGCTGCCGGGCAGCGGGGTGTGCCACGCCCAGGTGACCACCACAGGCAGTGCCCGGCGGTGCGGTTTGGCGGCGCGGCGCAGCACGCGGACCACCAGTTCGGGGTACGTCAAAGGGGTACGCGCGCGCCACGGCAGTGCCCGGTGCACCAGCCGGTGCGCCCGGACGAGCCGTGACTGCCTGCCGGGCGGTGCGGGCGCGATCAGGTATGCGAGCCGCACCAGGCGCTCGTACTGCCGCACGAAGACGGTCTCGGCCCGGGCGGGCGGCGCAGAGGGCTCCACGGGGGAGTCAACGTGGTGGCCTTGCGCGCGGTCACGGCCATCGGTATATCGTTTTTGATATGGAGGACGACCTGCCGCTGCTCCCGGGCTTCCGGGAGATGGCGATACGGCGCCGCGAGCTGCTCGCCCGGCTCGCGGAGCAGCGGCGCGCGGCCGGGCTCTCGCAGGCCGAGGTGGCCGTGCGGATGGGCACGTCCCAGCCGGCCGTCGCCCGGCTGGAGGCCGGCGAGGTCGACGTCCGGATGTCTACTGTGGAGCGCTACGCGGCCGCCGTCGGGGTGCGCCTGGAGATGCGCCTCCAACCACCTGGGAGGTAAGCGTGAGATTGCGACTCGATCCGCCGGGACCCGCGGGCCCGCCATGGCGGCCCGGCGCGCCGCCGCCCATGCCAGACGAGCCGGCCGTCGAGGGCATGCCGCCGTGGTTGCAGGAGCGCATGTTCGAGCAGCGCATGGTGATAGTCACCGGCCCGCTGACGGGGCCCGCCGCCACCCAGGCCGCCGCCGCGCTGCTCACGCTCGACGCGCTGGGCACCGAGCCGGTACGCCTGCACCTGGCGACGCCCGACGGGGACCTGGCCGCCGCGTTCGGGCTGATCGACGTGCTGGACTCGATGCGCGCCCCGGTGCACGCCCTCGTCACCTCGCTCACCGGTGGCGCCGCGATCGGCGTGCTCGCCGCGGCCAAGCGCCGGCTGGCGTACTCGCACGCCCAGATCCGCCTCACCGAGCCGCGTGCCGGCGCGGTCAGCGGCACCGCCGACGAGGTGGCCGCGGCCGCTGGCCAGTACCTGCGCGAGCTGGAGGAGCTGGCGCTGCGTGTGGTGGACGCGACGGGCCAGCCGCGCAGCCGGATCGAGGACGACATGGCGGCCGGCCGCACGTTCACGGCCGAGGAGGCTCGTGAGTACGGCCTGCTCGACGAGATCGTGGGCCGCTGACCTCACCTCCCAGGATGAGGGTGTACGACCTGCGGCGTACGGCAGAGGCGGGTAAGACCAGTCTCGTGGTGGTCGGCCGGATCGGACGCCGCTCATAGCGTCGAGGCATGATCGAGGCACGGGCGCTGACGAAGCGCTACGGCGACAAGGTCGCCGTCGATGAGCTGTCCTTCACGGTACGGCCGGGGCAGGTGACCGGGTTTCTCGGGCCGAACGGTGCCGGCAAGTCCACGACGATGCGGATGATCGTCGGGCTGGACCGCCCCACCGCCGGCACGGTGACCGTGGGCGGCCGGCCGTACCGGGAACACACCGCGCCGCTGCGCCAGGTTGGCGCCCTACTGGAGGCCAAGGCCGTCCACAAGGGGCGCACCGCGCACAGCCACCTGCTGGCGCTCGCGCAGACCCACGGCATCGCCGTCCGGCGGGTCGACGAGGTACTCGGCATCGCCGGGCTCTCCGACGTCGCCGGCAAGCGGGTCGGTGGCTTCTCGCTCGGCATGGGCCAGCGGCTGGGCATCGCGGTGGCGCTGCTCGGCGACCCGGCGACGGTGATGCTCGACGAGCCGGTCAACGGGCTCGACCCCGACGGGGTGGTGTGGGTGCGCAACCTGCTCAAGGGCCTCGCCGCCGAGGGTCGCACCGTGCTCGTCTCCAGCCACCTGATGAGCGAGATGGCGCTGACCGCCGACCATCTCGTGATCATCGGACGCGGGCGGCTGTTGGCCGACACCACGGTCGACGAACTGATCGCACGGGTGGCCGTCGGTACCGTGCTGGTGCGCTCGCTCCGCACCGCCGACCTGCGCGACCTGCTCGTCGCCAACGGCGCCACGGTCACACCCACCGACTCGGGTGCCGTGCAGGTCGTTGGGCTGACCGCCGAAAAGATCGGCGACCTCGCGCTCGACGGCGGCCTGCCCCTGTACGAGCTGACCCCACGCCGCGCCTCGCTGGAAGAGGCGTACATGGAGCTGACCCGGGAGGCGGTGGAGTACCGATGATCACTTTTCGGCACGTGCTCCGGTCGGAGTGGACCAAGCTGATCTCGCTCCGGTCGACCTGGGCAACGCTCGGCGCCGTCGCGGCGCTCGCCGTCGGGCTGGCCGGCGCGATCGGGTACGGCGTGAGCCGGTCCGACCCGCCCGCCAACGTGGGCGAGGCGGTCGGCGCCGCGTTCCTCCCGCTCGACTTCTTCGTACTGGTCGTCGGCGCGCTCGGCGTCCTGCAGATGACCGGGGAGTACGGCTCGGGTCTGATCCGGGCCACCCTCACGGCGGTGCCGCGCCGGCTGCCCGTACTGGCCGCCAAGGCGCTCGCCTTCGCGGCGCTCACGTTTCCGGTCATGGTCGCGGTGTGCCTGGCGGCCTTCCTGGTGTGCCAGGCGTTCCTCGGCGAGGGCGGCGCGTCGCTTGGCGATGCGGGGGTGACCGGCGCGATCCTCGGCGCCGCCGCCTGCCCGGTGCTCATGGGCCTGCTGGGCCTCGGCATAGGCGCGCTGGTGCGGAATACCGCCGGTGCGGTCACCACCTTGGCGGCCGTGCTGCTGGTGGTACCCGCGCTGCTGACGCCCGTGCTGCCGGGCGGTTGGGACGAGCGCGTCATGAAGTTCGTGCCCACCATCGCCGGCCAGGCCATGTACGGCGTCGGTGGCAACGGCACGCCCTTCGACACCCTGGCGCCAGCCGCCTCCGCGGCGGTACTCGTCGGATGGGTGCTGGTGACGTTAGCGGGCGGAGCGGCCCTGCTGGCGCGCCGGGACGCGTAGTTTGCTGTGATGGGCTGCTGGTGATGGGCAAGCTGCGGGCGGCGTTGCGCCGGCATCCCCGGTGGGTGGATGTCGGCCTCGCCGCGCTGCTCGCGCTCTTCAACGTTGCGGCACTGGAGCCCGGTGACGGCCTGGTGGCCGTGCTGTGCTTCCTCGCCGTGCACGCATCGCTGGTGTGGCGGCGCCGCTGGCCGGTACCGGTCTTCTGGGCGACCTTCGGCCTGGCTGTACTCGCCGGTGTGGTGATCGAGGTGCGCGTAGAGGGCTTCTACCCGGAGTCGGTCATCGCGTTGGCGGTCTACACGGTCGCGCGGTACGGGCCGCGCCGGCAGCTCGTGCCGATCGTGGCGGTGATCGGCATACCGGCGGTTGTCGCGCTCTTCTGGGACGGTCCGAACTGGACGGTGGCCGGCTTCATCGGCTCGGCCCTCGCCGCGACGGTGCTCCTCGGCCTCGTGGTGCGCACCCGCGAGGCGTACCTGGCGGAGCTGGAGGAGCGGGCCCGGCGCCTGGAGCGCGAGCGCGATCAGCGGGCCCGCCTGGCGGTCGCCGCCGAGCGCGCCCGGATCGCCCGCGACGTGCACGACATCGTGGCGCACAACCTCGCCGTGATGGTCGCGCTGGCCGATGGTGCCGCGTTCACGGCCGCGGCGGCGCCCGAGCGGGCCGCTGACGCCATGCGGCAGGTGTCCACCACCGGCCGGCAGGCGTTGGGTGAGATGCGGCGGCTGCTCGGCCTGCTGCGCGATGCCGACGATGGCCGCGCGCCGCAGCCCGGGCTGGACGACATCGACGAGCTGGTCACGCAGGTCCGCGCGGCGGGCGTGCAGGTGGCGCTCACCCGCGAGGGCGCACCGGGCGACTGGGGTCCGGGTGCCGGGCTGGCCGTGTACCGGATCGTGCAGGAGGCGCTGACCAACGTGCTCAAGCACGCCGGGCCACAGGCCATGGCGGAGGTGCGGCTGCGCTACGAAGACGGCGGCGTGGAGGTCGAGGTGAGCGACGACGGCTCCCCAGCCGGCGCGGCCGAGCAGGGAGAGGGGCACGGCGTCACCGGCATGGCGGAGCGGGCCGCGGCGTACGACGGCGAGGTCGAGGCCGGGCCGCGCGCCGACGGGCCGGGCTGGCGGGTACGCGCACGCCTGCGCCTCGACACGCGGGAGCCCGCATGAGCATTGAGGTAACTGGCGCATGACCGTCCGGTTGCTGCTGGTCGACGACCAGTCGTTGCTGCGCCTCGGGTTTCGTATGGTGCTGGAGACGCAGCCCGACCTGGAGGTGGTCGGCGAGGCGGGCGACGGCGCGCAGGGTGTCTCGATGACCCGCGCGCTCGCCCCGGACGTGGTGTTGATGGACGTGCGCATGCCGGTGCTGGACGGCATCGAGGCGACCCGGCAGATCGTGGCGTCCGGCTCCGCCGCCCGGGTACTCGTGCTCACCACCTTCAACCTCGACGAGTACGTCTATGCCGCGCTCCGCGCCGGAGCCAGCGGGTTTCTGCTCAAGGACGTGCCGCCGACCGACCTGATCAGCGGCATTCGCGCGGTCGCGGCGGGCGACGCGGTGGTCGCGCCGAGCGTTACCCGGCGCCTCATCGACGCGTTCGCCGACCACCTGCCCGACCCGTCGAGCGGCCGGTCGGCGGTCGGTGAGCGGCTGCACCGGCTCACCGACCGCGAGCGGGAGGTGCTCGTCGAGCTGGCACGCGGCAGGTCCAACGCGGAGATCGCCGAGCTGCTCACGGTCGCCGAGGCGACGGTCAAGACGCACGTCGGCCGGGTACTGGCCAAACTGGACCTGCGTGACCGGGTGCAAGCGGTGATCTTCGCGTACGAGGCGGGCCTGATCAGGCCGGGTCAGCAGTAGCGGTACACATAGTCCGCCCGGTTGCGGTTGGGCGCCACGTCGGGGACGGTCCGCTTGCTCGTGCTGAGCGTGAACAGCGACGTGTCGGTCGCACCGGTCTCGGCGATGAAGACCACCGACCCGGTCGACATGTTGTAGTGCACCGACTCGGTGCGGTCACGCCAACTCCACCAGCCGAGGTCCTGCCAGCCGCACGAGCTGAGCCGGCCACGGGGGTAGTTGTAGTTGAGGCCGTCGTAGAAGCAGAACCAGCCGGCGGGGCAGTCGGGTGCCGCATACGCGCCGACCGGCGCCGCCACTTCGACGATCATGGCGCCGTACGCGATCTCGTTGTCGCCGATCTGCTGGCCACCGGGGTGTGCGGCCAGGAACTCGGCGACGAGCCGCTGGTTGGTGTCCGCATCAGACGGTGCCGCGGTGGCGGTGCCGCTGATGGACAGGACGAGGGCGAGGATGGCGACTGGGATGAGGGTGAGCCTTGTCATTGCGATCCCCATTGCGGTAAGTGGTCACTCCGACACTGTGAGCGACCATTGGCCCCAGGCTATGTAGCAAAGCGCCAGATTGCTAGATCGCGATGTGTTTTTGGGCGGGGCGTGCGAATGTCGGTCTCGCTCCCGGGCGCCCGGCGGGATATACACGTGGGTGACGACACAGCGTCCAAGGAGTCCCGTTGCGAACCGGCGCAGACGACGAGGCGTGGCTGGACGGCATCTGGCGTCGGCACCGGCCACGGGTGGTGGGCTTCCTGCGGCGTGCCAGCGAGCCGAACGAGGCCGAAGACCTCGCCGAGCAGACGTTCATCGAGGCATGGCGCCGCCGAGCCGAGGCCCCTGACCAGCCGCTTCCCTGGCTGCT
This sequence comes from Micromonospora sp. CPCC 206061, assembly GCF_036906915.1. Classification (NCBI taxonomy): domain Bacteria; kingdom Bacillati; phylum Actinomycetota; class Actinomycetes; order Micromonosporales; family Micromonosporaceae; genus Micromonospora; species Micromonospora sp. CPCC 206061. The sequence continues at coordinate 167,450 of NZ_JBAKHX010000003.1, forward strand.
GCGGATCGCCAACCAACTGCACCGGTCCCGTCACGGCACGCCGGTGCCGTGGACACCCTTGGCGCGCGTCGACCCCGAGTTGGCCGCCGCGTGCGCCGCCCTCACCGACGACGAACGCGCCTGCCTGCTGCTCTTCGTGCTCGACGATCTCACCGACGAAGAGGTCGCCCAGGTGGTCGGATGCGACCCCGACACGGCACGGCGCGACCGGGAGCGGGCACGCGACAAGCTACGGCACGCCGTGGGCGGCGTGATGACCGCATGAATGATGAGGATTTTCGGGGCGACGACCTGGTACGCCGTGCCGCGGTCGTGATGGACCCGACGTACGGCCGGCCGGTGCCGGCGCCGCGCCGCAACGCCGCCGAGCTGATCCAGATGGCACACCGGCAGCGCCGCGCCACCGTCGCGCGCCGGGTGACATGGGTGGTCATACCTGTACTGCTCGCCGTCGCCGCCGCCATCGGGCTGGCCACTGGCGCTCCGCCGGAGCCGCCGGCCGCGGCACCGAGCACCTCCGCCGCGCCGTCCCCCTCGCCGCTCGCGGTGGCCGACCAGGCCGAGGCGGTGCCGGCACGCGCGCCGCTGACCGTCTTGCAGGGCAAGGTCGGCGATGGGGCCGACCTGCGCGTCGCCGGCCGGTACACGTTCGTCCACACACGCACCTGGGCGTCCGACACCACGGGCCTGTCCACCGCCGTCAACCGGGACGAGAAGCTGTGGTGGACGCCCGACCGGGCCGGCCGCCACCTCGTCATCGACCTGACGGCGGCGCCGGCCCGGGAAGAGGTCACCGAGTACAAGCAGGGGCAGCTCGCGGTGCCGGTACCCGACCCGTCGGCCGAGCCGGCCATCCTCGCCAGCCAGCTCGCCGAGCATCAGCCCTTCGACGCCGGCCCGCACGCGGCCCTGCGTGCGGTCGTCGACCTGTACCGTTACCACGCCCTCGACGTGGCGCATCGGGCCGCCGCGCTGCGCGTCCTCGCCGACACCGACGGGCTCACCTACCTTGGCGAGACCGTCGACCGCGCCGGGCGGCCGGGCGTGGCGGTGGCCGCCGACAGCGAGGCCGGCGCGGTACGCGAGGTAGCCGTGTTCGACCCGGAGACCGGCACTCTGCTGAGCTACGAGCGCCTGGACCGGTCGGCCGACGAGACCAGGCTCACCGACTTCGTCGTGTTCCTCGCCGCCGGGCATACCGATCACGCGGCGTGACTCAGGGGCGATCTCATACTTTGGTCGTAGGCGCCCAGGCGACAATTACGCTCCTGGTAGGTCGCGGGCGCGTGGTCCGCTTCCTAGGCTCCTTGTCATGGGGGAACAGTTACACACCGAAGTCACGGTGGGCGCACGGGGGATCGATGTGCGTGTCACCGGCGAGATAGACATCGCGAACGTCGACGAGTTCCGCGCCCAGCTCTGGGCGCTGCCGGCCGCGCCGGTGCCGATCCGGCTTGATCTGCGCGATGTGGGCTTCCTGTCCGCCGCGGCGGTTCGCACGCTGGTGGCGGTGCACCTGCGGGTCCGGGCGCGCGGCGGTCAGCTCGTGCTCTGCGACCCCAACCCGGTGGTGCGCCGCACCCTGCGTGCCACGAGGGTCAACAGGGTCATCCCGATCGTCGGCGGTACGGCGGTGGGTGCGGGCGCGCCTTCGGAAGCGGTACGCCGCCCCTGGCCGACCACGCCACTTCACCGCCGCGTCCCCGCCCACCACTAGCACGCCACGCCACGGCGCCGCCGCGCGCCACGTGCCGTGGTCGGGCCACCGCACGCACCCCTTTCCGCCGATCAAGGGCAAACGCGTTTGGCCTTGATCGACGGGAGGGACATCGACGGGAAGGGCGGAGCGGGGCGCGCCTGCCTGTACAGACGAGGCGGGGGTGCATCCCCCCGGGAATGCACCCCCGCGTTCCTCCCCCCACCCCGCCGGGGAGGTGTGGCGCGACCGGCCCCCTGTTGGTCGCGCCCCCAGCAGGGTCTGGTTTAGAGGAGCCCCGGCGCGTCCGGGTGATACCCCGAGTTTTTTTCGCCACATCCGGTATCAGGGCGCGCCTGGCCGGTCTCCTCTCGGGTGTGCGCGCGCACTGCGCCCACCGGGCCGCTGCCTCGCACACCTACGATGGCGGGCAGTCTGTGACCTGGGGAGGAGGGTCATGACATCGACGGCCTCTGGCGACACCGGGGTCACGGTGCCTTCGTGGGAGCTGGCAGCCCGCGAGTTCGCCGCGTGGCGAGCCGGTGACCCGGACGCCCTCGACCGTCTCGTGCGCGTGCTGACCCCCGTGCTGTGGCACGTGGTCCGGGCGTATGGGCTGGATCGAGAGTCAGCCGAAGACGTCGTGCAAACGACGTGGCTCGCACTGGTGCGCAATGTGGAGTCGGTGCGCGACCCGCAGGCCGTGATGCGTTGGGCCACCACGACCGCGCGCCGCGAGGCGTGGCGGATGTCCCGGGCCGGCAAGCGCGAAGACGCCGCCGAGCCGGAGACGCTCGACACCGCGATGCCGCCCGTCGACGGGCCTGACGCGGCAGTGCTCGCGGCCGATACCGCCCGCATGTTGTGGCAGCACTTCGCGGCGTTGCCGGAGCGCTGCCGGCGGCTGCTCCGTGTGATCGCATTCGACGACCGGCCCGACTACGCGACGCTCTCCGCCGAGCTTGGCGTACCTGTGGGCAGCATCGGGCCGACCCGAGGGCGCTGCCTCGACAAGCTGCGCGGCCGGCTGGCCGCCGACCCTGATTGGAGTGGGCGGCGTGACTGATGACGTGACCCTGATGCGGGCGGTCCACGACATGTGGGAAGCTCTCGACCCCGTGCCGGTCGACCTGGCCGACCGGGTGCTTTTCACGCTCGCTCTGGAAGACGTGGAGTTCGAGTTGATGCGGCTACAGGAGAGCCTGGCGCCGGTCGGTGCGCGTGGGCCGGAGACGGCCGCGACGATGACGTTCGCCGCCGAGAGCCTCACCGTCATGGTGACCGTCTCGGACGCGGGCCCCAGGCAGCGCCGCATCGACGGCTGGATCGCGCCCGGTGCCGCCCTGCGCGTCGAGCTGCGCACCGCCCGCGGCGTACAGGAGACCGTGGCCGACGCCGACGGCCGGTTCGCGTTCGCCGCACTGCCGACGGGCCTCATGCAGATCATGATCCATCCGACCGCGGGGGCGGCTGTGCCCCTGCACCGCTCGGTTGCCACCCCTCCGGTTCAACTGTGATCCTTTGGAGTCATTCGTGGTCAACGAACCCCTTTCTGCCACAGAGCTCGCCCGGCACGGTGCGCGCGAGCTGAAACCGGACGCCGGCGCGCCGGCTGGATGGCCGCCCAACCCGACCGTCTACGTGGCCAACCGGCTGCTCGCACGGGAGTCGGCGTGCGACGGGTCGCGGGACGCGCTCGACGAGGTCGCCGACGATCTGGGCCTGCGCATCGAAGACCTACCCGCCTCGCGGCCCTGCGTGTCCCGCAAACTGGCTGGCCGGCAGATGACGATCGTGGCGGCGAGCGAGGGGCCGGCGAGCCCCGACGCCTGGGAGGTCCTGCGGGCGGCCCGGGAGCGGCACGGCGCGGAGCGACTGCGCGGCATCGGACTTGACCATCTGGTGTTCGCGACGACGGCCACGATGCAGCCGTTGCCGTACCACTCGTCGCATCCGTACCACTCATCTCACCCGTACCATTCCTCACATCCGTACCATTCATCCCACCCGTATGGCGGCGGTGACCAACCGGTCTCGCTGCTACTTCCACCGCCCCGGCGCCAGCCGACGCTCGGCTTCCGGCGGCCCGTGGTCGCGGTCCTCGACACCGGCTGTGGCCAGCATCCATGGCTGAGCGAGGGTGTGGTCCGTGACCTCACGATCACCGACGCCTCGGGCACGACCACCGTCGGCTTCCCCACGCCCGACCCCGAGACCGACGGCGACCTGACCGGCGGGCTCGACGGCATCCGCGACGAGTTGTCCGGGCACGGCACGTTCATCTGCGGGTTGGTGCGGCAGACGTGCCCTGACGCCGACATCCTCTCGGTGCGGGTGGTGCGCTCAGACGGGTTCATCTGGGAGTCGCAGCTCGTCGAGACGCTGGGGCAGGTATACGAGCTGGCCCGCAGGCACGCGGCCGGCGAGCCGGGCGGCTACCCGATCGACGTGGTCTCGCTGTCGCTCGGCTACTACCACGAGTCCCCGCAGGATGCCGAGTTCGACTCTGTGCTGTACGAGCTGCTACAGCGGCTCGGCCGGCTGGGTGTGGCCGTGGTGGCCTCCGCCGGCAACAACGGCACCGACCAGCACATGTTCCCGGCGGCGTTCACACCCAACGACAAGGGTCCGATCTTCGCCTGCGACGACGACTGCGTCCAGGTGATCAGCGTCGGTGCGCTCAACCCGGACAGCACGGTTGCCATGTTCAGCAACGGCGGGCCGTGGGTGCGGGTCTGGGAGCGCGGTGCGGCCGTGGTCAGCACCATGCCGGTCAACTTCGACCATGCCCTGCAGGCGCAGGCGGCCACGCTCGACCCGAGCGGCCTGCGGCGCGCCACGCTCGACCCGGACAACTTCACCGGCGGCTTCGCGATCGGCAGCGGCACGTCGTACGCCACGCCGGTGGTGGCCGGAAAGATCGCGCAGCGACTGATCGATCAGGCCGCCGCTGGTGGGATCACCATGGACGCGACCGGCGACCTTGCTGTCCAGCGTGGACGGTCCGTAGTCGACGAGACGCTGCGCGTGCACGACGAGTGGCTGGCCGACCAACTACGGCACTGAAAATCCTGGCAGGCACCGTGCCATGATTTGGGCGTGTCAGCCGACGCCAGCCATCGCGCGCCCTCAGCCGCCGAGCTGCACCGGCAGGCCCTCCGCGAGACCGAACGCGGGCGGCACGCCGCTGCTCGGCGGCTGTTGCGGTCCGCGCTGCGACGGCGGCCCGACCCGGTGGTCCGCGCGCACATCCTGATCACCCTGGCCTATCAGGAGGCGGAGCAGCGCAGCCTGGCCGCTGGGCTCGCGATGCTCGACGAAGTCGACGCGGTGCCGGAGCTGCCGCCACACGTCGGCGGCCTCGCCGCCGGGCAGCGCGGCCTGATCTGCATGCGCGCTGGCAAGCCAGCGGAGGCGCTGGCCGCGTACGACGCGGCGCTCCGGTTGCTCGACGAGTCGGTACCGCAGGAGCTGTGCCGACCACTGCTCAATCGGGGCATCCTGCACATGCAGATGGGCACGCTCCGGCTGGCACGTGCCGACTTCGCCCGATGCGCCGAGATCGCCCGCCGGCATGGCCTCACCATCATCGGAGCGAAGGCGTCGCACAACCTCGGTTACCTGTTGTTGCTGTCCGGCGCGCTGCCCCAAGCACTGCGCGAGATGGACGCGGTCGCCTCCGCGCTCAGCAGCCAGTCCCCGACATACGCGGCCGTCTACCACGTCGACCGCGCCCAGGTACTGCTCGCGGCCGGGCTGTGGCGCGAGGCGGACGACGACCTGGGCCGGGCGGCGGAGCTCTTCCAAGCTGGGCGTATCCGGCAGGACCAGGCCGAGGCGGAGTTGGCGCGCGCGCAGGTCGCGCTACTCGAAGAGCGGTTCGCTGACGCGCGCCACCTCGCTGGGCGGGCGCAGCGGCGGTTCGCCAACCGGGGCGCCGACGCGTGGGCGCTGCTTGCCCAGCAGGTCGCGCTCGCCGCGGCGGTCGGTGAAGGGCGCGGGGTGCCGGCAGCCGCCGCCGAAGCGGCCAGGGTCGCCGCCGCGCTCGCCGCCGCCGGGCTCGGGGATGACGCGCGGCGAGCCACTCTCACCGGTGTTGCGGCGCTACTGTCCACAGGGGACTTCGCCGCCGCGCGCGAGGCGGTCGGCGACGCGATCCAGTTGCGCCGCAGCGACCCCATCGCCACCCGGTTGCAGGCCCGATCGGTGCGGGCCATGCTGGCCGAGGCCGGCGGGCGGCCTCGGTTGGTCGAGGCGGAGCTGCGCGCCGCCCTTGGCGACCTGCACCGGTACCAGGCGTCGTTCGGCAGCCTTGACCTGCAGACAGCGGTCAGCGGGCACGGCCGCCGGCTCGCCGCGCTCGGACTGGCGCGGGCGCTCGCCAGTGGACGGCCCGCGACGGTCTTCGGCTGGGCGGAACGGGCCCGCGCCCTGTCGACGCGCCTGCCGCCGGTGGTGCCGCCGGCCGACCCGGAGGCGGCCCAACTCCTGGAGGAACTGCGGCACGCGCGGGTCGAGCTGCGCATGCAGGTGCTCGCCGGCCAGCCGGCCCGCTCCCTGTACGCCCGGTGTGCCCGGCTGGAGCGGCTGATCCGGCAGCGCTCCTGGTACGTGTCTGGCCCCGGGCAGACGATCGCGCCGGCACCGCTCGGCCGGCTTCAGGACCGGCTGGCGGCCGCCGACGCCACGTACGTCGCGCACCTGCTCTCCGGCGGCCGGCTCTACGCACTCGTCGCCGGCCCACGGCGCCGCACCGTCCTCGACCTGGGTCAGGCGGAGCGCGCCATCGAGCTGCACCGCCGCCTGCGCGCCGACCTCGACGCGCTCGCCACCATCAACCTGCCCGAAGTCGTGCGCGCCACGGTGCGCGCGGCCAGCCGCACGTCGCTGCGAGGGCTCGACGAGCTGCTGTGGCAACCGGTACGCCGGTATCTGGCCGATGGTCCACTGCTTCTCGCGCCGGCGGCCGGGCTGGTCGCAGTACCGTGGACGCTCCTGCCGACCCTGCGCGGGCGCCCGGTAGCGGTCGTCGGCTCGGCCACCGCCTGGCTCGCGGCCCGCGACCGGGCCACACTGCCCGAACACCCCGTGGTGGGCCTTGCCGTCGGGCCGCGCGTCGCGCGCGGCGCGGAAGAGGCCAGGCTCGTCGGCGCGGTGTGGTCGGACGCCCCCGCTCCGCCCGGGTCCACCACGTCAGAGGTACGGGACACCGCCCTCGCCTCGGACGTGCTGCACGTGGCCGCGCACGGCGTTCACGAGCCGGACAACCCGCTCTTCTCCCACCTCGAGCTTGCCGACGGCCCGCTCTTCGGTCACGAGCTGCACCAACTCCCGAGCCTGCCGGCGCACGTGGTGCTGTCGGCGTGCGAGCTGGGGCTTGCTCGGGCCCGCCCCGGCGAGGAGACGCTCGGCATGACCGCTGCTCTGCTGCACGGCGGTGCCGGCAGTGTGGTCGCTGGGGTGGCCCGGATCGCTGATTCGGTCGCCTACCAGGTGGGGCCGGCCCACCACGTGGCGTTGCGTGACGGCAGCTCACCGGCGGCCGCGCTGGCCGTCGCGATCGAGACCGCGGCGAAGACCGAGGAGGACCCGGCGCCGCTGGTCTGCTTCGGTGCTGGCTGGTGAAGTTCGCTCATGACAGGTAAGAGAACGCAGGCGCTTATCCGATACATCTCGCGTCGGACATCAGGTAGCGTTGCGCGCATGGCACACGCCCTGATCAACGGAGCCCTCGCCGCCGGTGCGGCCGCGTGGGGTCTTTCCGTGGTGACCAGGCTGCGGCCGGGGCTGCTGGCCCTGGTCTGATCTTCGCCACCCTCTACCCGCGCGCGTCCGCCCGGGGCCATTCCGCTTGTTCGCGTTGGCCCTTGCCTGGGAGAGGACGCCCACTGTGGCGCGGAACACCTATCGAATTCGCAATGAGCGCGCGCGTGCCCGCCGCGCATACTCGCAGACCTTCCTGACCGACCGCGGTGCGCTCGGCCAGGTCGTGCGCGCCGCCCGCCCGGCGGAAACCGACCTGGTGCTGGAGATCGGCGCCGGCGCGGGCCACCTGACCCGGGAACTCGCCCGGGTGGCCAACCGTGTCGTCGCGTACGAGGTCGACCCCGATCTGGCCGCCGGTCTCGACCCACCGTCCAATGTGGTGCTCCAGCAGCGTGACTTCCTGGCCGCCCGGCCGCCCCGGGAGCCGTTCGCGGTGGTGGGCAGCATCCCGTACGCGCTGACCGCCAGGGTCGTCGAGTGGTGCCTGCGTGCTCCGACGCTGACCTCGGCCACCCTGGTCACGCAGCTGGAGTACGCCCGCAAGCGCACCGGCGACTACGGCCGCTGGAGCCGGCTCACGATCGAAACCTGGCCCACGCACCGGTGGGTGCTGGCCGGGCGGATCGGGCGGCACAAGTTCCGGCCGGTGCCGCGGGTCGACTCGGGCATCCTGCGGCTGGAGCGGCGGCCGGTGCCGCTGGTCGAGCCTCGCCTCCTGGGGTCGTACCGCCGCCTCGTCGAGCTGGGCTTCAGCGGCGTCGGCGGCTCGTTGCACGCGAGCCTGCGCCAACGCCATCCGGCCCGTCGCGTGGACGCCGCTTTCCGCGCGTGCCGCTTGGACCCGGGCCTGGTCGTGGCCTACGCCTGGCCCGAACAGTGGCTGACCTTGTTCCGCGCCCTAGCCCCTTGACGCCCGGTCGCGCCCGCCCGTCCGGTCGCGCCTCTCCACGTCCGCACGACGCGTCGCCCCGCACTCCGCGGCGTCGCGGCGTGGCGCCCCCGCGGCCGCGCGGCGTGGCGCCACGCTCTCCCCGCCGATCAAGGGCAAACGCACGTGGTTCGATCTCTTTTCCGCGTGCATTTGCCCTTGATCGATGGAGACCTCCTTGATCGACGCCGCCGGCGCCGCGCAGGCTGCGCGGAGGCCCGGCGTGCGGAGTGCGGTGCGTGCGGAGTGCGGTGCGTGCGGAGTGCGGTGCGTGCGGAGTGCGGTGCGTGCGGAGTGCGGTGCGTGCGGAGTGCGGTGCGTGCGGAGTGCGGTGCGTGCGGAGTGCGGTGCGTGCGGAGGCCGGGCGTGCGGAGGCCGGGCGTGCGGAGGCCGGGCGTGCGGAGGCCGGGCGTGGAGAGGCGCGACCGGACGGGCGGGCGCTATCGGGAGGACTTGCGGACGCCCGGAAGGGCGCCGGTCAGCGCCATAGCGCGGAAGTTCAGGCGGGACAGGCCGAAGCGGGTCAGTATCCCGCGCGGCCGGCCGTCCAGCGTGTCGCGGGAGCGGAGCCGGACCGGGCTGCCGTCGCGGGGGAGGCGGCTGAGCGCGCGCACGGCCGCCTCCCGGGTGAGCGGGTCGGCGACCGCGCGCTTGAGGGCGGCACGCCGCTCGGCGTACCGGATGACCATCTCCTCGCGGCGGGCCTGGCGTGCGGTGAGGCTCCGCCGCGCCATCAGCGCTCCTCGCGGAATTCGACGTGCCGGCGTGCCCGCGGGTCGTACTTGCGTAGGGCCAGCCGGTCTGGGTCGTTGCGCCGGTTTTTGCGGGTGACGTACGTGAACCCGGTCCCCGCCGTGCTGCGGAGCTTGACGACCGGGCGGGCTTCGTTGCTGCGGGCCATGCGCTTAGTATAACGAAAACCGTTTTCAACAACTAGGAGGCGCCATGCCCGCCGTCACGGTGCTGTCCGGGTTCTCGCCCGCCGCCACCCACGCCGTCGCCCGCACCCTGCTGGCGGACGACCCGCGACGGATTCTGATCCGGCACGACCTGACCGGCGTGCGCGACGGCGTCGTGCACCGGATCGTCCGCACGGCGCGCGAGGTGCTCGAAGATGAGCAGGTCACGCTGGTGCACGGCTGCGTCTCCTGCACTCTTCGCGAAGACGTGCTGCCGACGCTGGTGCGCATGGCCCGCGCGCACCCCGACCGCGACCAGGTGCTCCTGCTGCCGGAAGCGGTCGAGCCGGAGGCTGTGGCGGCCGCCGCCCGGTGGTGCCTGGTCGACGGGGCACTGGTCACCGATCACGTGCGCTTCGACTCGCACACCACCGTGGTCGACGCGGGGCGGTTGCTCGACGACATCACCAGTACCGACTCGCTGAGCGACCGGGCCCTGCATGCCGCCGATGATGATCACCGCGCGGTCGCCGACGTCGTCGCGCGCCAGATCGAGTACGCGGACACCGTCGTGATGTGGGGCGAGGCGCCGGATGGGGCGTTCGACGGCGCGCGCCTCGCCGTGCTGCTGCAACGGCTCGCGCCGTGGGCGACCCACGTGCCCGCGGCGGGGTTCCGGCCCGAGGCGCGGCACCGCCCCGATACGCCCGGCGTGCTGGCGCGCGGGCTGGAGGGGTACCCCGTGGGCGTGCACGAACCGGTGGCCGACTGCGGCGTGGTGTCCGTGCTGTTTCGGGCGCGGCGACCGTTTCACGCTGAGCGCCTCAATGACGCGCTCGGCGCGATCGTCAGCCCGACGCTGCGCGGTCGCGGTCACCTCTGGCTGGCGAACCGGCCCGACACCGCCATCGCCTGGGACTCGGCTGCCGGTGGGCTATCGATGGGTTCGCTCGGGCGCTGGCTGGCCGCGCAACCCGAGGAGCGCTGGGAAGAGGCGAGTGAGGGCCGGCGGCTGGCCGCGGCGGTGGAGTGGGATCCGTATTACGGGGACCGGGGCAACCAGCTCGCGTTCGTCGGGCTGGGCCTGGACGCGGCCGAGCTGCACCGGCGCCTCGCCGCGTGCCTGGTCACCGACGACGAGCTGGCCGCCGGGGAGGACACGTGGATGACCTGGGCCGACCCCTTCGCCGGGTGCCTGCGGGTGGGGGAGAATCCGGTTCGTGACTGACGATCCGTACACCGTGGTCTGGTCGGAACATGCCGCGCACCTGCACGTCGTCGCACGGGAGGAGGCGGGCTGGTACGCCGAGGTGGCCCAGGCGCTCATCCGCCCGCGCGACATGCTGGCGGTCGACATCGGCTGCGGCGGCGCGGGCATGACCAGGGCGATGGCAGCCGTGCTCGGCGCGACCGGCCGCGCGGTCGGGGTCGACGGCGACCGGGCGATCCTCGACGCCGCCAGGTCGGCGGTGCCCGACGCGCAGTTCCTACATGCCGATCTCGACGGCGACCTTGCCGACCTGCGGGCCGAGCTGGGTTCCCCGGCCGACCTCGTGTGGGCGTCCGCGTCCGTGCACCACGCGGGCGATCAGCAGGCCGCGGTCGACGCGCTGGCGACGCTGCTCGGGCCCGGCGGCCGGCTCGCGCTGGCCGAGGGCGGGCTGCCGCCCAGGCATCTGCCGTGGGACGTCGGGGTCGGCGAGCCCGGCCTGGAGATCCGGTTGGACGCCGCGCAGGACCGCTGGTTCGCCCGGATGCGGGCGGCTCTGCCCGGCTCCCGCCCGATGCCGTACGGCTGGACGGAGGCGCTGCGGCGCTCCGGGCTGACACACGTGACCACGCGCACCACCCTGGTGGAGCGGGTCGTTCCCTTGTCCAAAGAGGACGTCGAGCGGCTGCTGGACCGGCTCACCCACCGCGTGGACCGGCTCCGCCCGGCCGACCTGCTCGCGCCGGAGGACCTGGCGGCGTGGGACCGCCTGCTCGACCCAGCCGACGAGGCGTGGCTGGGCAACCGCACCGACCTGTCCTGGCTGGACGCCCGCAGCGTCCACATAGGAACGCACCCTTAGGGTCGGGCCAGGGCCAGCCAGTCGCCTGCCGTCACGTCGGTGTCGGGTGGGACCAGCAGGCGGTCGAGGGTGCCCGGCGACGAAGCGGTCAGGTCCCACACCGCCCCGCTCGACAGCCGCACCCGGGCCAGCGGCACGCCGGCCAGGTATGCCTGGCCGGGCGACACCAGCCACCGCAGCAGACGCCCCCCGCCGGCGGGAATGTTCCACGACAGCGGCACCGTCGGCTCGGGTGACGTGCGTGCGGACACCCGGCGCTGACCGCTGACCGGCACCCAGCGTGCGGCGCCGCGCACCGTCGCAAGCTCCGGGTCGACGACACGGCGTAACGGCAGCCCCAGCCCGCGCTGGAGCAGGTCGGCCACCGCGGGCATGCGGGATCCGCCGCCCACCAGCAGCGCCGCGGTGACGTCGTGCACCGGTACCCCCAAGCGGGCGAGCAGGTCGGTGCAGCAGGTCGCCGTGCGGCTGAGCAAGGGTGCGGCCAGCGTCGACAGATCCTCCTGCGACATCCGGTACGCGGGCGTGTTCGGCATCAGGAAGTCTTCGACCACGGCCGCGTCGCTGAGCTGGTGCTTGACGCGCTGGGCGAAGTCGGTAACGGCCATATCCAGCCGCAGGGTCGCCGGTGTCGACGAGCCGGCCGCGGAGGTGAGCGGCGCCAGCCACTGCTGGCCGTCGGTGCTGATGCGCCGGGCGAGCAGCGCGTCGATGTCGTGACCACCGCAGTCGTCGAGCGCGGCGTGGCCGAGCACCTCGTGCCAGCGAACACCGATGCGCACCAGCGCCGTGTCGAAGGTGCCGCCACCGAGGTCGTACACGAGCACCAGGTCGCCGGGGCGAAACGGTGCCCCGGCGATCGGTGCGAACGCGGCGGCTACTGGCTCGGGGAGTAGCTCGATCGTCTGGAACCCGGCGGCCTCAGCGGCGGCCACCATCCGGGTGCGCCGCACGTCGCTGTGTTGGCTGGCACTCTGCGACAAGTCGCCGCACGCGCGGGTCCCGGGGCCTGAGAGGCGGCTCCTTTCTTCGTCGCCGCGCTCCTCGGTCCAGTCGCCGCCGGCCCCGAGACCGCCATAACTGGCCGGGACGGTGAGGACCGCCCGGTGGATTGGTGCCCCGTGGAGGCGTTCCGCCTCGGCGCGCAGCGTGGACAGGACCGCGACGACCTGTTCTACCGGCCGGAACCGCCGAGGGCCCAGCAGCACAGACGTGTCGTCCGCCAACCCGCGCTTGAACCCGGCGGCGAACGCCTCCGGGTCGGAGCGCTTGCGCCGTTCGGCGAGGGTGCCGACGAGCATCTGCTGCCCGTCCCAGAAGACCGCGGACGGCCATGTGGCCGCGCCGGTCATCGGCTCGGGCACCAGCACCGTAGTGTCGCCCGTGACCACGGCGGCCGCCGACGAGGTGGTGCCGACGTCGACGACCAGGACGGGCGGCGCCGTGCCGTCAGAGGTCCCAGACATCGACCACGCTCCGATCATCGGACTCCCACACCGCCAGCAACTGGCGGGCGTCCGCGCTGAACCCGGCCCGCACCCGCTGCCCTGGCGAGCCCTGCACGCGGAGGACCTCATGGTCGCTGGCCACGTCGTGGACGACCAGCACGGCGGTGCCGTCGGCCGTTTCGCCGGCGACGAGGCGCAGCTGACCGTCGGGGCAGGTGGCCGAGGTGGCGAAGGCGTCGGAGCCGCTCCGCGCGGCGTACCCCGGATTGCGGCGCGTCCACGCGTCGTCGGTGACCTTGTCGAGCCGGTCACCCGTGCGCAGGTCCCACGTGGTGATGGTCGACCGCCGGTATCGACCGACGACCTTACCCTCGGCCTCGGTGGCGAGCCGCCACTGAGCCTCGTCGACGAGCACGTTCTCAGGCGTGCTCGGGTCGCGGAACCGGGTGGCGAGCGTGCCGCTTTCGAGCTCCCACACCGAGACCCAGCCGTCCGCGTCCCACGCCACCAGACACAGCCGCCCTTCCGGCCCGACGAACACCTGCCCACCGCGCGGCGCCGCGTCACCCGGCGGCGGGGTCAGCTCGCCGACCACCGCGCCGTCGTCGACGCCGCGGACCCGCACGTACCGCCCGGCGGCGTCGCACTCGACGAGTCGCTGCCGGTCGGGCGCGAGCAGCCACGAGCCAACGACGTCGAGCCGCTGCCGGTGCCCCGGCGGCTGCTCGGCCAGCGCCTTCGGTGACTTGGCGGCGGCTGCCACCAGTACCGGACCGACATGGTCGCCGACGGCGGCGCGATGCGCGAGCAGCGTGCCCGCCTGCGGCGCTATGAGATCGAAAACCCGCTCGTCCGGCGTGCGCACCTGCGCCACCACCTCGCCCGCCTGATAGGAGTGGCCCTCCGCGACGAGCCAGCGCGACAGCCGCCCGACTGCCCCAGGGATCTCCCACGACACCGGCTCGATCCGCCAGCGTGGCCGGTCGGCCGGCACCGTACGGGTGGCCGCACCCACCGACCAGCGTGCGGCACCGCGCGCCACCGCCAGCTCGGGCTCGGCCGAGGTGCGGATCTGCTGGCCGAGCCCGATGCGCAGGGCAGGCTCGACCATAGGAAGGCGCGCGCCGCCGCCCGCCAGCACGATCGCGGACAGGTCTTCGGGCGTGGCGCCGGCCTCCTGCACGACGGTCAGGCAGCTGGCCACCAGCCAGCGCAGGGCCGGCTCGGCGAACGCGGCCAGCCAGTCACGGGTCAGCCGGTATGGCGGGGTGAGCGGGGTCAGGTGGTCGGCGACCTCTTCCGCGTCGGCGAGTTGGTGCTTGAGCCGGCGGGTGAAGTCGATGGCCTCGTAGTACGCCCGGAGGCCCGCGTCGTCCGGCGCGGCGAGGAGCGGCTCGATCCACGCCCGGCCCTCGGAGCGCAGGTCGTTGATGAGGAGGGCGTCGAGGTCGTGGCCGGCGGCCGACGCCTGGTGGGTGAGCTGCGTGGTGTGGTTGCCCCGCACCTGCACGACCGCCGTGGTCCAGGTCGCGCCCAGGTCGCAGACCAGCACCAGGCCGCCGGCCGGCAGACCGCTGCCGGTCTCTGGGTCGAGGGCGGCGCACACAGCGTCACTGACCAGCTCGACGTCTGGGAATCCGGCCGCCATGCCCGCCGCCACCAGCACGTCGCGCCGCGGGTCGCCGGGCAGGTAGTCGGCCGGCGTGGTCAGCGTCAGACGGTGGATCGGCGCACCGTACTGCTGCTGCCCCTCGGTGTGCACGGCCGTGAGGTAGGCGGCGAGCGCCTGCACGCCGGTGACCTCGTGGTTTTCCAGCCACATCGACGCCTGAGCGTCGACTGCCCGGCGGGGACCGTCTATGTAGCGCCGGGGAATGGCCCGTTTGCGCCGCTCCGCCGCCGTGCCGACGAGGTATCCGGTGTCGTCGAGGCACACCGACGACGGCCACACGTAGGTGGCGCCGCCGGGCTCGCGGATAAGGCCGGACCGATCCCCGTCGACGAGCGCGACTCGGGTGCCCGACGTGCCGACGTCGACCACCAGGATCGGCTCGGCCATGGGCATACCTCGCGCATCGCTCGAAGGAGGTTTCCGCTTAGTCTCGACGAGTCTGGCACCTCCGTCCACCCTCCGGTGACCCACCGCATTGGTCATCTGCCACTTCTGAATCCACCCGAAACAATGTGGTAACAATCAATGCGCCAATCCGATCGGGGCGCCGCTCCGAACTACCTATGTGCACGCGACGCTAAGGGGCGGGAGGCTGTCTGGCATGAGTGACGGCGGAAACGACGCGGCCCGCCGGGCCGACCATCTTTCGGCCGTGCCGACGCCGCCCCCTGACCCGGCTGCCGAGGCCGACACCCTCCTGCGTGCGGTGGCGCGTGGCGACGAGGCGGCGTTCACCCGGCTCTACGAGCTGGTCGCGCCCCGGGTGTACGGGCTCGTGCGCCGGGTACTACGTGACCCCGCACAGGCCGAAGAGGTGGCACAGGAGGTGCTGGTGGAGGTGTGGCGCACCGCGACCCGGTACGACCCCGCACGCGGATCGGCCACGTCGTGGATCTTCACGATCACACACCGCCGGGCGGTCGACCGGGTGCGGTCCGAGCAGGCCGGAGCCGAACGCATCCGCAAGCTCGCCGCCACCTCCGCCGAGACGCCGTACGACGAGGTGGTCGACCAGGCCACCGTGCACCTGGAGCAGCAGCAGGTGCGGCGGTGCCTGCAGGGCCTCACCGGCCTGCAACGCGAGGCGATCACCCTCGCCTACTACGAGGGCTATACGTACCGCGAGGTCGCGCAGCTTCTCGACACCGCGTTACCGACGATCAAAACACGAATGCGCGACGGACTGATCCGCCTGCGCGACTGCCTGGGTGTGGGGGCGGTCGCATGACTGTGCTAACTGGCGCTCGCCTTCGCTCGCGCGGGTTGGTGCGCTCCCTGCGCTTTGCCGCGGCTGCGGGAGGCGGCGCATGACTGAGCTGGTTGGCGCTCGCCTGCGCTCGCGCGGGTCATGCGCCCCGAAGCCTCCCTGTAGCCGCCAGCCGCTTCGGTCGCTGCGCTCTCTACGCTTTGTGGCGGCTGCGGGAGGCGGCGCATGACCGACGTTCACGCATTGGCTGGGGCGTACGTGCTGCACGCCTTGACCGACATTGAACGCGCCTCGTTCGCGCGGCACCTGTCCGAGTGCGAGGCGTGCGCCACCGAGGTGGCCGAGCTTCAGGAGACGGCGGCGCGGCTCGCCGACGGCACATGGTCGGTGCCGCCGCCGCAACTGCGCGACAAGGTACTGGCGGAGGTGCGCCGCACGCGCCAGGTGCCGCCCGGACAGCCGGACCGCGAGGCCACGCCGGCGCTGCGCCGCTGGCGGCGGCGCACGGCGGCGGCGGTCGCCGCTGGCATCATCGCCGCGGCCGCTGGCACGGCTTCGTTCGTGGCTCAGGAGCAGCGGGTACGCGATCAGCGCGCCACCGCGGCGGCGGCGCGCGCCGAAGCGGCGCGTATCGAGGCGGTGCTCGGCGCACCGGACGCCCGGCTGCGCACCGGCACGCTGAGCAGCGGCGGCCGGGTGACCATGGTGCTTTCCGACAGCCGCGACGAGGGCGTCGTCGTGCTCGCCGG
Organism: Micromonospora sp. CPCC 206061; assembly: GCF_036906915.1. Lineage (NCBI taxonomy): Bacteria > Bacillati > Actinomycetota > Actinomycetes > Micromonosporales > Micromonosporaceae > Micromonospora > Micromonospora sp. CPCC 206061. The sequence goes on from NZ_JBAKHX010000003.1 coordinate 183,887, forward strand.
CGTGGCGCCACCGGGGCCCGGCAAGACCTACCAGCTCTGGGCGATCGACGCGGGCGGCCCGGAGTCGATGGGCGTGGTGGATTCCGGTGCCGCGGACGCCACGCAGATCGTCAGTGGCGTCCGCGGCATGCAGACCCTCGGCGTGACGCTGGAGCCCGCGCCCGGATCGAAGACCCCCACGCTGCCACCTTTGGCGACCGTGGCGGTCGCCTGACGCGCTACGAGGTGGGCTCGGCGGCGTAGATCGCCTCGGCGAACTCGTGCAGCGAGTGTTCGTCGAGGCGCACCGCCAGGTCCGCTTCGCTGATCATGCCGATCAGCCGTCGGTTCTCCATGACCGGCAGCCGGCGGATCTTGTTCTGCTGCATGAGCCGCAGCACCTCGCTCTGGTCGGCGTTGGCCTCCACCCAGATCGGCGTGCCCTGCGCCATTTCCCGCGCGGTCATCGACCGCGGGTCGCCTCCCTGGGCGATACAGCGGACCACGATGTCGCGATCCGTGATGATGCCCTGCAGGCGGTCGTTTGCCCCGCAGATCGGCAGCGCGCCCACCTTCAGGTCCCGCATCATGCGAGCGGCGGTCTCGAGCGTCTCGTTCTCGTTGACGCACTCCGCGCCCGAGTGCATGATCTCGCGAGCAGTGCTCATGGTGACCTCCTCATGCTGCACCTTGTGCTCACCGTATCCGCCCTGTTCAGAGCCGTCCCGGCAACGCGAAGATCTGTCGAAAGGCAGGTATGTCGGGTGCCGTTCGTGCACTGCGGCGGGCCACCCGCGTCCGTACGGTCGACGGCGCGCGCCCCGCGCCGATGCGCACGTCGATCAAGGGCAAACGCACGTGGTTTAGAGATCGAACCACGTGCGTTTGCCCTTGATCAATCGGAAAGGCCTTGATCGGCGCCTCACGCGCCGCGCGGCGGCGCGGGCGGAAGACGCTGCCGGGTGGTGAGGGCTTGGTCGGGTCAGAGGCCCAAGGGGATGATCTGCTTGGACAGTAGGTGGCCGTCGCGGAAGCAGAGTTGGTAGACGTCGAGTTGGGCGTTCAGGATCTCGCCGTGGGAGCGGTAGTACTGGCACGTCGCGCCGGCCGGTTCGTCGCGCGTGGGCGGGTCGAGCATCTCGCGGCGAGGGAGCACCCGTTCCACGGCGGCCAGGTCCTGGCCGGTGGTCAGCGCGGCGTAGTCGCGAGGTGAGAGCACCGCGCTGGTGGTCGCGTACACGTAGTACCCGACCGCCACCGCCCCGAGCACCGCACCGATCCCCGCCGGCACCGCTACGGCCGTGACCAGGCCTCGCCGGGCCCGGAGTTGGGCGAGCCGGCGCCGGTCGGCGGAGGCGGTCTCGACCGGTGCGGGTGTGACGGTGCCGCCCGCGTACGGCATGCGGGCCGTCACCCGGAAGCCGCCGTCCGACGTGGGGCCCGTGTCGAAGGCGCCGCCCGTCAGGCGTACCCGCTCGCGCAGTCCGGCGAGCCCCTGCCCGCCACCTGCTGCCGGCCCGGGAGCAGCGTCGTCGGGCGCTCGGGCCGACCCCGTGCCGCGGAAGGTGCCCGGAAGCGAGCCGGCGGTGCGGAAGGTGCTTGGGAGTGGGCCGGCGGGTGGGGGTGCGTTGCGGACGGTGACCGTGACGTCGGTGTCGGTGTGGTGGATGTCGACGGTCACGGCGGCGCCGGGCGCGTACTTGTTGGCGTTGGTCAGGGCCTCCTGTACCAGCCGGTGGACGGCGCGGTCGACCATCGGCGGGATCGGGCTGGAGGGGGGAGTCGTCGCGAGGTCGACTGCCATGCCGGAGTCCTTGGCGCGGCGTACCAGTTCGGTGACGTCTTCGTCGACGGGGCGCGTTGGTGCGGGCGAAGTGTCGTCGCGGAGTACGCCGATGATCTCGCGGAGGCGTTCGGTGGCGGCGCCGGCGCTGGCTCGCAGGGACGCGGCGGCCGCTTGGTGGCGTTCGTCCAGGTCGGGTGCGATTTCGAGGGCTCCGGCGCGCAGCGCGATGAGGCTCAGCTCGTGGCCGAGCGAGTCGTGCATGTCTTCGGCGATCCTGGTGCGCTCGCGCAGGCGCACCTGGTCGGCGAGGATGCGCTGCTCGCGTTCGAGCTGCTCGGCGTGCTCCCAGCCGGCGGCGACGAGGTCGAGCTGCTGCCGGCGGTACCGGCCGATGAGCCACGGGAAGAGACCGGCGTACACGAGCACGCCGGCCAGCGACGCCCAGGTGAGGAAGCCGCCGCGGAGTAGGACGTACGGCGAGACCAGCACGACGATGGCCGCGAACCCGATGGCGGCGGGCCGGATGCTGGCCATCCGCCGGCCGACGAGGTAGCTGATCACGGGTAGGGCGAACGAGAAGTTGCCGTCGATGGCGGTGAGCGAGACCGTGATGAACAGCGACGCGAGCGGGTACCGGCGGCTCACGGCGACGGCGGCACCGAGCCCGGCCAGCCCGATCAGGAGCAGCCAGAACGGGTACGCGTTGTGGCCCGGCCAGGCGTATGCGACGGGGATGGCGAAGAGGGCCCAGAGCCCGATGTCCGTCACCAGCCGCCGCATATCAAGACCGTAACCTGCCGAAAGTGGGTGCTGGCTAACATCCTTTGGCCGGTGCGGGCGCCCTGTGGTGTCGCCTAACGTCGCCAGCATGTTGACAGTCAGCACGGGGGGCCTCAGCACGGCTGAGGTGGCCGAGAGGGTCGCGACGGGTCGGGTGAACGACGTACCGGCGCGGGCCAGCCGGAGCGTTGGCGAGATCATCCGGGCCAACTTGTTCACCCGGATCAACGCGATCATCGGCGTACTGCTGATCATGATCCTGGCGGTCGGGCCGGTCCAGGACGCCCTCTTCGGCGGCGTGATCATCGCCAACACCCTGATCGGTGTGATCCAGGAGCTGCGGGCCAAGCGCACGCTCGACCGGCTCGCGATCGTGGGCGCGGCGCGGCCGGTCGTGCGGCGAGACGGATACGCCGTGGAGGTCGACGCGTCCGAGATCGTCCTCGACGACCTCATCGAGCTGGGCCAGGGCGACAAGATCGTGGTGGACGGCGTAGTGACCGAGGCCGACCAGCTGGAGGTCGACGAGTCGCTGCTCACCGGCGAGGCAGACCCGGTGGTCAAGCAGCCTGGCGACCGGGTGCTGTCGGGGAGCTTCGTGGTGGCCGGAGGCGGCACGTTCACCGCCACGAAGGTGGGCCGGGAGGCGTACGCGGCGAGGCTGGCGGAGGAAGCGAGCCGGTTCACGCTGGTCAACTCGCAGCTGCGGAACGGGATCGACTCGATCCTGCGGTTCGTGACCTGGCTCATCATCCCGGCCGGCGCCGCGCTCGTGGTCAGCCAGCTCATGGTCAACCGGGACGACGTGCCCGAGGCGGTACGCCGGATGGTCGCCGGCCTGGTGCCGATGGTGCCGGAAGGGCTGGTGCTGCTGACGTCGGTGGCGTTCGCGGTCGGCGTGGTGCGGCTGGGCCGGCGCCGCACGCTGGTGCAGGAGCTGCCCGCCATCGAAGGGCTGGCCCGGGTCGACGTGGTGTGCCTGGACAAGACCGGCACGCTGACGGAGGCGACGATGGAGGTTGCCGAGGTGCGCCGGCTGGAGGTCGACGCGCCCGTCGAGGCGGTGCTGGGTGCGCTGGGCACCGCCGAGGAGCGCCCCAATCCCAGCCTGAAAGCAATTATCGAGGCGTTTCCGTACCAGCCGGGCTGGACGGTCCACAGTAGAACGCCGTTCTCCTCGGCGCGGAAGTGGAGCGGTGCCACGCTCTCCGGCCCGTCGGGCGGCGCCGCGACGTGGCGGCTCGGCGCGCCGGAGGTGGTGCTGCCGGCCGGCGATCCCGCGCTCGCGGAGGCGGACGACTACGGTGCTCGCGGGCTGCGGGTGCTTGCCCTGGCGCGGGAGGGCGTGCCGGTCGCGCTGGTGGTCATCGCCCAGCGGCTGCGCGCAGACGCCCGCGACACGCTGCGGTACTTCGCCGAGCAGGGCGTCGCGGTCAAAGTGATCTCCGGCGACAACGCGCTGTCGGTCGGCGCGGTGGCGCGCTCGCTGGACATGCCCGGTGCCGACCACCCGGTGGACGCGCGCACGCTGCCCGAGGATCCGGATGCCTACGCGGACGCGGTGGAGCGCACGGCCGTCTTCGGGCGGGTGGGCCCGCAGCAGAAGCGGGATCTGGTGACCGCGTTGCAGGCGCGAGGACATACGGTCGCGATGACCGGTGACGGCGTCAACGACGTGCTCGCGCTCAAGGACGCCGACATCGGCGTGGCGATGGGCGCGGGCAGCCCCGCCACCCGTGCGGTGGCGCAGATCGTGTTGCTGGACAACAGCTTCGCCGCGCTGCCCGCCGTCGTCGGCGAGGGCCGCCGGGTCATCGGCAACATCGAACGCGTCGCGAACCTGTTTCTCACCAAGACGGTGTACTCGGTGCTGCTCGCCATCGTCGTCGTGCTCACCCAGGTGCCGTACCCGTTCCTGCCCCGCCACCTCACGCTCGTCGGGTCGCTGACGATCGGGATACCGGCGTTCTTCCTCGCGCTGGCACCGAACGCCGAGCGGGCCCGGGCGGGCTTCGTGGGGCGGGTGCTGCGGTTCGCTGTACCAGCTGGAGGGCTGGCGGCGGCCGCGACGTTCGGCACCTACCTGTACGCCCGCCGCCTCTACGACGACCTGGCGGCCGAGACGTCGGTCGCGACCCTCGCGCTCTTCCTTGTCGCGCTCTTCGCGCTCGCCGTCATCGCCCGCCCGTACACGTGGTGGCGCGCCGCGCTGGTGGCCACGATGGGTGGCGCGTTCGCGATCGTGCTGGCGGTGCCGTTTCTGCAGGACTTCTTCCAGCTCAAGCTGGTCGGCTGGCGCGGGCCGGGCGTGGCGGTGGCGATCGCGGTGGCCGCGGGCGCGCTGCTGGTCATCGCAGAGCGTCTACTAGACCGGCTTCGTACGCGATGATGGCGGCCTGCACGCGGTTGCGCACATCGAGCCGGGTGAGGATCGTGCTCACGTAGCTCTTCACGGTGCCCTCGACCAGATACAGCCGGCGGGCGATCTCGGCGTTGGACAGGCCGGCGCCGACCAGGGCCAGCACCTCGCGTTCGCGTTCAGTGAGCGCGTCGATCCGGTCGCGGGCGGCGGCGCCGCGCGACATCCGGCCGTCACGCAGCTCGCTGATGACGCGGTGGGCCACCTGCGGCGAGAGGTACGCCGCACCGGCGGCCACCGCGTGCACGCCGGCGATCAGCTCCCGAGGGTCGCCGGACTTGAGCAGGAACCCACTGGCACCCTCGCCCAGCGCCCGCGCGATGTAGTCGTCTTCGCCGAATGTGGTCAGCATCACGATGGCGGTGTCGGGAGTGGCGCGCCGGATCTCGGCCGCGGCGGCCAGCCCGTCGAGTTGCGGCATCCGGATGTCGAGAAGGGCCACGTCGGGCCGGTGGCTGCGAGCCTGCTCGATCGCCTCGCGGCCGTTGGCGGCCTCGGCCACGACCTCGATGCCCGGATCGGCGGCCAGGATCGCCTTGACACCGGCTCGGATCATGGCCTCATCGTCGGCTAGCAGGAGGCGGATCATGACGCCGACGGTACCTCGTAGCTGCCTTGCGTCGCAGTGCAAAGCTGGGCGCCATGAACCCGGAGAATCCCCCGGCTCCGTTCCAGGGTGGACCGTCCAGTGGTCCGCCCGCCAGTGCGCCACCGGTGAGTGGTGGCGCACCCTCGCCCGCACCCGTCAAGCGCGGCAGCCTGGCCACCGTGCTGGGCTCGCTGGCGGTACTGCTGTGCGTGGTGCTCGGCGTGGTGGCGGTGATGCAGGCGCGGCAGATCGCCAGCCTGCGCGACGACGTGGAAGACGCGCGCGCCGACACGCGCTCGGCCCAGGCCAGCGGTGACCAGCGGCTCGACAGCCTGGAGAGCCAGGTCGCCCAGCTCGGCGAGCAGGCGGGGCAGCAGTTCAACCCGCAGGTCATCGCGGCCGCCGTGCTGCCGAGCGTGTTCAAGGTAAGCGCCGACAACCTGACGGGCACCGCCTTCGCGGTGGGCAGCCCGTCGGGCGGCACCACGAAGTTCCTGACCGCTTACCACGTGGTCGACCAGGTCTGGAAGCGCGGCTCGACCAGCGTCACGCTTGAGCGCGACGGCCAGACGTACCCCGGCACGGTCACCGACGTCGACCAGGCCACCGACATCGCGTTGATCAGCGCGCCGTTCGACTTCACCGGGCTCGCGCCGGCGTCGAAGCCGGCGGAGGCGGGCCAGCAGGTCGTCGTGGTGGGTGCGCCGCTCGGCCTGTCCGACAGTGTCACCGCGGGTGTGGTGAGCGCCGTGCGTCCCGCCGGATCGGGCGTGGGTGCGGGTCCGCACATCCAGTTCGACGCGTCGATCAACCCAGGAAACTCCGGTGGCCCGGTGGTCAACACCGCGAAGGAGGTCGTGGGGATCGCGACCGCTAAGGCCAACAATGCCGAGGGGATCGGCCTCGCCACCCCTATCGAGACCGCGTGTACGACCTTCAACCTCTGCTAACAGCCACAGGAGGAAGCGATGACCCACCCTGGGTACCCGCCGCCGGACGATCCGCAGCACATGCCGCCGCCGCAGCAGCCGTATCCAGCCGCCGGCTACCCGCCGCCCATGCCGCCGCCGCAGGCGCCCACGTCGGGCTGGCCGGCGACGGCAAGTACGCCGCCGTACGCGGTGTCGGGCGCGCCCGCGGTCACTGGTGTCCCTTATGGACAGCCGCCCGCGCAGCGGTCGAGCGCGACGACGGTGCTCATCATCACGGCGGTCGCGCTCTTCCTGCTCGGCGGTGTGATGACCGGCCTGTTCCTGGTGAAGAACAACGAGCTCGGCGACACCAAGCAGGAGCTGACCAGCCAGGTGTCGGAGCGCGACAAGACCATCACGTCGAACCAGGAGAAGCTCACCAAGCTGGAGGCGGACCTCAAGGCGGTCAACGAGGAGCTGACCAAGAACAAGGCCAGCCTCGCGGACGTGACGAAGGACCGCGACGCACTGGTGCCGTGCATGCGTCGCTTCAACGAGGCGCTGGACGCGGCGGGCCGCAACAACGAGGCCGCGCTGGACACCGCCCTGCGCCAGGCAACGACCGCGTGCGAGAAGGCCAAGGCCACAGTGGACTCGTGATCCGGTCGACGCCCGGTGATCACGGCAGGCCATGATCACCGGGCGGGACGCCGGTGCCGGTTAGGAAGCCACCTCGGAGCGGTCGCCGCCCCACAGCACGTGGAACGAGCCCTCGCGGTCGACGCGGCGGTAGGTGTGCGCGCCGAAGAAGTCGCGCTGGCCCTGCACCAGAGCCGCCGGGAGGCGCTCGGCGCGCAGGCCGTCGTAGTACGCGAGCGCCGACGAGAAGCCGGGCGCCGGGATGCCGAGCTGGGTGGCGGTCACCACCACGCGCCGCCAGGCGTCCTGCGCGCCCCGGACGGCGTCGAGGAAGTACTCGTCGACGAGCAGCGAAGGCAGGTCGGGTGCCGCGTCGTACGCCTGCTTGATGCGGTCGAGGAACTTGGCGCGGATGATGCAGCCGCCCCGCCAGATCGTCGACATGGCGCCCGGGTCGATGCTCCACCCGTACTCGGCGCTGCCGGCCTGGATCTGGTTGAAGCCCTGCGCGTAGGCGACGATCTTCGACGCGTACAGGGCCTGCTCGACGTCGGCCACCAGCGAGTACGCCGGCTCGGCCAGCGCACCCGATGGGCCCGGCAGGTCGCGGGCGGCCGTGCGGAGCGCCGCGTCACCGGAGAGGGACCGCGCGAACACCGCCTCGGCGATGCCGCTGACCGGTACACCCAGGTCGAGGGCGATCTGCACGGTCCAGCGGCCGGTGCCCTTCTGCTCGGCCTGGTCGGTCACCACGTCGACGAACGGCTTGCCGGTGGCGGCGTCGGTGTGCGCAAGCACGTCGGCGGTGATCTCGATGAGGTACGACCCGAGCCGACCCTCGTTCCACCCCCGGAACACCTCGGCGATCTCGCCCGGCGCCATGCCGGCGCCCCGGCGCAGCAGGTCGTACGCCTCGGCGATGAGCTGCATGTCCGCGTACTCGATGCCGTTGTGCACCATCTTGACGAAGTGTCCCGCGCCGTCCGGCCCGACGTGCGTGCAGCACGCCACCCCGTCGACCTTGGCGGAGATGTCTTCCAGCAGCGGCCCGAGCGCCTCGTACGACTCGGGGGAGCCGCCCGGCATGATGCTCGGCCCGTGCAGGGCGCCCTCTTCGCCGCCGGAGATGCCGGCGCCGACGAAGTGGATGCCCCGCTCGCGGAGCGCGGCCTCGCGGCGGCGGGTGTCGACGAAGTGGGCGTTGCCGCCGTCGACGATCATGTCGCCGGGCTCGAGCAGCGGGGCGAACTCGTCGATGACCGCGTCGGTCGGGCCGCCGGCCTTCACCATGATGACGAGCCGGCGGGGGCGTTCGAGGCTGGCCACGAACTGCTCGGCGGTCTCCGCGGGAAGGAAGGTGCCCTCATGGCCGAACTCCTCGACCAGCTCCTTCGTCCGCGAGTAGGACCGGTTGTGCACGGCCACCGGGTGCCCGTGCCGCGCCAGGTTGCGGGCCAGGTTGCGGCCCATGACCGCGAGCCCGGTGACCCCGATGCGCGCCAACTCCGTCATGGTCTTCCTCCTCATGGCCGGGCGATCGCCACGGCGTTGTACTCGGTGTCGGGTGTCGCCTCGGTGCCGAACCGGGCGTTGGGCAGATAGAGCAGGTCGCCGACGGCCGCGACGGTGGTCGGCACGTCGAACCGCTCGTCGCTGAGCTGGTCAACCAGGTCGGCCTGGCTGCCGGTGCCGTTGATCTCCAGCACCGCCACCGTGTTAAGTCGATTCTGCACTACGAAGAGAGTCTGCCCGACGACGAGCAGGCCGTCTCCGTTCTGGAGGAGACCGTCGCCGGTCACGTCGACCACCTCGGTGGCGAGCGTGAGGCTGGCCAGTACCGCGCCGTGGTGGCGTCGATCACACGGGCGTCGCCGGCTATCGCTATCCGGTTTATCCGCATATTGATTTGGTACGCGTTAGGTGGCCCCAAGAGTTCAGCGACGCTCCCGGCGGGTCATCCCGCCGCCCTGCCACACGCCACCGAAGCCAGGGCGCCCCGACGGCACTGGCCGCACCTTCAGCTTGCGGCGGGTGCGGATCAGCATCGTGAGACCGAGGAAGACCATCATCCCGCCGATCGCGAGGCCAACCGGGAGCAGCCCGGAGCCGCTGCTGGTGCGATCGATGTCGATGGGCTGGCCGACGCCGCCACCGGCGACAGGCGCCGCGGCCTCTTCGCTCGCTTCTTCGGTGGGCTCCTCGACGACGTCTTCGGACTCGGACGGGCTCGGCTCCGGCGATGGGGATGGGCTGGCTTCGCCGTCACCCTCTCCCTGGACGTTGCGGGTCACGGTGGCGGTCTCCAGCAGCTGACCGCGCGCGTCGAACGCGCCGACCTGCATCGACAACCGGCCGCTGGACACATCGTCCGCGAACCGCAGCGCGTACCGCGCGGTCACCGTGCGGTTGCGGCACAGCGTGCCGGGATCGAGCTGTACGTCCGTGAGCCGCGCCTCGTCGCCGTCGGTCTGCACGTCGAGCGGGAACGAGCCGGTTTCTTCGACTCGGTCGATGCCCACCTGGTTGAGGCGCATCCCGTCTACGCGCAGCACCATCGACCAACGCACCTTCAGGCACTCGTCGGTGCGCTTGGAAGCCACCACCGTCATCCGCGCCTGGGCGCCGGCCTCGAACCGGTTGGACACCTCGGTGATCTGGACCGTGACGCCCTCAGCAGCGGCCGCCGAGCCCGCGGTTACCGCCACGAACCCTGCCACGCACGCCAACGCGGTGCCGAACCGGCCCGCGAAACGCCACACAGTCATCACCGCCTCGCCTTTAGCTCCACTGCCACGCTAGGTCGGATGCCGGGCATAGGGAAAGGAGCCCAATTGGCGCCAGTCGCGGATGAAGGACACCACTAACACGAACAGTGGTGAACCCTTCACGAAGCGCCCGGCTGAGGCGCTCGACCAGCCCTCGGAGGTGTCGCGCAGCTCTGGTGGGTCGAGCACCTCGAATTCGAAGCCCTGAGCGCCACGTAACAGCTCGTCGACGACGCACGCACCTTCTTTGGTGGGCTCACCGAATAGACCAAAGTTGGAAGCGCCGCCGGGTGTCGCGGGCCTACCTTGAGCCCATGCTGGGGGAGCTGCGTAACGAAACCGTGGTGTCATATCCGGCCTGGGCCTGGGGGTTGGTCTGGGCGGGGTTTCCGCTGATCGGAGCGGGCATCGGTTGGTTGCTCAAGTCGGTCGCTGGCTGGGTCGCCGAGCTGCCGTGGGCACCGATGAAGGGTCTTTTCAAGGCCGTCGACTCGGTCGATGAGCCGCTAGCCACGATCGGCGCGCTGGCCGTCGGAGCCCTGGCCGGGCTGGTGTTGGCGTTTTTCGCGGCGGCGGAGAGCCTCACCGTCACCGTTTCCAGCGGGCAGGCCGTCCTGGCGCGAGCCGGGCAGTCGCGGGCCGTGCCCCGCGGGTCGGTCCAGGTCGTCTTCCTGGACGGCAAGCATCTGGTACTGCTCGGCCAGGCGGGCGAGGAGCTGGCCCGGGAGCCGTCCGATCTGGACGCCGACCGGGTGCGCGAGGCGTTCCGGCAGTACGGGTACCCGTGGCGCGACGGCGGCGACCCGTACCGCGACGAGTACCGCCGCTGGGTGCCCGAGACGCCCGAGCTGCCCAGCGGCGCCGACGCCCTGCTCAAGGCCCGCGCCAAGGCGATACACAAAGGCGACAGCAGCGACGCGGCCGACCTGCGGGCAGAGCTGGCCAAGCTCGGCGTGGTCGTACGCGACGAGAAGAAGCGCCAGTACGTGCGGGTGGTGCGTTAGGAGTGTCCATCGTGGAATGAGCTGGATACGCCCTCGTATGTCAGGTGCAGCGCCATGCCCAGGTCGGCGTGGCTGAGGTTGTGACAGTGGTTCATCCAGAGGCCCGGGTTGGTGGCGCGGAAGCCCACCTCCCACACCTCTCCGGGCCGCACGTCGAACGTGTCCAGCAGCAACGGGCTTCCCGCCGGGGCCCTGCCGTCCTTCGTGAGCACCAGCACCCGGTGGCCGTGCAGGTGCCACGGGTGGGTCTCGAAGCCTCGGTTCACCACGGTCACGCGCACCAGGTCGTCCGCGCGCACGATCTGCGTAGGCGTGGCCGGGTACGCGCGGCCGTTGATCGTGTGCGCGTACTTCGGTCCGCCACTCAGCCGGACGCCCCGGTCCAGCACCATCGTGAAGTGGCGGTCGAAGCGGCTGTCCGGCCCGAACTCTCCCGAGGCCGGGCTGCCGTACCGGGTCAGCTCCAGCTCCGGCCAGTTAGCGGTGTTCTCGACCGCGGGTGCGCTGCCATCCGGTGACAGGCGCAGCCCGGTCATGAGGTCGTCGCCGGCGAGCAGCGCCACCGGCCCGTCCGGCATCGTGAACGCCAGGTCGTACCGACCACCGGCGGGCAGCCGCAACCCGGTTCGACTCAGCTCGCCCGGCCGGTTGAGGTCGTTCCCGTCGACCGCGACCAGCCGGTACGGCGTACCCGCGAGCGTGAACCGCCGCGGTGTGCTGTCGGTGTTGATCAGCCGCAGCCGCACGCTGGTGCCGGGCCTCGTTTCCCGGACGTCTGCGCGGTCGTGGGTGCCAAAGGCCACCTCGCCTGCGAACGTATGCACCGGGATCGCCAGGTCCAGCCCCGTGCTCGCGGCACCGCGCGGCGCCACCACCAGCGTCCCGTACAGGCCCAGCCGCACGCCCCGGTCGGAGACCTGGTGGGTGTGGTACCAGTACGTGCCGACCTGGTTCGCGAGGAACCGGTAGACGTGCTCCTGGCCGGGCAGCACGGCGTCCTGCGTCACGCCGGGCGCCCCGTCCTCGGCGTTCGGCACGTCGTACCCGTGCCAGTGCAGCGTGACGCCCCGGTCGATGTCCTGGTTGCGCAGGGTCACCTCGATGAGGTCGCCCTCGGTCGCGGTGAGCGCCGGCCCGGGCACCTGCCCGTTGTACGTCCACGCCGCCACCGTCCTGCCCGAGGCGAGCGTGACCGTGGCCTGCCGTGCGGTGAGCTCGTACCGCCGCACCGTCCCGCCCCCCGCCGGCTCGGTCGGGCCGCGCAGTGCGCTGACGGGTCTGGCCCGGCTCGCCGCGAGCCGGCTGGGCACCCCGCCGCTGTCGACGGTGTCGCCGGGCACGAAGGCCAGCCCGGCGCCCACCACCGCCGCGAGCGCCACCAGGGCGGTGCCCGCCCGCGCTACCCCGCCGGTCCCGGCCAGCCCCGCCGCACGCCAGGTGATCAGCGTCGCCGCGCCGACTAGGGTCACGGTCAGCAGTGCGGCGCTCCACGTCGCCGGGTACCCGATGAGCAGCGGGAACACCAGGCCGGCCGCGGCGGCGTACCCGGCTGTCAACAAACCCGCGACCGCCCGGCCGGCGGCGGGCCGCGCGCCCCCGAATACGCGCGGCCCGGCGAGGACGGCGGCGGTGACGCCGCCGGCGAGCAGCAGCGGCAGCGTGAGGGTGACCTTCTCCTGCGCGAACCACCAGCCCTCCGCCGCGAGCGCCACGGTGGTGGCGACCCGCCCGAGCGAGACAGTGACCGCCAGCGCGCAGAGAGCCCGCGCCAGGAGCAGGCGACCGGTCCCGAGCATCACGGCCGCGCCGATCCACGCGGCCGTGGCAAGAAACGCCACCACCAGGTCGACCGCAGCCAGCTGAGACGCATTCATGCCGGGGCCACCTCAGCGGTCGGCCGCTTGGACAACTCGCGGGCGCGGCGCGCGGCCATGCCGGCGACGGCCATCGTGACCAGGCCGTTGACCGCGTGCAGGGCGAGGATCGCCAGGCCCGCCGGGGTCGTGTCGCCGTCCGCGCCACCGGAGACCGCGTTGCCCAGCACGATGATCAGCACCTGTACGACGACGAGGCCGAGCGGCGCCACGGTGAGCCCGATCAGCTTGCCGGGCGCCCTGAGCAGCGCGGCGGTCGCGGTAGCGAGCAGGACCAGCACCGGAATGACCACCATGCCGTTGATGCTGTGGAGGCTGTACGAGTCGTCCTCCTGCGGCCGGTCGAACGCCCCGACCGCCGCGAAGTAGAACTGCACCAGGATCGCGACGCCCACGAGCCGGGTCAGCACGACATAGGCCATGCGCATGGAAGGGCTCCTCTCTCGATGAAAGGCAGCCTGCCGCGCGCGGCGCCTCCGGTCGTCGGGCCGGAAACGGCGACGAGGTACGGCATCGGGCTCAGTCCGGCGCTCAGCGGGTACGCGCACGGGCGTATCCCGCTACGCCGGTGGACGGATCTCGGGCGGCTGGCCAGCGGATACGATCGCGCCATGCCCCTGATGAGCCGACGCCTGCCGGTATGGGCACAGGACACGCTGCTGGCGGCGTTCGTGACTTACGCGCAGATCAGCGGCACACAGCGGTTCGGGGCCGATGAGCTCGCCGCGCTCGATACGGTCGGCATGTACGGGCACGCGATCCTGCTGTTCACTAGCGGCGTCGCCCTTGCGATGCGGCGCCGCTACCCGGTGGCCGTCTTCAAGTACGTGGCCGTCGCGAGCCTGATCTACTACGTGGCCGGGTATCCGGACGGGCCTGGCTGGCTGGCGCTGTTCGTCGCGGTCTACACGGTCAACGCGTACGGCCGCGAGCAGTACGCGCGGTGGGTGGCCTGGTCGGGGCTGCTCGTCATCATGGTCGGCTGGGTGATCGCCGCTTACCTGCACCCGCCTACCGAGGTGGGCTGGCTGTTCTTCCGGATCGGCACGGCATTTCTCGCGGCGATGATGGGTGTCTCGCTGCGGATGCGGCGCAAGCTCATCGCCGAGGCGCACGAGCGGGCGGAGCGCGCTGAGCGCACCCGCGAAGAGGAGGCCCGGCGCCGGGTGGACGCCGAGCGGCTGCGCATCGCCCGCGAGGTGCACGACACCGTCGCACACGCCATCGCCGTGATCAACGTGCAGGCCGGCGTCACCGCGCACGTGCTCGACAAGCATCCCGAACAGGCGCGCGCGACGCTCGTGACGATCGAGCAGACCAGCGCGAGGGCGCTGCGCGAGCTTCGGGTCACGCTCGGGGTACTGCGCGGAGCCGACGAAGACGGTCGGGCGCCCGCGCCAGGGCTGGATCGTGTCGACGAGCTGGTCGGGATCGCCCGCGAGGCGGGGCTCGACGTCACGGTGGAGAGCCGGGAAGCCCTGCGAGAACTGCCGGGCGCCGTCGACACCGCCGCGTACCGCATCCTCCAGGAGTCGATCACCAACGTGATCCGGCACGCTGGGCCGACCCGGGTCACCGTCGCGCTCGCGCACGGCGCCGACGACCTGACGATCCGGGTCAGCGACGAGGGCAGCGGCCCTGCCAGCGGAAATGGCAGCGGCCGGGGAATCCAGGGCATGCAGGAACGCTGCGAGCTGCTCGGCGGCGAGCTCACCGCGGGTCCGCGCCCCGCCGGCGGGTTCGAGGTCTTCGCGAGGCTCCCGGTGGTGCCCGCGTGAACACGGCTGTACGTGTCCTTCTGGCGGATGATCAGGTGCTGGTGCGCACCGGGTTCAAGCTGCTGCTCGACTCGGAAGACGGCATCGAGGTGGTGGGGGAGGCCGCCAACGGTTCCGAGGCGGTCAACCTCGCCCGCGCGCACCGCCCCGACGTGGTGCTGATGGACATCCGTATGCCGGTGCTCGACGGCATCAAAGCCACCAGGGAGATCGCCGGCACCCGCGGGCTGGAGGGGGTGCGGGTGCTGATCCTGACCACGTACGACACCGACGAGTACGTGTTCGAGGCCCTCGAAGCGGGTGCGAGCGGCTTCCTGCTCAAGGACAGTGGCCCGGCCGAGCTGCTGCACGCCATCCGGGTCGTGGCGGCCGGTGAGGCCCTGCTCGCGCCGCGGATCACCCGGCGGCTGATCGCCCAGTTCACGGCGGCACGCGCCGTGCAGCATGTGGCCGACGACCGCCTCGCGGTGCTCACCCAGCGGGAGCGCGAGGTGCTCGCCCTGGTCGGGCGCGGACTGAGCAATGATGAGATCGCCGGGGCGCTGACGCTGAGCCCGGCCACCGCGCGCACGCACGTGAGTCGTGCGATGGTCAAACTGGGAGCCCGCGACCGTGCGCAGCTCGTGGTCGCCGCGTACGAGTCCGGGCTGGTGACGCTGGGGGGCTGACATGACCGATCCGGACGAGGTGGCCCGGGAGCTGGCCGCGAAGTCGCTGGCCGCGGGCGACCCGACCGGCTGGTTCGAGCCGCTGTACGGCACTGGCGAGGTCCCTTGGGATCGAAGCGCGCCGCACAGCCTGCTGGTGCGCTGGGGCGAGAAGCAGGCGCCCGCCGGGCACGGGCTCCGCGCGCTGGTCGTCGGCTGCGGCTTCGGCCGGGACGCCGAGTACGTGGCCGGCTTCGGGTACGACACGGTGGCGTTCGACATCGCGCCGAGCGCCGTGAAGGCCGCCCAGGAGCGGTACCCCGGGTCCCCTGTCCGGTACGTGGTGGCCGATCTGTTGCGGCCGCCCGCCGACTGGCGCCACGCGTACGACCTGGTCGTCGAGAGCATGACCGTGCAGTCGCTGCCGCCAGACCTGCACCCGGCGGCGATCGCGAGCGTGCGCGAGTTCGTGGCACCCGGCGGCCGGCTGCTCGTGGTAGCGGCGGCCGAATCCGGCACGCCACCGGCGCCGCCGTGGCCGCTCACCCCAGCCGAGATCGACTCGTTCGCGGCCGGCGGGCTCGCTCCCGTGCGGGTGGAAAAGTTGGACGACAGGTGGTCCGCAGAATTTTTTCGGTGAGTTGTCGATCCGGCCGTCTCCCGGTCGACGCGTTGGTAGGACGTAACCCGAACACCCTAAGGAGACACCGCGATGCGTTTCATGGTTCTGATCAAGGCCAACGCGCAGTCCGAGGCCGGCGAAATGCCGAGCGAGGAGCTGCTGACCGCGATGACGAAGTACAACGAAGAGCTGGTCAACGCCGGGGTCATGCTCGCCGGTGAGGGGCTGCACCCCAGCTCGAAGGGGGCCCGGGTCCGCTTCGGCGCGGGCCAGCCGACGGTGATCGACGGGCCGTTCACCGAGACGAAGGAGCTGATCGCGGGGTACTGGCTGATCCAGGTGAAGTCGCTCGACGAGGCGATCGAGTGGGTCAAGCGGGTGCCGAACCCGGACAACGAGGCGTCGGAGATCGAGATCCGGCAGGTCTTCGAGATCGACGACTTCGGCCCCGAGCTGACCCCTGAGCTGCGCGCCAAGGAGGCCGACCTCCGCGCCCGCACCGAGAGCTGACCTCCTCCTCCCGGCGGTCGTCGATCAACGGTCTTTCCGTCGATCAAGGGCGAACGCACGTGGTTTGATCTCCGATCCACGTGCGTTTGCCCTTGATCGATGCGAATGTCCTTGATCCGCGACCGCCGGGAGGACGCCGGCTTAGGATTTTCTTCGCGATCCGGCGGCGGCTCATGTCCGGACCGGGACGGCCGCGCCGACGTCTCGGGTGAAGGCGCCGCACGGGCGCCGCCGAGAGGAGCCACCATGAAGTACATGATCATGCTGTACGCGTCCCAGCGCGACTACGACGCCATGGCGGGCAAGGGCAGCCCCGACTCGCCGGCGTGGCAGCCGGAAGACGTGGCGGCCATGCACGAGTACATGGGGAAGTGGAACCAGGCGCTGATCGAGTCGGGCGAGTTCGTCGACGCGCACGGGCTGTCCGCGCCCGTACACACCCGGCGCATCACCGGGGTAAAGGACGGCGTGCCGGTGGTGACCGACGGGCCGTACGCCGAGACCCAGGAGGTGCTGGCCGGCTACAACGTGGTCGAGTGCCCCAGCTTCGACCGCGCCACCGAGCTGGCCGCCCAGATCACGCTGTGCCCCGCGCCGGCCGGCATCGACATGAGCTCCTGGTATGTCGACGTGCGGCCGATCGACGACGGCCCAGGCGACATCGAGAGCTAAAGACATGGCCGGTCCAACTGGCGCTCGCCTTCGCTCGCGCGGGTCATGCGCCTGGAAGCCTCCCTGTAGCCGCCAGTCGCTTCGGTCGCTGCGCTCCCTGCGCTTGGTGGCGGCTGCGGGAGGCGGCGCATGACCGGTGACCGCGTCGAGGGACTGCTGCGCGAGTTGGCGCCGCGGGCTCTCGGCGCGGTGGTGCGCCGGTACGGCCACTTCGACCTCGCTGAGGACGCGGTGCAGGAGGCGATGCTCGCCGCCGCGACCCAATGGGCCGCGGATGGCGTACCCGCCAATCCGCGCGCCTGGCTGATCACCGTATCCGCTCGGCGCCTCACCGACCTGCTCCGCGCCGAGCAGGCCAGGCGCCGCCGCGAGGAGGAGGTCTGGTACCGGGAACTGCCGCTCGCCGACTACCACACCGCGGACGCCGACGACACGCTCGTGCTGCTGTTCATGTGCTGCCACCCGGCGCTGTCGCCAGCGTCGCAGATCGCGCTGACGCTGCGGGCGGTCGGCGGCCTGACCACCGGTGAGATCGCCCGCGCGTTCATGGTGCCGGAGGGCACGATGACGCGCCGGATCACCCGGGCGAAGCAGTCGATCAAGGAGAGTGGCATCCCGTTCGGCCTGCCGCCAGCGGCCGAGCGCGGCGACCGGCTCGCCGCCGTGCTGCACGCGCTCTACCTGATCTTCAATGAGGGCTACGCGAGCACGAGCGGCCCGCGCCTGCACCGGGTGGAGCTGTCGGCGGAGGCGATCCGGCTGACCCGGATCGTGCACTGGCTGCTGCCCGACGATGCCGAGGTCACGGGGTTGCTCGCGCTCATGCTGCTCACCGACGCCCGGCGTCTGGCCCGCACCGGTCCCGCTGGCGAGCTGATCCCGATGGCCGAGCAGGACCGCGGCCGCTGGAACGCCGAGCAGATCGCCGAGGGAGTGGCCCTGGTCAGCGAGGCTCTAGCGAAGGGGCCCGCCGGCCAGTACCAGGTCCAGGCGGCCATCGCGGCGCTGCACGACGAGGCACCGACCGCCGAGACGACCGACTGGCCGCAGATCGTGGCCCTGTACGAGGTGCTGCTGGACCTTTCCGACAACCCCATGGTGGCGCTGAACCACGCGGTCGCGGTGGCCATGACGCGCGGCCCGGAGGCCGGCCTTACGCTGCTCGACAAGCTCGCGGCCGACGACCGACTCGCGTCCGACCACCGTATGTACGCCGTGCGTGCGCACCTGCTGGAGATGGCCGGCGACGAGGAGGCCGCCCGCGAGGCCTACCTGACGGCGTCCCGCCGCACGACCAGCCTGCCCCGCCAGCGCTACCTGAACGCCCGAGCCGCCCGCCTCACGCCGTCCGAGTCAGCTCCATGACCCAGCGCGGCAGAGGTTGACTCCTGATGTCTGTGGAGGGATGTCGAGAATCGGGAGCGGGCTCCGACCCATCTGTGAATGCGCCCGCCGGGGGCGTCGCGAAACAGGGAGTGAGCAGCGTGAAGTACCTGTTGATCATGAACATCAACCCCAGCGTCCTGGCGGCACTGTCCGAGGACGAGCGGAACGCGATCGGCAGCGGCCACGAGGAGTTCATGCGCACGATCCGGGAGTCGGGCGAGATGATCAGCACGAACGCTCTGGCCGATCCGGCGAACAGCGTCGTGGTCCGGTCCAAGGGCGGCGAGCAGGTGGTGACCGATGGGCCTTTCGCCGAGTCGAAGGAGTACTTCGGCGGGTACTACCTGGTCGACTGCGAGACCAAGGAGCGCGCAGTCGAGCTGGCCGGCATGATCCCCGACTCGAAGATCGAGGGCCTCGGCATCGAGGTACGCCCGGTGATGTTCTCCGCCGGCAGCGAGATGTAGCGGCCGATCAAGGAGGATCGCATCGATCAAGGGCAAACGCACGTGGATCGGAGATCCAACCACGTGCGTTTGCCCTTGATCGGGGGGAAGGGGGCGTGGCCGGCGCGTTGCTATGGCACGGTCACTACGAGCTTGCCGGCGCCGTGGCCGGTCTCGATCTCGCGGTGGGCGTCCGCGGCGCGTTCCAAGGGGTAGGTGGCGCGCACGTGGATGCGCAGGTCGCCGCTGGCGTACAGGCCAGCCAGCTCGGCTAGGCGGGCCTGGGAGCGGCCCCACGGGGTGACGCGGATGCCCAACTCCTCCGCCTTATCATGCTCGACGAGCGTGAGGATTCGCTTCCGGTCGGCCACCAGGGCGAGCGAGACGGTCAGCGCGTCACCACCGGCCCCGTCCAGCGCCGCCGTCACCCCGTCGGGCGCGAGCGCGCGGACGCGCTCCAGCAGGCCGTCCCCGTATGTGACCGGGATGGCGCCGAGCGACCGCAGGTACTCGTGGTTCTCCTCGCGGGCGGTGCCGATGACCGTCGCGCCCCACAGGACGGCCAGCTGCACCGCCACCGTGCCGACCGCTCCCGCGGCACCATGCACCAGCAGCGTGTCGCCCGCGCCCACACCCAGCTCCTGGAGGGCGATGTGAGCTGTCTGCGCGCCGGCGGTGAACCCGCCCGCAACCTCCCAGGGCATCGCGGCCGGCTTGGCGGTCACCTGGTCGGCCGGCACGACGATGTACTCCGCGTACGCGTCGAGCTGGCCGAAGCCGAGCACCTCGTCACCGATCGCGACGCCGGTGACGCCCGCGCCGACCTGGTCCACCACGCCGGCGAACTCGTTGCCCGGCACCTTCGGCAGCTCCGGTCCCTTGCCCGGCGGCACCCAGCCGGCCCGCACCGCGGCGTCGTACGGCTGGACGCCCGCCGCCTTCACCCGCACCCTCACCTGACCCGTACCGGCCTCCGGGGTGTCGAACTCCGCGAGCTGTAGTACCTCCGGACCACCCGGTTGAAAAAACGCAGCTACCTTCATGGCGTCCAGCGTGGAACCTCAACCAAGGTTGAGGTCAAGTGATCTCTGGCTAAACCTTGCGCCACCGCGCCTGCACGAAGCAGAACGCCCCGAACGCCGCCACGCCCAGCGCGACCACGATCAGCAGCAGCGTCCCGTACGACTGCTGCCCCAGGGTCTGCAGCGCGGCGTCCAGGCCACGCGCCTTGTTCGGGTCGTAGGTCGCGGCCGCCACCACGAAGAGCAGGCCGGCGATGCCGTACGCGACGCCCTTTGCGGTGTAGCCCGTGACGCCGAGCCGGCGCGCGAGCGTCCTCGCCGTGTGGCTCATCCGCTCCGTGCGCAGGTGCTTCTCGAAACGCTTGACCACCCCGTACCAGACCAGGCCCGCGCCGAGTGCCGCCAGCGCGATGCCGATCAGCGCCACCAGCCACCGCCCGCCGCTCGACGACATCAGGTCGGAGGTGAACGCTTGCTGCTTGTCCGCGCTGGACGAATCGGCGTTCGTGAACACCTTGTACCCGGCCCAGGCGAAGTACCCGTACACCAAGGTGCGGCCGGCGGAGGCGAGGCGCTCCAAGGTGCGTTCGTTGCCCCGGTCCTCCCGGTGCCCGATCGCCGCCTCCAGCAGTTGCCAGATGGCCATGGCCAGCAGGCCGATCGCGACGGCGGCCACGAGGAACCGGCCGAGCGGCTGCTCGGCCAGGGTTCGCAGCGCGCCGGTCTGGTCGCCCTCGTCGGCTGGGCGTCCCACGGCGATCTGCACGATCATCCAAGCGAAGAGCAGGTGCACCACCCCGTACCCGATGAAACCGGCACGAGCGAGCACCTCCAGGGACCTACTGCCCTCCACGCGGGAGGCCGTGAGTCGCACATCAGCCATGCGCAGGAACATGACCGCCGGGCGTCGTTCTCAAACGTTGGCCAGGACGATCCGGGCCTCCGCGCAGCCGTATCGCCCCACGCCTCCGGCCACGGCCGTGATCCCTGCGGCCGCCGATCAGGGAGACCTGCATGGATCAAGGGCAAACGCACGCGGTTTGGAGATCGGACCGCGTGCGTTTGCCCTTGATCGAGAGGAGGGGAGGGGAGTCCGTCGAAGGTTCTTGTCCGAAGGTGATCGGGCAGCGTTTCGCACTGGATCGGCGGCCGGCGCCCACGCCGCGATAGAGTCGCGTTCGACGGTCGGCAAGACGCTTCTCGCGGCTTAGTTTGCGGATACGAAAATGCCATCTGCAAATTGCACGTAATGAAAAAACAATGGCACATCAGAATGGCTTGACGGGCTGGCGCGGGTTGCCTCAACGTAGAAATCCCGGAGGCAACCCGTGGAGCTCAAACCGTTCTCTGGCGCCTACCTGGTCCATCCGGCGGCGATTTGGCGTGCGCTGCTGGGCGACACGGATCGGGTGCATTACGCCGAAGATCTCAACCTGTGGCTGATCAGCCGGCACGCCGACGTCCGAAATGCCCTGGGCGACAATGACGCCTTCCAGAACGCGTTGACTCTCGCACCGGTTTACGAGATGTGTC
Source organism: Micromonospora sp. CPCC 206061 (assembly GCF_036906915.1). Lineage (NCBI taxonomy): Bacteria > Bacillati > Actinomycetota > Actinomycetes > Micromonosporales > Micromonosporaceae > Micromonospora > Micromonospora sp. CPCC 206061. The sequence continues at coordinate 205,249 of NZ_JBAKHX010000003.1, forward strand.
CGGAAGCGTTGGCTATCGTCATGAAAATCGACGCGCCGCCCACTACGGCGGCCGCCGATCCACCCACCCATCCGCGCACTCGCCGCGCGTTGCGGGCCACGTTCCCGAACACGGCGGCGCGGGTCGACGAACAGTTCGGCCCGATCGTGCGGCGGCGGGTCGACGAGCTGGTGTCGCGGATCGCTGGCAGGCGAGGCGCGGTGGTCGACCTCATCCCGGAGTTCTCGGCGGAGCTGCCGCTGCTCGTGGTGCTCGACATTCTCGGTGTCCCCGAGCACGACATCGCGCAGATCAAGCGCTGGTCCGACGGGCAGATCGCGCTGGTCTGGGGCCAGCCGAGCCCTGACGAGCAGGTGCGGCTCGCGCAGGGCCTGCTGGACTTCTGGCGGTACTGCCAGGATCTGGTGGCCAAGGTCAACCACAGTGAACTTCTCGGCACCGACTACATCAGCCGGGCGCTGCGGTACCGCGACGGCGACGACAGCGTGCTGACCGAGTCCGAGGTGGCGAGCCTGGCGTTCAACCTGCTGGTCGCCGGCCACGAGACCACGTCCGGGCTGCTCGCACACTGCCTCGACTACGCGCTCTCGATCCCGAGCCGGTGGGATGGCCTGGTCGCCGACCCGTCGACCGTGCCCGGGTACGTCGAGGAGACCCTCCGATTTGGACCGGCTATCGACGGCTGGCTGCGCATGACGAGCCGCGACGTCACGATCGGTGGCGTGATGATCCCGGCGGGCTCGCGCTGCCTGCTGATGATCGGCGCGGCCAACCGCGACCCAGCCGTGTTCGCCGAGCCGGACCGGTTCGACCCGCACCGCGCCGACGTGCGCGACCACGTGTCGTTCGGGTACGGCCCGCACTTCTGCATCGGTGCCGCGCTGGCCCGGCTGGAGGCGCAGACCGCGCTGACCCGGCTCGCCGCGGCGGTGCCCGGGCTCCGGCTGGCACCCGGTCACGCTCGCTCCTACAGGCCCAATGTCGCTTTCCGCGCGCATCGGGCACTGCCCGTCATCGTCGACCCCGTCGGCGCGCGCGCCACCGGGGAAGAGGAGGTTCTCGCCGCATAGCGCTGGGTACGGCTGCCGCCACCCGCAGTCGCGATCATCGCACTTTTTGTGCGACAAGATCGGACGGCTCACCCACACAGTCAGCTTGATCAATGTTGACGACACGTGGGAGCCGGCCTTGGTGTCTGCCAGTCAAGCCCATGCGGATCATCAGTATCCAACCCGCCTGAGAGGCTGGAAAATCGCCTCTCGGCTGCGCATCATCGTGATCGCTCCACTGGTCGCGGTGGTGGGCTTCGCCGGGTTCGCGCTCGCCGCGAGCGTCCGGCAGGCAGACCGTGCCAGCGACCTTGGCGTCCTCTCCGACCTGGCGACCGACGCTGGCGCGCTCGCGTACCAGCTCCAGCGCGAACGCGTCTCCGCGGCCGACCTGCTCACCAACGGCACGCCGCGCCAGGAGAGCGCCTTCGCGGAGCAGACCGCCGCGAGCGACGAAGCCGTCGCCCAGTACCGGCGGCAGCGTGCCCTGGTCCCCTCGGTGTCGCCTGGCACGGCCACCGTCCTGGACCGGATCGACACGTCGCTGTCGGGCCTCGCACCGCTGCGCGCGCAGGTCCGCACGGCCGCCAACGCCTCGGTCTCCGCGATGACGTTCAGCTATCGCATCGTCATCGCCGACCTGCTGGCGTACCGCGAGGCCACGTCGCAGGGCGTGGCGTCGACCGAGATCGCCGACGACATCCGTGCCGCCGCCGCGCTCGCCAAGGCCGGTGAGGCGATCGGCCAGCAGCAGGTCGCCGTCATGCGGGCGCTCGCCGCCGGGCAGCTCACACCCGCGCTCCAGCAGGACATCACCGCGTCGCGCACCAGCTTCACCGAGTCGAGCCTCACGTTCCTGGGCCTCGCCCGGCCACAGTGGAGGGTCTGGTGGGAGCAGGCGGGCAGCGGTGAGGAGATCCTTGCGCTGCAACGCCTCCAGGACGAGGTGTCGCGGGCCCGGGCCGGTGACGAGCTGACGCTGGACGCCGGCCAGTGGATCACCGCGACCCAGGCGCACGCGCGCCGCCTGTACGAGGTGCAACAGCGGGTCGACGCGGCGGTGCGGGTCGACATCGAGGCCGCCCGCGTCGACCAGCGGCAGCGCGCGGTCCTCGAAGGCGTCGCGATGCTGGTCGCGCTCCTGCTGACGCTCGTGGTGACGTGGGCGGTCGCCCGCCAGATCACCCGCCGCCTGCGGCGGCTGCGGGACGCGGCGAACACCGTGGCGTTCAACGAACTGCCCCATCTGGTGGCCGAGCTGCGCAGCGCGGACCGCGCGGCCGTACACCCGGAGGCGCTGGCGATGCAGGTCGCCCCGCTGGAGCGTTTCAGCAAGGACGAGATCGGTGAGGTGGGCCAGGCGTTCAGCGCGGTGCACCGGGCCGCCGTACGCACCGCGGCCGAGCAGGCCGTCATGCGTGCCAACACCGCCGACATCTTCATCCACCTCAGCCGCCGCGAGCAGCGGCTGGTCGACGCGGTACTGGCACAGGTCGACACCGTCGAGAAGGACGAGACCGACCCGGAGCGGTTGCAGCAACTGTACACATTGGACCACCTGGCGACCCGGATGGCGCGGATCAACGCCAGCCTCCTGGTGCTGGGCGGGGTCGGCGTCGGCCGGGTACGCCGCGATGACGTGCCGCTGCCAATGGTGTTGCAGGCGGCGATGTCGCAGATCGAGAACTACACCCGCATCCGGCTCGGCGTCGTCGACGGCGACGTGGCCGTGATGCCGGACGCGGTCGACGAGGTCGTGCACCTGCTCGCCGAGCTCATGGACAACGCCACCAGCTACGCCCCGCCCGACAGCGACACCTGGGTCACGGCGCGCGGGCTCGGCGACCGGGTCATCGTGCAGATCAGCGACGAGGGCGTCGGCCTGCCACCGGCACGGCTCGCGCAGCTCAACGAGCTGGTGGCCCACCCGCCGGCCATCGACGTTGCCGCTATCCGGGCGATGGGCCTGGTCGTGGTCGGGCAGCTCGCCAACCGCCTCGGCGCCTCGGTCGAGCTGCGTCCCGCCCCGAAGCTCGGCACGATCGCCGAGGTCTCACTGCCCGGCGCGATCATCCGTCCGGTATCGCCGGAGGCGCAGCTGCCCGCCGCTGGGCCGCCGCCCGTCGACCTGCCCCGGACGGCGGCGTACCGCAGCCGCGGCGCCGAGCGGGCGCTGCCGGTCGCGCCGATATTCCAGTCGGGCTCCACGCTGCCGATACCGGTGTCGCCGCCGGTGACGCTCTCCGCTCCGGTACCCGCGGCGCCGGCCCCGGCCCCAGGCGGGGGCGGTGGGTATGGAGGCCCGCCGCCCTCCCGCCGCCCTCCGCCCCGCCGAGAAAACGACCAGACCGAGGAGTTGCTCATCTTCGAACAGGTGAACAGCTGGTTCCGCGCCGGGAGTACGACGGAGACGAACGGCAACGGCAACGACAACGGCCACTCTCAGCCTTACCCGGCTGAACCGGCGCCCGAGCCCGCCCCGGAGCCGAAACCCGAGGCCGCCGCGCCCACCACGTATCGCTCCAGCAGTTGGGAAACGCCCGGCGACGAAGGCTGGCGCGCCGCCAGCGAGGCGCTGACGCCGCAGGTCGAGGCGAAGACGCCGTCGGGCCTGCCGATCCGGCAGCCGCAGCGCCACCTCGTACCCGGTGGCATCACCGTGCCCGCAGACCGGGACGACCGCTCCGAGCAGCGCGACCCCGCACAGGTCGCCGCGGCGATGTCGGCGTACGCCCGTGGCGTGGCCGCGCGCCGCCCGGTGGCCATGAGCAGCAACCCCGCAACGGATGCGAAGACTGGAGAACGAAAGTGATCACCAATTACGGAGATCTCGGCTGGATGCTGGACAGCTTCGCCGAGCGGGCACCCGACGTCAGCCACGCGATCGCCATCTCCGCCGACGGCCTCATGGTCGCCGCCACCCGCGACCTGCCGGCGGACCGCGCCGACCAGCTCGCGGCGACCGGCAGCGGCCTGGTCAGCCTGCTGCGCGGCGCGGCGGCGTTCTTCGACGCGGGCACGGTGATCTCGAATGTGACCCAACTCGAGGGCGGCTTCATGTTCTCGATGTCCTTCAACGACGGCGCCTCACTGCTCGTACTGGCGACCCCGACGTGCGACGTCGGAAAGGTCTCGTACGAGATGACGGAGCTGGCGAATCGGATCGGCGAGGCGCTGACCCCAGCGTCTCGAGGAGCACTCAGGTAGAGGGAGAACGATGTATCGCAGCAAGGTTCTGGCCGGCTTGCTAGCGCTCGGTGTGACGGTTGCCGCCGCGGGGTGTGGCGGTGAACCGGAAGGATCGCCCGGGACGATCAAGGTCGGCCTGCTGGCGTCGCTTTCCGGCACGTACCAAGCGATCGGCACCGACATGCGCGACGGCTTCCAGCTCTATCTGCGAACCCACGGCGGAAAGCTGGGCGGCCACCCGATCGAGCTGGTCGTGGCCGACGAGGGCGACGGGCCACCGACCGCGGTGCCCGCCGCGACCAAACTCGTCAAGCAGGACCGGGTGTCCGTGCTGACCGGCATCGTCGGCGGCGGTTCGGCCGCTGGCGTGTACCCGGTGCTGACCGAGGCGAAGATCCCGTTCATCGGTGCGAACGCCCGGCCGGCGTTCAAGGACGTGTCCCGGGTCTGGCACACCTCGTACCTGTCGCAGGAGACAGGCGCCTCGGTGGCGCAGTACGTGCGTGACCACGTCGACGGCTCGGTGTACGCGATCGGGCCGGACTACCAGGGCGGGCACGACCAGCTGAAGGGCTTCACCGAGGCGTTCACCAAGGCCGGCGGCACGCTGGCGAACGCGGACGGCAAGACCCGGTTCACGCCGTTCCCGACGACGACCAACTTCACGCCGTACTTCGCGCAGATAAAGGCGTCCGGCGCCAAGGCGGTCTACACCTTCTACGCCGGCACCGCCGCGATCGACTTCGTGAAGCAGTACTCCCAGTCCGAGATCAAGGACCTTCCGCTGTACGCGGCGGGCTTCCTGACCGAGGGCGGCGTGCTCAACGCGCAGGGCCCGGCGGCACGGGGCATCTTCTCGGTGCTCAACTACTCGCCCGACCTCGACAACGCGGAAAACCGCTCGTTCGTGGCGGCCTGGAAGGAGAACCACGACGCTCCACCCACCACGTACGCGATGGCGTCGTACGACGCGGCGGCCGTGCTGGACAAGGCGATCGGCGCGGCCGGTGACAACCCGACGCCCGAGTCGATCAACAGGGCGATCGGCCAGCTCGGGCAGATCGACAGCCCGCGCGGCGCCTGGCAGTTCTCCAAGTCCACGCACTCGCCGGTGCAGAAGTGGTACCTGCGCCAGGTCCGGCAGGACGGGCGGGCACTGTCCAACATGGTCGTGACGGACCTCGCAACGGTAGGCAAATGAATCGGGTTGATGCCTACCTGATTCCGGCGCTCGACGGTGTCGCGTATGGACTGTTGCTGTTCGTCGTGGCGGCGGGGCTGGTGCTCTCCTTCGGGGTGGCCGGCATCCTCAACCTCGCGCACGGCACGCTGTACGCGATCGGTGCCTACGTCGCGGCGACCCTGAGCGACGGGAGCTGGCTGGCGTTGCTGCTGGCTCTCGTCGCGGGGGTCGCCGCGACGACCGCCGGTGGTGCCGCGCTGTCCGGCATGCTCGCGCCGGTACCCCGCGGTGACCACCTGACGCAGGCGCTGCTCACGTTCGGGGTGGCGCTCGCGGGCGGGAGCGTGCTGGTCATGGCGTTCGGGGCGGAGAACCTTCCGGTGCGGGTACCGGCCACTGTGGACCGCCCGGTCGACCTGGCCGGGCACGCCTACGCCGGGTACCGCCTGGTGTTCATCGCGGTGGCGGCGGCGCTCGCGCTGGCGCTGCACGCGGTGGTGACCCGCACCCGGGCCGGCATGCTCGTGCGGGCCGCGCTCGACGACCCCGACATGGTGGCCTGTCTCGGCGTGAGCCCAGCGCGGGTACGCCTCGGCGTGCTGGCCGCGTCCGGCGCGCTCGCGGGCACCGCCGGCGTGCTCGGCGCCCCGATCATTGGTCCGGGGCCGGGCACCGCCGCCACCGTGCTGCTGCTCTCGCTCGTGGTCGTCGTGCTCGGCGGGCACAGCGGGCGCAGCTCGGTCGCCGGCACTCTCCTGGCCGCGCTCGCGGTCGGTGAGATCCAGACGCTGGGCGTCGCCCTGGCGCCGACCGCCGCGCCGTTCCTGCTCTTCGCGGCGATGGCGGCCGTTCTCGCGGCTCGCTCCCACGGGCTGATCCGGCGATGGAGCCCGGCATGAGATGGCTGATCGCGCCAGCGCTGCTGGCGGCCGTCGCGGCGCCGTGGCTCGCCGACCCCTACACCACGGCGACGCTGGCCCGCATCCTCGTGCTCGGCCTCGTGGCGGTGAGCGTGGCGCTGCTGACCGGCGTCGCCGGCCTGCCCACGCTCGGGCAGACCGCGCCGTTCGCGGCCGGCGCGTACGCGGCGGCGACGCTCGCGCTGCACTCCTCGTCGGTGGGCGTCACGCAACTGTTGATGGGTGCGTCGGTCGGCGCGGCCTTCGCGGCGCTCACGGTGCCGCTCGTCGTGTACGCCCGTGGCGTGGTCGTACTCATGATCACGCTGGCGATCGGCGAACTCGTGGTGACCGCCGCCAGCCGGTGGCGGTCGGTGACCGGCGGCACCGACGGGCTCGCGGGCATGCCGTCGCCCCGCCCACTGTGGGGACTGCCGGTCCTCGACACCGACCGGGCGCGGTACCTGTACGCGCTGGCCGTGGTCGGGATCGTGCTGTGTGCGGTGGTTCTGCTGCTGCGCGGGCCCTCCGGCATGTACCTGCGCGGCTGCCGCGACGATGAGGCCCGGATGCGGGCCAGCGGGCACCCGGTGGGCGCGTACCTGGCCATCGCGTACGTCGCGGCCGGGGCGATCGCGGGGGTGGCGGGCTCGCTGCTGGTCACCACGCAGCAGTACCTGTCACCGGCCGACTTCGGTTTCGATGTCGCGGCGCTGCTGCTGCTCGGTGTGGTGATCGGCGGGGCCGGCTCGGTAGTCGGCGCCATCGCCGGCACCGCTGTCGTGCTGGCGGCCCGCGACTGGCTCTCCGGCCTGCTGCCCGGGCGCGGGCCGCTCCTGCTCGGCGCGCTCTTCATAACGGCCGCATATGTGCTGCCACGGTTCCGTTTCAGGCTGCGGCGCGTGGTCGCATGAGAGCTCTGCTCGACGTCGAGGCCCTGTCTCGCGGGTACGGGTCGCTGGTCGCGTTGGACCGGATCGACCTGCGGATCGGTGAGGGGGAGCGGCACGCGCTCATCGGACCGAACGGTGCGGGCAAGACGACGCTGCTCGACCTCGTGGCCGGCGCGACGCGCCCGGACGGCGGGCGGATCCGGGTCGCCGGGCGCGACATCACCCGGCTCGGGCCGGCGCGACGAGCCCGGCTCGGGGTCGGCCGCATCCACCAACGGCCTGCCATCTGGCCTTCCCTATCCACATTGGACAACATTGCGGTGGCCGGTGCGCGGCGCCGCGGCGGGTTCCGCCGCACGCTGCCGGCGGCCCGTGAGCTCCTGACCTCCCTCGCGCTCCCCGACGTGGCCGCCGCCCAGCTTTCACACGGCCAGCGCAGGCAACTGGAGATCGCCATGGCGCTGGCCGGCCGGCCTCGGCTGCTGCTGCTGGACGAGCCGGCGGCGGGCCTGTCCGCGGTCGAGTTCGCGCAGCTCAGTGCGGTGCTCGATGACCTGTCGCGCACCGTGACCGTGCTGCTCGTCGAGCACCGGCTCGATCTGGTCTACGCCTTCGCCGACCGGGTCACCGTGTTACGCGACGGCCGGCGCGTCCTCACCGGTACCCCCGACGAGATCCGCACCTCTTCGGTGGTCCGGAGCGCGTACGCCGAGGCGGTGAGCTGAGTGCTGCGGATAAGCCGCCTCAGCGCCGGATATGGCGGCGGGACCGTCCTGCACGACGTCGACCTGTGCGTCGGCGCGGGGCGGGTCCAGGCGATCATCGGGCGCAACGGCGCCGGCAAGACCACGCTCGTGCACGCGATCGCCGGCCTGCTGCGCCCGTACTCGGGCACCGTCGAGGTGTCGGGCGTCGATCTCGCCGGCAGGCCAGCGCACCGGATCGCCCGCGCCGGCGTCGGTCTGGTCCCTCAGGGCCGGCGCGTTTTCGCGAGCCTGACGGTGACGGAGCACCTGTCGCTAGTCACCGGTCTCTTCAGAAGTCCTATATGGACAGTAGAGAGGGTGCTGGATCTCATGCCCCGGCTGGCGCAGCGACTGCGGCACCGTGGCAACCAGCTCTCCGGCGGCGAGCAGCAGATGCTCGCCATCGCCCGAGCCCTGCTCACCCAGCCGCGCCTGTTGCTGCTCGACGAACCATGCGAAGGGCTGGCCGGCGAGGTGGCGGACCGGGTACGGGAGGTCGTCGCCGGCCTGGCCGCCGACGGCATGACCGTGCTGCTCGTCGAACAGCAGCTCCACCACGCGGTACAGCTCGCCGACCGGATCGCCGTCCTGGACTACGGCCGCCTGGTCGCTGACGAGCCCGCGGACGGCGTACGCGCCGACCCCGCACCCATCGAAGCCCTGCTCAGCATCGCCCAGCGGAGGTAACACCATGCCCGGATACGCGTTCAGCAACCGTTCGCCTGAAGCCGACAACCAACTGCGCGCGCTGGAGTCCTTCCTGGACCCGATCACGGCGCGCCGGCTCGTGCTTCGCCCGGGTGCCCGGTGCTGGGAGGCCGGCGCGGGTGGCGGATCGGTGGCCTACTTCATGGCGCGCGCGGTTGGCCCCGTCGGGCACGTCGTCGCCACCGACATCGACCCGCTGCACCTCGTGCCCGACGACAACCTGTCGATACTGCGGCACGACGCCCGCGAAACCCCGCCGCCCGGTGGACCGTTCGACGTCATCCACGCCCGGCTCCTGCTGCTGCACCTGCCCGAGCGGCGGCGGGTCCTTGCGCAGATGGCGAGCGCGCTGGCGCCCGGCGGCTGGCTGGTGGTGGAGGAGTTCGACTGCACGGCGGCGCCCCGAGTGCTGATCGCGCCGAGCGACGACTCGGCGAAGCTCTTCCAGGAGGTGATGGACGCGCTGTTCGGCGTGCTCCGCGACCGGGGCGCCGACCTGGCGTGGGCGCAGGACGTGCACGGCGAGATGGCGCAGGCCGGTCTGACCGACATCGACACCACGGTGCACGTCGAGAGCTGGACGGGTGGCTCTCTGGCCATGTCGCTGTACGACAACAACTCCCGCCAGCTAGAGCCAAGACTGCTGGCAGCCGGAATCTCCCCGGACCAGCTCCGCACCTTCCGCGCACTGGCCCGTGACGAGGCGTTCGCGGCGATGTCCTACTCGTTCGTCTCCACCCGCGCCCGCCGCGCCTGAGAAAAACTTGCCGAGTTGTGGCACGTATGGCGCCACAACTCGGCAAGTTCCCGGCTAGATCAGGGGCAGTAGAGCCCGGCTGGGCGCCAGGGAGACTGTCACGCCGCCCGCGGCCGGGTCTGGCGCCAGGTATTCGTTGTGGTTCGCTACGACGACCACGCCGATTCTCGAACCCGTCGGGAAGATGTAGTCCTTGGGCTCCAGCGTGATAGTCGCTGTGTACTGGGTGCCAGGCACCAGCGGGGACGCGGTCGTCAGGGATGTGCGGTTCTTCGTGTCCAGGGCGCCTCGGGTCACGACCCTCGTCGGCGCGCCGTTGGTGTAGTGGACCAGCATCGCCGTCAAGGGGGTGCTCGACGACGTGGACGTGAAGGTGACCTGCACTCGGCCGGTGCCGGAGAGCCGCTTCGGCGCGGTCAGCACGGGTGCCAGGTAGACGAGGCGGCCGGGCTTTGCGGTCTCGGGCGCGGTGGTCATCGGGTACTCGAGCTGGAAGCGGTCGTCGGTGAACGACTGGGTGCCGCCCGAGGCGGGCGAGGTGAGCAGGGTGCCCGCGGCGCCGGTGGCCGGGCCGCCGAAGTACAGGCTGGTCTCGGTGCCGCCCGGCCACGTGGCGTACGTGTTGGTCGTGCCGTCGGGGCGCTTGATGGTGGCCTGCGGCTCGTTCATGATCCCGTTGTCGATGTCGTAGAGCCAGTGGTCCATCCACCGGCCGACGGTGTCGCGCGCGACGAGGTCGGAGCTGAACGGGTCGCTGTGCCCGCCGTCGTGCAGCCACAGCTTGCGCGGCACGCCGTTCGCGATCAGCTGGTCCCAGTAGCGGCCGAAGTGGGTGGTCTTGGTGTTGCGGTCCTGCTGCCCGTGCACCATGAAGACGGAAGCCTCGACCTGGCTGGCCTGGTCACGATAGTCACGGGCCTGCCAGAACGCGTTGAAGTCGGCGGTGGCGTCGTCGGCCTGGTCGCCGAGTTGCTGATACCGGCTGGCGCACTGGCTGAGCGCGGTGGGGTGCGAGACGTACTGCGCCAGCGACTGCGGGTACCGGCTGCTGAAGCCGCCGTACGCGATGCCGTGGGCGCGGGCGTAGTCGTACCAGCTGGAGATGCCGGCGATCGGCACGATGGTTTCGAGTCCCTCGACGCCGGTCTCGGCGACCGCGATGGGCAGGGTGCCGGCGTACGAGACGCCGATCATGCCTGCCGAGCCGGTGCTCCACGTCGCCACCGCTGGGGTGCCGTCGGCGTACGTGGCGGTGGCGCGGCCGCCCAGCCAGTCGACGGCCGCCTTGGCGCTGATCGTGTCTTCGGGACCGCCGGTGGTCGCGCAGCCTTCGGACTCGGCGGTGCCCTGCATCTCGACCTCGACGACGGCGTACCCGCGCGGCACGAAGTAGTCGTCGAACCAGGTGTTGAAGTGCGGGGCCGGCACGATGAGATCGGACTGCTGGCGGGCCAGCGAGCTGACCCCGAAGTACGGGCTGGCGTGGATCACCGACGCTACCTGGAGGCCGCTGGCGGTGCCTTCGGGGCGGATGAGACGGGCGGCGATGCGGTCGTTGCTCCCGTCGCCGTTGCTGTCCATCGGCGCGGTGATGTAGACGGTCTCCTGGATGGCGGCGGCGAGCGAGAAGACCGGCTGGGTGGCGCCGTTCTTCACGACAAGCCCTGCGGGCCCTGCCGGTGCCGCCGAGGCGGACGCCGGGACGAGTACAGCGGCTGCCGCGACCGCGAGCGCGGTCACGGCTGATCGGATACGCACCTGATTGTCCCCCGTAGGTTAGGTGTGCCATCGATGAGGGTGCACCCGCCCAGGACCCTGCCACAGCCTGTGCGATCGAGGAACTAGAGTGTGACGAAGCTCAATATATGCGGGTAACCGGATATCGTTTCCTCGGCTTCTGCTTGTGCGTGGGAGCCCTCCCATGCAAGACTCGCTTAACGCATTCGGGGGAGCCGATGCGAGCGGTTGACCAGGGCACGCGGATCGGCGAGAGCCGTACGCACGGATGACCGCAATGATCTTTTGCTCGCCGCTCCGGGCTAGGCGAGCCGCCCCCCTCCGGCGTTCTGCGGCGCCACCATCCTCTGAGCCCGCGGTCCGCCACGCCAGAGCGCCTCACTCTGGCGACGCGCGACGAAGTAGGAGAATACGAATGAGACTCGTCTTGAGTCGCAACAGAAAGCGGAGCCTCGCGATCGCGTCGGTTGCCGCTGTTGGCCTGGGCGGCCTCTCCGTGATCCAGGCCCTGCCCGCGAGCGCCGCCACTGGGTGCAGCGTCACCTATACGATCGCCAGCCAGTGGAACAACGGCTTCCAGGGCAGCATCGCCGTACGCAACGTCGGCGACGCTTGGACCTCGTGGTCGCTGACCTTCTCGTTCGCGAACGGGCAGCGCGTGAGCCAGGGCTGGAACGGCCGGTTCGCCCAGAGCGGCACCCAGGTGACCGTCAGCAACGAGAGCTGGAACGGGAGCGTGGCGAACGGCGGCTCTGTGAACCCTGGGTTCACGGGCACGCACACCGGCACCAACGCCGTGCCGACCGCCTTCTCCGTCAACGGTGTGGCGTGCACCGGCACGGTGACCCCGACGACGCCGGGTACCAACCCGACGACCCCGGGCACCAACCCGACCACGCCGGGCACCAACCCGACGACCAGCCCGCCGCCCAACCCGGGCCAGAAGGTCGACAACCCGTACTCGGGCGGCCAGGGCTACCGGAACACGGAGTGGCAGGCCAAGGCCAACAGCGTCTCCGGCGGTAGCCGCATCGCCAACAACCCGACCGCGGTGTGGATCGACCGGATCGCGGCCATCAACGGCACGCCGAACAGCAGCTCGAACGGCGCGTTCGGGGTACGTGAGCACCTCGACGACGCGCTGCGGCAGGGTGCGAGCTACATCCAGTTCGTGATCTACAACCTGCCCGGTCGTGACTGCGCGGCGCTCGCCTCCAACGGTGAGCTCGGCGCGACCGAGATCGGTCGCTACCGGACCGAGTACATCGACCCGATCGCGGCGATCCAGGCTGACCCGAAGTACGCCAGCCTGCGGATCATCAACATCATCGAGATCGACTCGCTGCCGAACCTGATCACGAACGTGGCGGGGCGGGGCGGCGAGACCGCGCAGTGCAACACGATGAAGGCCAACGGCAACTACCAGGCCGGCATCGCGTACGCCCTGCAGAAGCTCGGCGCGATCGGCAACGTCTACAACTATGTCGACGCCGCCCACCACGGCTGGATCGGCTGGGACGACAACTTCCGCCCGAGCGCGCAGCTCATCGCCGACACCGTCCGGCAGTCCGGCAGCGTCAACAACGTGCACGGCTTCATCACCAACACGGCCAACTACTCGGCCCTGCAGGAGCCGTACATCACGGTGAACGACCAGACCCGGCAGTCCAAGTGGATCGACTGGAACCGCTACAACGACGAGCTGTCGTTCGCCCAGGCGTTCCGCACCGAGCTGACGACCCAGGGCATGCCGTCGAACATCGGCATGCTGATCGACACCTCCCGCAACGGTTGGGGCGGCTCGGCTCGGCCGACCGGCCCGCGCACCACGGGCACCATCGACGAGCAGGTCAATGGCTCCCGGATCGACCGCCGCATCCACAAGGGCAACTGGTGCAACCAGAGCGGCGCCGGCCTCGGCGAGCGTCCGCGCGTTGCCCCGGCCTCCGGCATCGACGCCTACGTGTGGGTCAAGCCCCCGGGTGAGTCCGACGGCTCCAGCCGCCTGATCGACAACCCCGAGGGCAAGGGCTTCGACCGGATGTGCGACCCGACGTACACCGGCAACTACCGCAACGGCAACAACCTGTCTGGCGCCCTCGACAATGCCCCGATCTCGGGTGCATGGTTCCCGGCGCAGGTCACGCAGCTCATGCAGAACGCGTACCCGCCCCTGTAAGGGCTCGCTGATTCAAGGCTTCAGCTGAGATGGGGCCCGGCGTGTCGCGCCGGGCCCCATCGTCATTGTCATTTGCCCCACGGCAACCAGGAGTTCGGCGTAGCCTCGCAGGTGTCGGCCGATCTCGCGCTGGGTGTACTGTCGCCGTTCCTCGGCGGCTGGTACTTCGGCGGGCTGCTCCAGGGCATCGTCCGGGCGGCGGCTGACGAGGGCGCGACCGTGGTCGCGCTGCAAACCCTCGACGCGGGCACCGACCAGCTCGAGATGCGCCAGCCACCCGACCTCCGGCACCCGGCCGCGTGGGGCCACGCCGCCGGCTTCATCGTGATCATCAACGCGGCGACCCCCAGCTATCTGGCCAAGATCCGGGCCACCGGCAAACCGGTGGTCACGATCAGCCACGAGGTACCCCAGGTCGGCTCCCCGGTGGTACTGCCCGACAACACCACCGGGGTCCGCGACGCGGTCGCCCATCTCGTCGGCCACGGCCACGAGCGGATCGCTTTCGCTGGCTACCTCGGCGCGAAGGACGTCCGGCAGCGGTATGAGACCTATGTGGAGGCGCTGCGCGCACACGGGCTGGTGCCCGACCCGGGCCTGATCTTCCACGCCGAGGACAACCAGGAGGGTGGTGGCGAAGGCGCCGCGCGGGCCTTGATCGCCACCGGGCTGCCGTCGACGGCAACGGTCCTCGGGACCGACGCCAACGCCGTCGGCTTCCTGCGGGTCCTGACCAACGCCGGCTATCGGGTACCTGATGATCAGGCGATCGTTGGCTTCGACGACCTGCGTGCCGCCGCGTACACGTTGCCCCGCCTCACCACGGTCAACCATCCGGTCGAGACGATCGGGCGAACCGCCGTCGCCACGCTCGCCGCCCAGCTCCGCGGCGAGTCGGCACCCGACCGAATCCTGGTCCCGACCACGCTCATCGTGCGGGAGTCGTGCGGGTGCCCGCGCGGCAGCCGCCCGGTGCCGCCGATCGACGAGCTGGAAGCCGCGGGTCGCGGGTACTACCGGGAGCGCACCCACCTCCAGGTGACCCTCAGTCGGCAGTACGAGGTCAGCATGAACCTGCTACGCGGACATGAGGAGGACCCGCGGCATCTGCACTGGCTCGCGCGGACCTCGGCGCGCGCTGGCTGCCTCGGCCTGTGGGGCGACCGCGACGCACCAGACCCGGAGCTGGAGCTGGTCGGCTCCTTCTACCGCGACCCGCTGGCAGCCGAGCCGCCGCGTTCCGTGCCGATCAGCCGCTTCCCGCCCGCCGAAGTGCTGGCGGCCGCCCGCGAGGCGCCGGACGCGATGACCTTCGTGGTGCCGGTGAAGGTCGAAGACAGCGACTGGGGGCTGCTGGCCGTGGTCGACTCGGTGGAGACCCGGGTCGGCACGGGGCGCGAGCCGATCAACCACTGGGCGGCGCTGCTGACCGTGGCACTGGACTTCCAGACCGTACTGGCGGCGCTGCGCCAGCAGGAGGAGCAGCTCCGGGTCGCGGCGTTGTACGACCACCTGACCGGCTTGCCGAACCGCACCCTGTTTCTCGACCGCCTCCGGGATGCCATGCGGCAGCGCGGGCGCGACTTCGCGGTGCTCTTCGTCGACCTCGACGGTTTCAAGGTGGTCAACGACAGCCTCGGGCACACCGCCGGCGACCGCATGCTGATCCAGGTGGCGCGCCGGATCGCGGACACCCTGCGGGAGGGCGACACTGCGGCGCGGTTCGGCGGCGACGAGTTCCTCATCCTGATGGACGGGGTGTCCGAGCCGTACACGCCAGTGCAGGTCGCCGAGCGTCTGCACGCCGCGCTGGCGCCGCCGTTCCGCCTCCAGGGGCAAGACGTCGTGGTGACCGCCAGCATCGGCATCGTGCTGGGCGGCGACCGGTACGTCGAGGCGGAAGACCTCGTGCGCGACGCCGACATCGCCATGTACTGGTCGAAGTCGCAGCGCAAGGGCTCCCACGCGCTCTTCGACGTGGCGATGCGCGCCAAGGCGGTGACCCGGCTCCAGATCGAGACCGAGCTGCGCCAGGCGATCTACCAGGGCGAGCTGGAGGTGTACTACCAGCCGATCGTGCAGCTGGGCAGCGGCCGCACCCGCGCCTTCGAAGCCCTGATCCGGTGGCGACACCCGGTGCGCGGGCTGATACTGCCGGACGCGTTCCTGGGCGTTGCCGAGGAGAGCGGCCTGGTGATCCCGATCGGCCGGTGGACGATCGGGGAGGCGTGCCGGCGGCTCGCCGCATGGCAGCGCACGCCGGGCCGCGACGACCTGCGGGTCAGCCTCAACGTGTCGAACCGGCAGTTCTGGCATGGCGGCCTGGTTGACGATGTCGAGCGGGCACTGCGGCACGCCGGCCTGCACCCCCGCAACCTTGCGTTTGAGATCACCGAAGGCGTGATCATGAACAACGTGGCGCTGGCCAAGAAGATGCTGGAGGATCTGCACGACCTCGGGTGCGAGCTGCACATCGACGACTTCGGCACCGGATACTCGTCGCTGGAGGCCCTGCACCGGCTGCCCATCGACGCCCTCAAGATCGACCGGTCGTTCGTGGGCCGGCTCGGCGTCGACGCGAAGAGCAGTGCGCTGGTGCAGACCATCGTGCTCATGGGCGGCAACCTGGGGATGCAGCTCATCGCCGAGAGCGTCGAGACCGAGGCGCAACGGGTGCACCTGTTGCGCCTGGGCTGCGCGTACGGCCAGGGGCACCTGTTTTCCGAGCCGGTGCCGGCGGACGAGGCGGAAGCGTTGATCTCATAGCTTGCATCGATCTATGTGATTGGCTATGTTGATCCGGAAGTCGGCTCCCGGGCGACCGTCTTCGCGACAGTTCGCCCCTTCTTGACCTCGGGAGCTAGACATGCGCATCAGGCGCTCTCGCGCCCTCCTCGCCGCGACCACGGTAGTGCTGGTCGGCGTCGGGGGCGGCCTCACCGCTGTCACGGCGCAGGCCGCCGCGGCGGGTTGTTCGGTGACCTACTCGGTGGGCTCGCAGTGGCCCAGCGGCTTCACCGGCAACGTAAACCTGACCAACCTCGGCGACCCGCTCAGCAGCTGGACGCTCACCTGGTCGTTCACCGCCGGGCAGCAGATCAGCCAAGGCTGGAACGGCACCTTCACGCAGAGCGGCGCCCAGGTGCGCGTCACCAACGCCAGCTGGAACGGGGCGCTCGGCACGAACGCGACCGCCGGTATGGGCTTCAACGCCTCGTGGGCCGGCACCAACCCGGCGCCCACAAGCTTCGCGCTCAACGGCGTGACCTGTAACGGCACGGCCACCCCCGCCCCGACGACCGCGGCGCCGACGACGCCACCACCGACCAGCGCGCCACCCACGACCCCCCCGCCGTCCAACCGCACGTTTACGAATCCGTTGAAGGTGCGTGGTCCGGATCCGTGGTTGCAGTATTACGATGGT